>QYQB01000195.1 GCA_007280275.1 bacterium | reverse complement strand
GGCCAGGCGCTTGATCGAACAGGGGGGCGTCTCCATCAACGGAGAGCGAGTCACAGATCTGAACACAGCCATACCTCAAGACAAAGCGTTTGTTGTCAAAGTCGGGAAGAGAAAATTCCTGAGAATCATCCAAGCTTGATCATTCGCACTCACATACAATTCACAAGAGGGAGATGAGGAATTGTTCGTACCAACCAAAATGTTCTTCACCAAAGGGGTCGGCCGTCATAAAGACTATTTACAGTCCTTCGAACTCGCATTGAGGGACGCCGGCATCGAGAAATGCAACCTCGTAACCGTCTCGAGTATCTACCCACCCAACTGCAAACGCATACCAAAGGAACAGGGGCTCGAGTTCCTCCAGCCGGGCGCTATAACGTTCTGCGTCATGGCGCGGAATGCGACAAACGAGCCGAACCGGCTTATCGCAGCATCCGTCGGCGTCGCTACGCCTGCAGACCCCAGTCTGTACGGCTACCTGTCGGAACATCATCCGTTCGGTGAAAGCGACGAGCGAGCCGGTGACTATGCAGAGGACCTTGCCGCGACCATGCTTGCGACAACCCTTGGGCTCGAGTTTGACCCGAACACGGCCTGGGATGAACGCGAGAAGATGTTCAAGATGTCCGGGAAGATCATCCGCACCTTCAACGTCACACAGTCTGCAGAGGGTGACAGGAAAGGAATCTGGACGACTGTTGTTGCATGCGCCGTCCTGCTTCCCTAAGAATAGTCCGCGCTTATCAAGAAGAAGGGGCCGTCTCAGACTCGAGGCGGCCCCTGTTTGTTGCAACCTACCAAACTTCATGATTCGACATTCATTATTCGATATTGGACATTCATGTTAATATCCAATATCGAACATCCAATCATGAATTATGAAGTGTGTTTCAACCCCTCGATCATCAGTACAAACTCCCCTTTCCTTCCCTCCTTCGCGAATTGCTTGTGAAGCTCTGACGCAATTCCGTGGAATATCTGTTCAGTTGGCAGGGTGAGGTCGAACGCGACGCAAAGACGTCGGGAATCACCGATGACCTCCGCAACGTCCCGGACGAGCTGGACCAATCGATACGGCGCATCCATCAGCACAGCAGTCCGTGCTTCACGCTTGAGCTGCTGCAGTTCGGCGATGCGACGATCCCGTTTTGGAGAGAGAAAGCCCTGGAAGAGAAAATTGCGGATAGGGAAACCGGAAACGATGAGTGCAGCCATCAGGGACGATGCCCCGGGAATCGGAACGATCCGTATTCCGATCTGGATAGCCTTCTGAACCAAGCCCTGTCCTGGATCCGAAAAGACGGGCGTACCTGCGTCGGAAATCAAGGCAACCGACATCCCCCCCTGAATCCGCTCCAGAATCACCTGCGTTGAGGCCGCCTCGTTGTGCTCATTGAGACTTTCGACAGGCTTTTCAATTCCGTAGTGCCGGAGGAGTCGCGATCCCTCCTTCCGCTCTTCATATACGACTAGATCAACTTCCTTCAAAACCTGAAGAGCCCGAAGAGTGATGTCTTCCCAATTGCCGATCGGCGTTGCGACCAAAAAAAGTGTCCCCGCCATAGAGCATCAGCCCGCAGCGGATTTGGAGTATCGTTCTGGCGGCATTCCCTTGCGACCCGATTCCCATTCCTTGATGAACGTAATGATCAACGCAGTCGCCGGAACGGCAATCACTAAGCCGAGGAATCCGAGAAAGTAGAAGAACACAAGGATGGAAAAAATGATCAGTAAGGGGTGGAGACCGACTTTGCTACCCACGATTCGCGGAGATAAGTACATTGTCTCGAAAATACGCAGTGATTCGATCGACCCGATTGCGAACAGGACTTTCAAGTGAACGGGAGGATCACTGAACATGGCCACAATCACGGCGAGGACCATCGTGATAATGAGACCGAAATATGGAATGAGGTCCAGAATGGCTGCGATGACACCCAGCATAAGGGCATATTTGATACCTACAATCGAGAATATTGTAGCAATGACAACACCCTGTAGGAGGGCCACAGTCAGAGCACCTCGCAGATACAATCCAATCACCTGGTCTGCTGAGTTCAGATACGATTCAACGCGGTCGCGAAGACGATGGGAGAAGAGCAACAAGAATCGATGACGTATCTTCGGCAGATCAGTAAGGATGTAGAATGTCAGGAACGGCACCAGCACGACGTAGAAAATCTGCGTCACCAGGCTACTGATGCTGGTTGCCAACATCAGAAGCCCACGCACGAGGTTCTTCAGGATATCTTCGAGCTTCGGAGTGAATTGGCTCGTGACCGTGTTTCGCACTTCGTCGCCGGAAACGCCGTACCTCTCCAGGGCCTTGAGCATGCTGCTGTTCCAGATGGAAGTGTTGAAATCGACGATGAGCTTCGAGAGTGAATCGAGAATGCCTTCAACCTGAGCCAGGACGACGGGAAGGACGAGGAAGAAGAACAGCGTGATCAGTCCAAGAAGTATGAGAATGAGCACCATGGATGTGACCCACCGGGGCACACTCCAGCGCTCGAACCGCTCCACGATCGGATTCATCACGTAGGCAAGCACAAGTGAGACCACGAATGGCGCCAGCAAAGACGAAATCGACGATACGAACCAGATTCCAAAAAGAATAACACTCAGCCACATGATTTTCTTGGCGAGACTGTATCCCCTCAATGGATAGAGAAGGAACAAGATCGCACCAAGCAACATGAATGGCGATAAGACCGACTGAATCGAGTAAATAAGAACAAGGAGGAGCAGGATCGCTCCGATGAGAAGAACAATCTCGATACGACCAAGTGATTGGAACAACGAATCCCAGTGCGTGTCGAGAGCGTCGAGCTGTGGATCAGCTCCCCTTCGTACTCTCTGCGGGCGTTTCCTGGTGCTCATTGTATTTTCCCCTTCAACGATGAAACGCCTGTGTGCCCGAATCCTCCCCCACCACGAGCGGTCTCATCGAGAGACTCCACTTCCTCCCACTCGACCCTTGCATACCGGTGAATCACCATTTGGGCGATACGGTCACCCCGGCGGACAACGAACGGCTGTTTGCCAAAATTCGATAAAATAATCTTGACCTCTCCACGGTAGTCGGAATCGATCGTCCCTGGCGAGTTCAGTATCCCAATCTGGTATTTGATGGCCAGTCCGCTGCGCGGACGTACCTGTGCTTCGAATCCCTCAGGAAGCTGAACGCTGATCCCCGTTGGGACAAGCACGGTCTCGGCAGGATTGATACTCACGTCGGACTCGACAGCAGCAAGGAGGTCCATGCCAGCTGAACCTTCAGTTGCATATGTCGGAAGCGGCAAGTCTTCGCCCCCCTGACCAACTCGGCTGATGCGGACTTTGATGTGCTCTGACAAGTAGTTCTGTCAACCTCTGGAAGGTTTCTAGGAGTTGAATATAGGCAAGAGTGCAAAGAGAAGCAAACCTGCAACAATGACAAGCCCCGATGCGGATTCGCGCACCGGGGCTCGGCAATGCCAAAACATTGTGTAGGACCTCCTACCTATGAGGCTTTGGGGAATCCTCTTCTTCCTGGTTTCGCTCGTGTCGCTGTTCGCGCTTTTCCATCTCTTTCATAAGGGAGTCGAGCTTGGAGATCTTTCGCTTTTGACCGCGCGACGCGCTATCCGGAAACGGCTGCATCTCACGCCCATCAAGTTGGAACACACGGTTCCGGGAGCGCGGATCGCCCTTGAAGATCTCTATCGCCCCGGCGTCCCCCTCTTTTCTCATGCGGATCATCACGCTGTCCAGATCAAGATTGAAAAACACGGAACTGTCATCGCCGTTGATCTGGAAATTGAACGATGGCCCGGGATGGCGCCCACGTGTTCCTACCTGCACCGGTATGCGAGGCTTGACCCACATGTCCGACGGCCTGGGCAAACCTTCCCAGTCGCTACCGATCTGGATGCTGAAGAATTCCGAACCGCCCACAACGCGAACCTGCGGCATCGGCACGCCAGATCGGTGTCTCACCGCGACTTCCCTTTCCCCCATCCGTCGGATCAGACTATTCATATGGACTGCGACCGAGGTCTGCACTTCCCGAACCCCACTGATGTGGCGGCGCAAACTATCCAAATCGATGTCGAGACGGGAGACGAGGACCGTCTCAGGTGAAACCACAAGGAATGCCTCGGAGCGCTCTCGCGTCCGCATCGTGTGCAGAATACGTTCAGATGTCTCCGATCCCCGGCGACCACCGGAGAGCATATAGGGAGCCTGTCGAACCTGCAAGAATCGCTCGAACCTGAGGCGCTGCTCGGGTTCAAGGGCAGCCGCGATGCCGGAGAGCATGACCCGATTCAATCGGGAAAGTTCCGGGTTAACCGCCATCGCACGGTCTTCTGCGACGAACACCGAACCCTCGAGCTTCACCCGGCCGAGATCCAGCAACGAATCAATAATCTGAAGCTGTATGTGGCTCGGTCGTACCTCATCGACAAACTCTTTCACAGTCACGGTCGGCGTTTTCCGGTCCCCCTTCTTATCCATGTCGATGGTGTACCCACGAGCAGAGTCTTCGTTCACCCGTAGCTCAGTCTCTGCTCTCGCGTCCAGCGGCAAAGTCCCGAACATCGCAAACTGCAAGGCCTGGTTTTTGTCAATGTGCGAGAAGAGAGGCATGAGGGGTCCCTTGAGGATGTTGTCCTCAACCGACTTCTGCACCCGCTCCGATTGCCTGCTCACGTAATCAACAAGGGCTGCCCGTTGTTGGAACAACACAATACCGACAACGAGTATCACCACGGCAGTTCCAACAGAAACCAGTGGGAGGTACTTCCGCGGAAATGGGAGCAGGTTTTCCTCCTCCCTTTTCCTGCGCTCAAGCTCAGTTGAGAGACGCGTCCAGAATCCCACGGACGGGGTGAGGCGCCTCCTGGCGGCTATCAGGTTCTTAAGAGCTCGAAGCTTTTCCAGTTCCCTGCGGGCTTCTGGATCCTCCAACACGCTCGTCTCTACAAACTGTGTCTGCACTTCGTCAAGCTCTCCGTCGACATACGCTGAGAGGAGTTGTGAACGATCGGTCTTTGTTTGAGGCTTCATATTACACCGCCTCCTTCAACGAAGGCTCCAGAATCTTTCGCAGCATCGCGCGGGCACGCGAGAGTCTTGACTTCACTGTACCAATTTCGCATTCCATGATCTCCGCAATTTCTTCGTACGAGAATCCATCAACATCCTTCAGGATGACAGCGATACGATATTTTTCCGGCAGCGACTTCAACCCAGCGGCGAGCAGCTCCTGTAGTTCGTTATCCTGAGGCTCGGCTACGATCTTCGCTGCCAGTTCCTTGTCCGAGGACTCCATCATAGATTGGAGGGAAACCCATCGGCGGACCTTTCTCTTCCGCAGCTCATCCCTGCTCTTGTTGACCGCAATCCGATAGAGCCACGTGTAGAACGATGACTGGAACCGGAACTGATGTAATGCCTCATAGGCTTTGATGAAAACCTCTTGAGACAGATCATCGACGACCCCTGGCTCGTGAAATATGGAATAGATCAGGTTCCTGATTCGTTCCTGATAGCGTTCCACCAGAACACGAAAAGCGGCGTGTTCCCCTTGATGGACCAAAGTGATCAGGACTTCATCGCTTTTCGCTTGAAGAGGTACTTCTGCCGGCTGAGCT
>QYQB01000129.1 GCA_007280275.1 bacterium | reverse complement strand
TCATGCAGGAGCGTGGCGAGACGCAACCAGACGTTCGCGGACACCCCGGCGACGTTGTCGAGAACCCTGAACGTATGCTGTAAGACATCTTTGTGGTGAAAATCCTGCCGCTGATCGACGCCGCCAAGATGTGCGACTTCAGGGAATACGACGTTCATCACGCCCGATAGGTGCATCAGCTGCAGACCTACCGACGGCTTCGGGCTTGCGAGGATCTTCATGAACTCATCCGAGATCCTCTCCTGCGAGACGATCTTGAGCCGCGGGGCCATTTTCTTTGCCGCCTCAAGGACGGATGGCTCGACGGAAAATCCGAGCTGAGCGGCGAATCGGAATGCACGCATGATCCGAAGGGGGTCGTCATCAAAAGTAGCCTCCGGTTCCAGCGGCGTTCGGAGAATTTGTTCGCGCATGTCCTGCTGGCCATCGAACGGATCAAGGAGCCGACCGAAATCAGCCGAGTTCAGGGAGACAGCCATTGCGTTCACCGTGAAGTCACGACGCGAAAGGTCATCGCCAATGGCGCCAACCTCGACTTTCGGTTTGCGCGAAGACTTGCTGTAGCTCTCCTTCCGCGCACCGACAAACTCCAGTTTCCAATCGTCGAGCTGAAGCATCGCCGTGCCGAATTTTTCAAAGACGACGAGGTTTGTCCTTCCAAACTCACGAGCTACCTGTTCGCCGAACATCACACCCTGCCCCACGACCATGATGTCTATGTCTTTGACCTGTTTCCCCAGCAAGAGATCGCGTACGAATCCTCCAACGACGAAGGCCTGGATTGACGACCGATCCGCGATTTCGCCGATCTGTTTGAGCAGGGGTTCCCGTATGTCCAGATGTTCCAGCACGTGAGTCCCGTGTACTTTGGTCAATTGTTCTTGAGGAGGCGCGCCGTACTTTCAGAAATCATCTTCAGGATCTCCTGTGCCACTTCGAGGGCCTGCAAGCCGTCACGACCGGTTACCGGCGGCTCCGTTCCATCTGTGACGCATTTGACGAAGAGTTCCAATTCGTACTTCAAAGCGTTTACTTCTTTGACTTCTGGCTGCTCATATACAATCACTCGTTTCCGCTGACCCTGGTCGATTTTCCCGAGCATCATCGTGGGTTTGATGTTAGGGTCTCCCTCGTCAACAATCCGGAACACTTCGGCGAGACCCTGTGAAAAATCGATCGAGATGTAAGCGTCGTTCTGGAAGAGCCGCATCTTGCGCATCTTGTTCTGAGAGATCCGGCTTGCGGTCACATTCGCGACACACCCGTTCTCGAACTGCAGCCTGGCGTTTGCGATGTCCTCGCTGCCCGAAACGACCGCAACGCCGTTGGCATCGATGCGCACGACGCGTGATCGCACAAGGCTGAGAATAAGGTCAATATCGTGGATCATCAGGTCAAGCACGACGGCGACCTCTGATCCTCGTGGATTGAATTGCGCCAGCCGATGAGATTCGATAAACAACGGACGGATCCGATATTGTTCCAAGGCCAGGATCGCCGGATTGAACCTCTCGATGTGGCCAACCTGCAGAGCGAGCTTCTTTGCATCCGCGAGGGAAACCAACGCCTTCGCCTGATCGATGGTCTCCGTGATCGGCTTTTCGATGAACGTGTGAAGGCCGCGTTCCAGGGCCTGAAGCGCAACCTCATAGTGGGCGGTCGTGGTTGTGGCGATGTTGACCGCCTGCACGCTATCGAGAAGCTGTTCGAGATTTCCGAACGCCTTTGTTCCGTGGTCCGCCGCGACCCGTTCGGCCTTTGCCAAATCCGCATCATAGACGCCGACAAGATCAGCGGCCGGAATCTGCGCATACATCTTTGCGTGGAGATTACCAAGGTGTCCTGTCCCTACGACTCCGACTTTGAGTTTTTCCATACGAGGAGTTTCCCGAACTAGAGCATTATTCTGAAGTGGGTTCGTTTCCGCCGGGACTCGATTTCTGGACAAAGCCTATGATCCGATCGAATCCGCCGTAACGATTATCGTGATAATAGACAAGCGCTGAATAGACGTTCATCGTCCGCCAGTCGTTGCCTTCCAGACTGATCCAATCGTTGGGACCCACGACGTACTGATAGTCATAGGCCCCGCGTCTGAACGTCGTCTGCCAGACATAGCGATGCGATTCATTGTCATAGGTCATCAGACAGTCTGCTGATGGCTTCCAGCCGTTGAAATCTCCGACGACAAAAACAGATCCGTATTCCCCGGTTTCCGACGCGAGTTCAAAGCAAAAGGGTACGTAGTCCGCGTAACGCGTCGCATCCGTAAGCACTGACGTGCCAAGATTGTCCTGTCGCGGAGGCTGTTGGAACCGACTCACATCCGCGCCAAGACGGGCTCGAAGTTGCTGGCCCGCCGGATATTCGTCTATACTTCTCAAATCCACGCGTCGGTAGCCGTTGCCCGGCGTGACATTATCGAGAACGAACTTCATTTTGGCTGTGCCAAACCCGTCAATAAACGTGTTGGGACTTCTGGTGTCAGCATCGATGCGCCACGGAGTGTACAATTGGCGATTCCTGTAGACATCCACCGCTTTGAAATTGATCGGATACAGCACCTCGCTCCTCTCGTCCACAGGTTTCGGAATAGCGAATGCGATTTCGACTTTGTTGACCTGGTTGTAGGGATTGATTTCCGACGGGAGCGACCGATTGGTGACTTTCATTGATGAGGGCAGAGACGTTTCAGCGACGAAGAATCTGCCGCGTGCGAGCGCATTCTTCGATTGCTGGTCAACGAGTTCAAACACGTAGTTCCCTGAGTGCGGAAAACGGTCGAGCCCGGCCATTCCCGGAATCCGCACAGTGTAATGAAACCGATAGAACTGCACGCCGGCAGGAGCGGGATCATACTGGAGAGCCTCTTTGGACCGGTTCTGCATGTCATCGTTGATGAAGTCGTTCTTTGTCGGATTCCAGTCCCGGTCGCAGTGTATCACGCGGATGCGAACATCCGGAGGTGAATTCTCCGTGACATCGAATTCGATTGTGATCGGGCGGGACTGGAGCCCCGCCACAGGCAACCCTGCCTTGTCAGACCCGTACACTCTCAATCCTCTGATGCGATCGGAGAGTACCTCCTGGGCCGAAAGCATCTGGACGAGGAGCAGCATGGGAACGAGCGCTCGTTTGATCATTTCAACACCCTGTACCTTGCGTAGTACACCAATGCTGTCCCTGCTCCTCAGTCAAACTGCCCCTTCAGCCATTCCGAAAACTCCCCGACATCATGGAAGACATAATCCGTCCTCATCTGGAGCACCTTCTCTTTGCTATAGGAATCCCAGAGCACGGCTGCGATCTTCACCCCCGCCCCGTGAGAGGCTTTGACGTCGGCGACCGAATCCCCGACCATCAGCACTTCATCGGGCTGCAAGCCAAAATGCATCATGATTTTCTGGATACCTTCCCCGGATGGCTTGTGGTTCACGACATCGCTCCCCGTGACTACGTAATCGAAGTACGGCGTCAATCCGAATTTCTCCATCGTGATGGTTGTTGTATCGATCCCCTTCCCGGTGAAGAGCGCTACATGAACGCCCCGCGTCTTCAGGTCGGAAACCACATCCCTGATCCCCGGATAGAGTTGAGCCAGTTCATTGTGGTTCGTGCGATAGAACTCGAGATACTCCTTCATGACCTTCTCGATTCTCTCACGCCCGACGATTGCGATGAGGGCTTCCTCTTCGGGAGGGCCGAACATCGCGGTGATTTCCGCCTCCGTGTACTTCCTGCCTTCATACCTCAAGGCGATGAAATTGAATGCATCGAAGATGAGCCGGTTTGTCTGCGTCAGCGTACCGTCCATATCAAAAATTACGCACTTCAGCTTGCCTGTAGAGCCTTGCATCACATACACCACTGGCTGTTGGTTTTCGAATCCGCGATTTGTTACTCAGCGACCGGAGAACCGTGAAAACACGAAAGGCGCCATGCTCAGCTCCGCAGGAATTCGCAGCGGAGTGATTGACGCCTCGCATTCTTCATACGGCACGACTCCTTCACTTTGGTGAAGGTGCAAAGGGCAGACCCTCTCAAGCGATGGTCATGTCCTTTGGCTCCTGCTCCATTCACCATCGTGGCATATCGTATGCTGAAATATACCAAACCTTTGATTGTCTTGCAATAACGATGAGTAACGGGACGGACCCATCGACACGTGCGACAGAGCAAGAACTTCACGACCAGCTTTTTCGTCTGCGCAGGCAACGGATTGACTCTCGTTCCAATTCTCTCTACTTTGTCTATGTGAAAAAGCAGATCATCCTTAGGAAGAACGAAGAGCACCGGATTCTTGCCGGGCACCAGTGGGCTTTCAGCAACGAGATCAAGAGCGTGCATGGAAGCCCGGAGGCAGGCGACGTGATTGAGCTTCTTCGCCACGACGAGAAATTTCTGGGCATCGGATTCTACAATCCGCACTCGCTCATCGCTTTCAGGCTCCTGAGCCGCGAGCCTGAGGCCATCACATTCGAGTTTTTTGAGCAGCGCATCACCCGGGCTCTGCAACTGCGCAAGCGACTCTACCCGGGGTCTGAGTCATTCCGACTTGTCCACGGTGAAGCCGATTTCCTTCCTGGGCTCATCATCGACAAGTACAACGAGTACCTTTCGCTTCAGACTCTTGCAGTCGGCATGGACCGGCGTCTCACGCTCCTCTGCGACGTTCTTGAATCCCTCTTCCACCCGAAGGCGATCATCGAAAGAAACGAATCTCCCCTCCGCGCGCTCGAGCAGCTGCCGCTCAAGCAGGGAGTCCTGCGGGGCACGATAGGGCAGACAATTATCTCCGAGTACGGCGTGAAGTTCAAAGTTTCCCTCCTGGAGGGACAAAAGACGGGGTTCTTCCTCGACCAGCGCGAAAACCGCCTCGCCGTGCAGCGGTACGTAAAAAATGCTTCGGTGCTCGATTGCTTCTGTAACGAAGGGGGCTTCGCGATCCATGCCGCGCGCGGAGGCGCCGCCCGTGTTCACGCGATCGACAGCTCCGAGAGCGCCATTGCCAATGCAAAGGTCAACGCGACGATCAACGAGGTTCCGGATATCAAGTTTGAGGTGGGGGATGTTTTCGAAAGGCTTCCGCAGCTCCTCGAAGAGGGGGCTCGCTTTGACGTTATCATTCTGGACCCCCCCTCCTTCAGCAGAAACAAGAAGACGGTC
This sequence comes from bacterium, assembly GCA_007280275.1. Taxonomy (GTDB): domain Bacteria; phylum Bacteroidota; class Ignavibacteria; order UBA10030; family UBA10030; genus UBA9647. The sequence goes on along the minus strand of QYQB01000129.1, from coordinate 12,833 downwards.
GCAACTGCCCTCAAAGGATACAAGGAGATCAACGCGGGGGCTCTGCGATTACTCAACCCTGGGGGGATCCTCGTCACTGCCTCATGCTCACACCATGTTTCTTCGGAGTCATTCGTTGAATCGCTGGAGGCGGGAGCGCGCTCCGCACATCGTTCGCTTCAAATGCTCGAGTGGAGAGGAGCGGCTGCAGACCACCCAACGCTGCCTGCGATGCCGGAGACCGGATATCTCAAGTTCGGTGTCTTCGCGGTTCTTTAGAGGATTATTACGAATCGCATTTAGGACAAAAGATGAACCGCCAAGGACGCGAGGAATGAGACATTTCAATAAAGAAACAACATCTTAGGATTCTCTTGGCGCTCTTTGCGCCCTTCGCGGTATGCTTTTTCAACAGCGTCCTCGAAATTGCTACTGACCTGGGGCGGAACTAACTTTCTCCACACATCGTTTTGATGATAGAATACAGGAGATGAAAACGATGAAACGACTTTCTGCTTTCTTGTCCGCCCTCTTGCTGCTGGCGATGGCTCCGGCCCTCTCTCTGGCCCAGGAGTATCCGCGGCGTGACTCTTCGATGGTGTTCACCCCCTCCAATCCGAACCTCATTCAGAAGACTTCCTACGAACCGTTTCACAACGCCTGGGGTGTGGACATCATGCTGTCCAACTTTGGCTTTGGCGCAGGCGGATTCTACCGACATGAATTTTCGGACCTGCTGTCCGGATTCGTCCAGTTGGCCGTATCCGATGTCAAGGACGATGGCGAAGTAGAGTACATCAACCCGTACACCGGGCAGTCATACACGCCGTACAAGATCAACCGCCTTCTGCTGATTCCCGTCACCTTCGGTGTCCAGTACCGGCTATTCAGAGACGATATCGTGGACAACTTTCGTCCCTATATCAGCGCGGGGCTCGGACCTTCGATGATTTTTGTGTCGCCATACTCAAATCCCGAGGTGATAGCGCTCCCAGAAGGGGGCACTTTCACTTATTATAACCAGATAGATTTCTTCACCAGCCTGAAGAAGGGTCAGTTGAGGTACACGCTTGGTGGCTACATCGGGGCGGGGGCTTACTTCGGGATTGAAAAGGGATCGTTGACTGGCGTCAGCGTCCGTTACTACTTTGTGCCATACCAACCGGGCGTCGAGAGTCTGCAGGGAACTCGGATAAAGCGCTTTGGGGGATTCTTCATCACTCTGAATTTTGGGTCTCTGTACTAGAAGCTATCTCAGAACACCTCTCCAAAAGAACGGTACGTTTCGCGCCAAGCCGCCGAGATCAGACAAAAAGCGCACCCACTGTGCGCTTTTTCTTTTTTGCCGAACTCCAGCAGCGGCGCTGAGCTTCATAAAGCACTGAAGCACTTCGCAATCCATAGAGCCTCCCCTAAGCTCTACAGATCAACAAAGTGCTTCAGAATTTCATATCCAATGTAAGAGGTTTAGAGTCGCCAGGTTGTGACACGAGTCACCCACGCGTCAAACCGCAAAAATCCCGGGAGGTTGAGCTTCTCCCGTTCTGCCTCCTCGAAAAACTCCTCACGTCCTGTAGCGTTTTGACGTTCTCAATCATCTAACTTCTGAGCAGCAGCCCGCTTCCTTATGGATGAAGAACCAGTATGGATCACCGAAGCTAAAGAGGGGAACCAGCGTGCGTTCCACGCACTCTACTCCGCAAACGTCACTCGTTTGTTTCGGTTTCTGAGGCAGTTCTCTCCGGAGACCGAGCACGTTGAGGAGTGGGTTCAGAGGGCATTCATAAAAGCTTTTGAGCATCTGGACTCGTTTGATGGACGATCCCGCTTCTCCTCCTGGCTCTTCACACTCGCCCTCAACGAGATGAGAGCTGATTGGCGTCGTACACAGATCGTGGAATTCGTGCCTGCAGAGGATGAGCAGGAAGACGCATCTCAGGAATCCGCCGACTTCGAGTGGAGACAGATGATGAAAACCTGGATGGATGAGCTCGATGAATCCAAGCGTGCCGTATTCGTTCTTTACGAAGTGGAAGGGTATTCGCACGCCGAGATCGCATCGATGTTGGGAATTGCGGAAAGCTCTTCGCGAACCTACCTGGCGCGCGCGAAGCGACACCTCCAGCAGCGATGGAAAAAGGAGACGAATCAATGATCAAACCAGAAGACTTCTACACCTCGAATGAGCTACCCGACAAAAAGAGCACACACGCCATGTGGCGATCCATCCGGCGTTCCTCATCGCGAAACCGCACGGAGCCAATGCTTGTGAAAGACCGGAGAAGCTTTCTCTATGGGATGGCAGCCACCGTGTTACTCGGGCTCGCTCTTGTCGGTGCCTGGACAATCGCCCGCCAGACATTCGAGAATTCTCGGCCTCAACCTCTCCGGCTGGAGGAAGCCTACGTTTCGGCAATCCATGAATTTGAACGAGTGGTGCCATCGGTGAATGTGAACACTGCGCAGTACTCACGCGATGCGGGGCAGCTCTCGCAGCGGCACGCACAACTGAGGCTCGTGGACGCTGCGATTACAGAACTGCGCCGACAGACAAATGGGACCGATCTCTCGCCGATGAAGCGGGAACGGCTCCGTGATCTCTATAGCAAGAAACTTCAGATTCTTCAGCAGATGATTGAAGAGGGAGAAATCGAACTATGAAAACGCTTGCACTTGCGGTCGCAACCTCGGCCATGCTGTTTGTCAATACTCCGGACCGACACAGGACTATCGAAGAGCACTATACGACGACCCCATCACAGAGCATTGAGCTGAGGGGATTCAGCGGCTCGAGGATCAAAATCCGATGCTGGGATAAGAACGAAGTCTCGATCAAGCTCGATGTCTCCTTTTCCGCTTCCAATGACAAAGTTGAACAGAAGTATCTCGAGGCAATCGTGCTGAAAAGCACGGTACAGGAGAAATCGCTGCGCGTTGAGTACCAGGAGCCCGAAGTAGCCATGAAAAACAATCGGTCGTTTTGGACCTGGCTGAATTCTGTCTTTTCAGGTTCGTACACCCGAAAAGAAACCGAGGGGGAAATATTCGTACCGCGTGCAAACCCCCTGTTGGCAGAAGTACGATACGGAGTGATTGAAATGGAAGGGATGAAAGGTGCACTTTCATTCCTTGGCACCGGCAATACGGTGAAGCTGAAAGACTGCAGAGCACTCGGGGAAGTAACGAACGATTACGGAAGAGCGACATTGGAAAACTGCGCGGGCAATCTCCACTTTTCAAGCAAGAACACGACTATTCTTCTGGACCAGTTTGATGGGAAGGCAGTGATTGACGCTGACTACTCTACCATCACAGTGCGCGACATCAAACAATCCCTTTCGATTCGGTCCGCGAGCGGAACAATCAGGGTTGACGATGTCGGGGGGGACCTCACCGTGCAATCGGACTACACGACCATCACGGTGAACAACGTCAAAGGGATGCTGAGCGTCGAGGACAAAAGTGGAATGATACGAGCAAGAGGGATGGACGGTGCGGTGATCGACGGACAGTACAGCACGATGGAAATCGCCGACGTCTGGGGCAAGGCAGGCAAGGTCATCGCCTTGGAAGGTCAATCCGGTTCGATCACCCTCTCCAACGCAACAGGCGACGTCCGGATCAACAATCCGTACGGTATCATCGATCTGAAGGATATCCGAGGAAACGTCGAAGTTCAATCGAAGAGCTCCAACATCCGAGCGGCAGGAGTGACGGGAAACTGGTCATCCACAACAGAGTACTCACTGGTGACGTTGCGTGACCTCAGCGCCAAACGGGTCTCGGTCTCCAACTCGAGCAGCCCGATCGACATTACGCTCAAAACAGTTCCTACGGACGTCGAAATCAGGAACGAGTACGGGACTGTGACGTTATCGATGCCGCCAGGATTCAGCGGCGACGTTGATATCAACGTGACCTATGCCCGCATCGAGACGAACTTGCCGCTCGCGAAGACAAAGTCATTCGACGGGGGCGGCGGGTACGCAATCGGAAAGATCGGTACCGGAAATGGTAAACTTTCCATAGAAACGAAAGCGGGGAATGTGAAAGTGATGCAGCGTTGATGAGCGAGGAAGAAGTCCAACTCCCACCAAGCGGACGGGTTAATTGCCACGCACACTCAAGGAAGCGCTTCTCAAGTGCATGGCATCTCGAAGTTTGTAGGGCGAAATTAATTTCGCCCTACAATTCATGGATAGAAGCGGAATGCGACTGAAAGCAGCACTCCCATACCAACGGTTGGCGTAAGAAGCAGAGACGGCCCGAGCTCGATTGCCACATCGAAGGGGTACTCCCGGGGAACGTAGTTCAAACCGAACGCAGCCCGAATACCCAGCGCCAGTTTGCCGTGCGAATAGTCGGGTCCTCCCAATCCTGCATCCCCGAGAAAGATGCCTGCCCCGTAGTAGAATGGCACCTGTTGATACCTCAGTGCGTTCTCGTGAACAAGGTAGTCTCCACCGATCATCAATCCCCCATGAAACATCCCTCCTATCGACCCCTGGTATGCCACACGCTGGCTTTCCCAGTATTTGACCGAAAACCCTGATGGTGCGCCGAGCACAATCCCGATTCCCACTTTCCCCCTGTCAGATGACGAGAGCGCAGGCGAAATGGCGAATGCAAGCGCCAGCAAAACAACGATGACCTGTTTCATATGGATGTCCCTTGCTGAATTCATAAGTATTCTTTCAAAAACCTGCCTGTATACGACGAAGCAACCTTTGCCAGTTCCTCCGGTGTGCCTGTCGCAACAACCCGGCCTCCCGCGTCTCCCCCTTCCGGGCCGAGGTCGATGATATAATCTGCACACTTCACGACGTGCATATTGTGCTCGATCACAATCAGAGAGTGCCCTGCTTCAACCAGAGCGCTGAAACACTTGAGCAATTTCGCGATGTCATCAAAGTGGAGGCCGGTCGTCGGTTCATCGAAAATGAACAACGCATGTCCTTCCGATTTGGAAGCGGAAAGATGGTTTGCCAGCTTGATTCGTTGGGCCTCTCCCCCCGACAGCGTCGTCGCAGGTTGACCCAATCGAACATAGCCCAGACCGACATCATCGAGGATCTTCAGCCGTTGGGCAATCTTCCTTCCATCAGGATGCTGGGCAAAGAAATCAATCGCTTCCGTAATCGTCATCTTCAGAAGGTCGTCGACGTTCTTCCCATGGTACCGGACCTCGAGCGTTTCCTTCTTGAACCTCTTCCCCTTGCATGCCTCGCACGTCAGGTAGAGATCGGCCAGGAACTGCATCTCGACTTTTTGGAACCCATCCCCTTCGCAGACATCGCACCGCCCGCCAGGTACGTTGAACGAGAAGTGACCGGGCATGTAGCCCCGGATTCGTGCTGCCTGTGTGCGAGCGAGCAAGTCACGAATCAAGTCGAATATCTTTAGATACGTCACCGGGTTTGACCGGGGCGAGCGGCCAATGGGCGATTGGTCAACGAGTTCCACGCGCTCGAGGTGTTCGGCCCCCTGGATCGAGCCGAACCTCCCGACACTCCCCTCGAATCCCCCCTTCATCTTCTGAATGCCAGCATACAGAATTTCGTGTACGAGTGTGCTTTTCCCTGAACCGCTCACGCCGGTGACACAAACAAACATTCCGAGCGGGATGCGCACATCGATCCCTTTGAGGTTGTGCTCAGCCGCTCCTTTGACAAGAATCGACTGCTCCATGTCGCGACGGCGCTTCCGGGGTGTCGGGATTTTGAGCTTTCCGTTGAGATATTGTGCGGTGAGCGACGTCGGATGCTTCAGCATCGCCTCGACGGTGCCGCAACAGATCACTTCTCCGCCGTGTTCGCCCGCGCGCGGGCCCATATCAATGACGACATCCGCGGAGCGGATCATTTCCTCATCGTGTTCCACCACCAGAACGCTGTTGCCGACATCTCTGAGCGATTTAAGGATATTGATCAGTTTGTGATTATCCCTCGGATGCAACCCGATACTCGGCTCGTCCAGCACGTAGAGGGACCCGACCAAGGACGAGCCCAGGGATGTCGCGAGGTTAATGCGCTGCGACTCACCGCCCGAAAGCGTCATCGTGAGGCGACCGAGCGTCAGGTAGCCGATGCCGACGTCGTTGAGGAACTTGAGTCGTTTCCGGACCTCTTCAAGAATCCTGCGGGCGACATCGAGCTCAAACTTCGTGAGTTTGATCTGGAGGAAGAACTCGTTCGCTTCTGCAATGTTCATGCAGACGACTTCGTGGATGGTTTTTCCTGCCACCCGGATGTTGAGTGCGTCGTGCCGCAACCGCGAGCCGTTGCATTCATCGCACGTCGTGTAGCCCCGATACCGGCTCATGAAGACGCGGTAGTGGATCTTGTAGGATTTGCGCTCGATGAACTTGAAGAACTTGTGGATCCCGTCGAACCCATCGTATCCGCTCAGAATGACGCCGAGTTGTTTGGGGGTCAGTTGCTTGAAGGGGACATCGACGGGCACCCCTGCTTCCCGAGAGATGCTCAGCAGGTCTTTGAGATTTGTACGCCACTTCGGAGAATTCCAAGGGTGAATGGCGCCCTGCCGGATCGTTTTGTTCGGGTCCGGCACGACCAGATCCATATCGATTCCCATTGAGCGCCCGAAACCCTGGCACTTTGGGCATGCTCCCACAGGATTGTTGAACGAAAACATCCTGGGGTCCGGGTCTTCATACCGTATTCCGTCGTTTGAACATTCGTAGTGCTGAGCAAACCGGAGAAGTTGTTTCGAGTCGAGGAGATAGATAAGAGCGTGGCCTTCCCCCTCTACAAACGCCGTCTCGATGGAATCGGCGAGCCGCTTGTCATTCTCTATATCGTTCTTCCTCACCACCAGACGATCGACAAGAACGAGGACCCCCTTTTTGGTCTTGGCTTTGAACTCGGTTTCATTCAAGTCGATGAGCTCACCGTTGACGACGATGCGGAAAAACCCGCGCTTCTTCAGCGCCTCGCATTCCTCCTTCAGTGTATGTCCAGGATGATCGTGCAGCGGGAATGTGACGTACGCTTTCGTGCCATCGGGTTCGAGCTGCAGATTATCGACGACAGACGAGACAGTGTCCCGTTTGACCAACTCTCCGCACTCGCGGCAGTAGGTCTGCCCAATGCGTCCGAACAGGAGCCTGAGATAATCGTAGACCTCGGTTGTTGTCGCAACCGTCGACCGCGGATTGCGCGTCGCCGTCTTCTGCTCAATGGCGATCGAAGGACTGATTCCTTGAATGAGGTCGACGTCCGGCCTGTCCATTCTTTCAAGGAACTGACGTGCATACGACGACAGGCTCTCGACGTATCGCCTCTGACCTTCGGCGTAGATCGTATCGAACGCCAGACTGGATTTGCCCGACCCGCTGACGCCTGTGACGACAACGAGCTTGTTCCGTGGAAACTCCAGGCTGACGTTCTTGAGATTGTGAACCCTGGCTCCCCGCACGATGATGGAGGTGAGGCGGCCGGGCTTCTTTGCTTCAGGCGCGGTTTGAGCCTCTTTTGCCCCGGGACTGGTGGTTACCGGCCCTGTTGACTCTATGATGGGTTTTTTCTTCGGCACTTCTGAACAGGTGTCTTGAGTTTTCAGTTTTGAGTTATGAGTTTCAAGTGTCCCGTTGTCCGGTCCGCTGTCTCCCGTCTCACTTTTGACGCCTAACCACCATGTTTCTCCAAATCCCCGAAATGAATTTCGGGCTACAATTTCCGTTTCACGTCTTTCTCTTCCCCACGTTCATCCATGCTGTCTTCTGGATTCCATCTTCTGCGTTCCTCTTTTCCGATCCATTCAACTTACTCGTCCATGACGGGAAAATCAATTCGAAAATTCCATCCGCGCGTAGGTTGCCTTCGTTTGCTGTCTGGCGGCTGAACTGCCGGATACGGACCATCTTCGATGGTTTCACGATCGCAGCGCACCCTGAGGCCTGCGAGATGCCACCTTGCCTTTCTTGCCTGCGATCATTACATTGGGTCATACTTCACTTCGAGGGCCGGATGCGTTACCTACTCTTCGCTCTCATATTCGTCGCATCGGAGTTTTCCCAGCCCGCCTTCTCGCAGCAAGACTCCGCCCATGCGGCGACAATCCACAGAATCGTTCTGAACGACGGATCGGAGTTTGTTGGCACGATTCAATCGCAGGACTCGAGCCAAGTCGGTTTTCTCTCGCTATCGAAGATTGCGATGAGCATTCCGCGTGAGCAGATCAAGACGATTGAGCGGCTGTCGGGCACGGTTGTCAGCGGAGAGTTCCGGCAGGCCGACCCCAACTATACCAGGCTGTTCTTCGCGCCTACGGGAAGAGCGTTGAAGAGTGGACAGGGCTATTTCTCCACGTATGACATATTCTTTCCCTTCCTCGCCGTTGGTATCGGAGATGTGCTGACTCTCGCCGGTGGCATGTCATTGATTCCAGGCGCCGAGAGCCAGATCTTCTACATAGCTCCAAAGATCACCCCCTTCCACCTGAAGAACGTCGATCTCTCAGCGGGACTCTTGTATATCAATGTGACAAGCGGCAGTGCTTCCGGTGTAGGAATCGTTTACGGGATCGGCACGTACGGAACAAGCGACGGTGCCGTCACAGCAGGACTCGGTTGGGGCTTCGCAGAGGGCGAGCTTTCGAACAAGCCGATTCTCCTCCTCGGCGGGGAGTTCAGAGTTGCCAGGAACATCAAATTCATCACCGAGAATTGGATACCCCCCGGAATCGATCTCATAATCTTTTCATTTGGAATTCGCTTTTTCGGTGAGAGTCTTGCAGCGGACCTCGGTTTTATTCGGCCTTCGAAATTCGGATCCAACGGTTTCCCGTTCATTCCCTGGGTCGGATTTGCTTATAACTTCGGACCCAAATAGACAACGACGCCGTACGTTCTGCACACTCCCACCAAGACAAGCAACAGGGATACCGCTTACCATGATTCATTTTCATTATGCCTGAGCTCCCCGATCTGACGATCTATATTGAAAGCCTTCAGACCCGGATCGTAGGTCAGCGCCTCGAGAACATCCGGCTCGGCAATCCTTTCATCCTTCGCACGTTCGATCCCCCACTCAGCAGCGCAAGCGGGAAGATCGTGAAGCATGTCTGGAGGATTGGAAAGCGGATTGTCATCGAACTGGAGGATGAACTGTTCATCATCGTCCATCTCATGATTGCGGGACGCTTTCACTGGAAGAAACCCAAAGTGAAAATCGGCGGAAAGGTTTGCCACGCTGGCTTTGATTTTGCAACCGGGACGCTTTTGCTGACCGAAGCGAGCACCAAGAAAAGGGCTTCCATGCATTTGGTACGAGGCCGCACAGAGCTTTCGCAATTCGATCGGGGAGGACTGGAAGTCCTGGATTCAAGCCTGCCTTCTTTCAGGGAAACACTCGTCCGAGAGAACCGGACATTGAAACGCGCGTTGACAGACCCGAGGCTTTTCAGTGCCATTGGCAATGCATACTCGGATGAAATCCTTCACCACGCAAAGCTCTCCCCCTTGAAACTGACGCGACAACTAACCTCTGAAGAGATCTCAAATCTCCATCATTCGACACTCAGCACTCTCAACGAGTGGACAGAACGATTGAGGCGAAGAACCGGCGCAGGATTCCCGGAGAAGGTAACGGCATTTCACCCCGAGATGGCCGTCCACGGACGGTTTGGAGAACCCTGCCCTGTCTGCGGATCGAAAGTCCAGAGAATTGTGTACGCCGAGAACGAGTGCAACTACTGTCCGCGGTGCCAGACTGGAGGGAAGATGCTCTCCGATCGTTCTCTTGCGAGATTGCTGAAGGATGATTGGCCGAAGACGATTGATGATCTGGAGCTTGCGGAATCAAGGAGTTCGCACAACGGACCAGTCAAAAGAACAACAGGTAGTTAGCGGTCTTGGTCTGTTGAATCTTAGGCAGAAGATAGGATCGTTCATTCACGTTGGTGTGACGCGGCTTGCTGGCGCGTAGGAACGTCAGTTACTTTCTTTCCGATCCCGTCACGCAGGCTGCGTGACGGGACGAAATCCCCGCCCGACCGCCAGCGGTCAGGCGGGCGGGATAACGCACGCTGAAGGTCCTCCTACACACTTGCCCTAATTTCCGTGCGTAGAGTGAACATGAATCATCGGATCTGTCCTACCTGCACGGAAATTAAACCCTCTCCATGAGCAGTCCACCCCACCTGCCGATGATTTCGGCGGCTCGGTACTAAGTCAAAGCACAGGACAAAACGGCGATCACCACCGCAGAAATCGATGGCAGCTGTTAGAAAGTAATTGTCACACGTGCGGTCGGCACGAACTCGACGAAGTCGAACGAGCGGACTGTTGGCTGAAGATGCGCTTCAAGTTTCAATTGATTATTGAATTGCGTCGCGCTCCATGCCGCATCCAGTGCAGAGAGAAGGTGGTTCACGACGATGAGCACAGACCCCGTCGTGGCAATATTGTAAAAGTCATTAGCCTTGCCGCGCATCTTGGAGTATTCCAGGAAGCGGGCCGAGACATCGCTGCTGAGGATCCGCTCCGGCGTCATTACTCCCGCGTCGTCCCATCCTGCCGCGAACTGAGGGTACTTGCCGATGAGTTCGAAGTATTGCTGCTCAGGCCGATGAGGAAGCTGGTGGGTGAAGCCATTGCCGGATCTCTGGGCAATTGCGTTTTCAACAGCGTTGATCTTGCCCCAATCGACGCGTTCCCAGGGTGGACGATTCTCCGTGCCGGGGATGAGATAGCCAGTAAACCCGGGAACATCGGGATTCAACTTCGTCGCGTTCCCCTGAATCCACTCCGCGTAGCGTACAACGGACCAGTGGTCGTCGGCGAAGTTCTGAAAGAAATCTGTCTGTGCGTTGCCCTTTGAATAGTACGACGCGTAGAACACCCAGAGCCCGGCTTCGGCCAGGATGAAACCACCGGCGCGCCAGTAGCTTTTTGTGTAGTACTCACCTGCACCGGGTATCGCCATCGACAGAGCGCCCGCCAACAAGGGGGATTTCTTCCGGGTATTGAAGTCACTCTTCCGACCGGTCAGCGAATCCATCACCATAACGCTTCCGAGGCTTGAGAGCAAATCGAGTCGCACATTGCCGGTCAGGACAACTTGTCCCCCCCTGTTCACATCATGCGGTCTCTTCACCTGACCCGCGGACGTTGACACCAGCAGCACCATTCCTCCCAACATCATCGCTACGGCCCGACTTCCCATCCACTTACCTCGTCCGGTATGGTACATTCTGAAGCGGTTGGCTGATTGTGCTCAGTTCAAAATCGAAGAGAACACCAAGGTAGAATCTCCACTCTTTGCCGTACGTCACCGCCACATCGTTGAACGTGCGGTCGAATCGGTCCAGCCCGTATGCGCCGGAAAAGAAGATACGGGTCGGATACTGATAGAAGGAGAATGCCTCCAGACGAAGCTCGAAACCCGCATCGCGCTTCCAACGGCTAAACGACGGTGCTGTGCCGGTCCACGCGTCGCCATAGTCTGCAAAAACCGATCCATACAGTTTCGTGAAGTAAAACTCAAGGAACCGGAAGTTGATCGTGGTCCAGAGCGGGAAGCGATAGGCAGCACCGATAACGGCGATGTCATTTCCTCCGAGTGCGTAGAATGGATATCCGCGCATCCCGACGAAGCCCCCCGCGTAGGAATCAAAGAAATTGTCCACTTGCTTTCCCAGAGTACTGGCGCGATGAGCAGTGAGGGTCAGTGTGTGCCTTTGGATCGGGAGGGCCAGATGTTCGTTCCAGAGGATCTCCAGTCGATGGAAGCTCGGCTTGGTGTAGTTCGGCACGAGCACACCATTTTCGATGGAGTACTCTCCTTCCGAATTGTACTTGTCGAATTCGTAGTTATATCGAAGTGTGATCGTCCTACCGACCGGATTGATATCCTTGTCAACGGAAGGAGCAATTCCGTCATGCGTGACCTGCGCTGAAAGAACATTGCCGATAAGATAGAGATTGCGGAATCCGGGAGAAAGTCCGGATCCAGGCACCAGAAACGATCCGATGTCGGCATTGTACCGACTCAGCGAGTAGCCAATCTTAAGCTGCGTACCATCATCTAGAATCTTCTGCCGCAAACTCACGTCGAACTCGAGCAGATTGTAGGTCACATCCGTTGAAATGCTGTGCTCACGGTCGGTGAAGATCGAGAACCCGACATCGGTTTTCCGGGAGATGTTGTATGCTTCGATCGAGAGCGCTGGAGCAAGCCCCAGCTGGTAGAGAATGGGAATCGCGCCGCGGTATTCGAGAATCCCAAAGATATCCCGCTCGAATTTCCGGTTCATGACGGCCCCACCGAATAGCGAGAATTTGTCCAGCACGTCGCTCGACGCGAAATAGAATCCCGGGCGAATGACATCGATGCCCTTGTTCCGGGGATTGTAGTTGTCGACGCGCACGATCGGGATGATCGTGAAACTCGAGAAGGTGTTTCGATATGGCCTGGGAGCCGCCAAAGGTCGATGAGCGGCCGAATCCCGCTCCCCGATCCCGTCCACCGATCCGGTCGCGCGGGTCGGAACAGAGGCGAGACCGCCATCCACACGATTGAATTTCTTAAGGATCCAGTCGGGCGTCTGGAGCTGAGATGAAAGGACCAGGGGCTTCGGCTGCTGTAAGTATGCGATCTTGTAGCCGGTCGATGTATACGATGCGTACGCAAGATCACCATCGCTGTTGACAGTCGGAAGGAAAGCACCTCCCAGAACATTGGTGAGCTGCCGTTTGGTGCGGGAGGCCAGATCGATGGCAAAGATATTGAAGATACCCCCCTCGGCCGCGGCATAGACAACCGAGCGTCCGTCACGTGAAAAAACGGGATTGCGTGCATCGACACCGCGGACAACGACCTTGAACTCCGTCC
>QYQB01000115.1 GCA_007280275.1 bacterium | reverse complement strand
CCGTCAGCTGCCGTGAATGCGTCGCCGAGCGCTGCCTGCCGCGCATTCATCCCGACACTCAGGAATTTCAGGCCAGTCTGTGCCAGCTTGGCATCGGTCCTTTGCTGTGCCCCCGACAGCGATGGGATCAACGCGATCATCACGGCGAGGAGGATGTTCCGGGAAATTTGTCTGCTCTTTCGCATGAAAGTACCTGTCAAATGAGTGGCGTGATAATTATCGGACGACGACGAGCTTCTTCATCGTCTTCTCACCAGTGTCTTTGTTCTCGATGACCACAACGTAGATGCCGCTGACGATAACCTGATTGGAGGAGGTGATGGAGTTCCAGTATGCATCACCGGTCCCGTCGGCGTGATCGATCTGTTTGATCAGCTCGCCGAGCTCCGTATAAATGCTGATGAGGCAATTGCCCGGGATGTTGAAGAACGCGATCTTGTCCGGCTCGCTCGGGAACCTGAGAGTATTCTCGCTCGATGAGAGCACGAACGGGTTTGGAGCGATGCGAATCTGGTTCGAGCTTGTCCCGGCAGGCCGCTTCAGGAACGCCGGGTCATACGTTCTGGTGTAAAACAGGTTGCTTTCGAGCGCTCCGGCGGGTGTCCGGGTTGCCGCATCTGCGGCAATCGGACTTCCCAGCGATGTGAGATAATAATAGTACGAGATGCCCCGGGTTGCGGTGATGTCGTTGAATACATACGTCTTGGACGCATCGTACTTCACATTGGGATCGCTCGGCTTCGTTCCGCCGCACTGATAGATCAAGCGATAGGCGCTGTCAGCCCGACCGGTTGCCCTATAAACCTTGTACCCCTGAAACCCGTTTGCAGATTCCTTCGGATTGGGTTCCCACGTCAGAGCGATACGGTCTCCACCACCACGAACGTTGAATGTCGCAGGCGGGTAAGGGGGCTTGGGAATATTGAACCCGGATTTGAAGTTCGCAACTGCGCGCCGCATGGTTTCAAGTAGTCGCAGTCGGCCCGAGAGGACCGAGTCGTTCTTCATCTTGGTCGTGATCGTTCCCCGTTTGTACTGCAGGCCAACACTGACGCACTCATCAAAAGTCAAGCCGCTCACGCCTTCTGCCCAGACGATCCTCACACTTTGACCGGGGGCAAGTGTATATGGTCCGTATCCCGTTCCTTGCGACCAGCCACCCGGAGCGCCGACGCCGATGTTGCCCATGACCGCCTGCTCTGAGAATTTCCCGGCGGGGTCAACAAGCCACGCGTGGCGAGGAGCGTGTCCTTCGGTCATCTTCGCGTACATACCCGTCATTGCTGCACTGTTGAATTGCGTGTTCGGACTGGCATTCTGAGCGATCGGCTCATCAGAGCCGAGAAAACTGGTTGTTGACGGCTGATTCGGATCATCAGTCCGGTCTGTCGGTGACTTGTCCGCGTAAATTGGCGCATTGCCGTCGAACTGGGCAGCACCAAGGCGCCAGTTTGTGTCCGCTGCCTGAAGATAGGTCGAGACTCCGGTGAGCCCGGTCGAGTTGAATATCGGAGCGCCAATGTTGTCGAATGTCGCGGCGTTTGGATAACTCCCCGCCGGCGGCCGGTTGGCTGCCGTATGAAGCCCCAGCCACGTGAACATGCACCTGACATCATTCTCCGATGCCGGGATTAGACTGTTCTTGATGTCTGTGGGAAATCCACGGGCATCGTTCATGGCATTCATTCCCCATCGGGCGGAGTTGCCCACCTCATATCCCGGGCCGGGTCCTCCCGGAGCATATCGAAACTGCCAGTAGAACATTACCCCCGTCAGGGTTTTCGCGGTGAGACCGATATCAGGATTGCCCGTATTGGTGAATGTGTAATCCATGATATGGTAGTTGTCGTGATACTGCTGGCTAAACGCGTAGATCTTCCGCTCAATCGTTATGCCGAGAATCGTGGTCACCTTGTTGACGATCAGTCGGTCTGACTTGATCGTGTCGCTCACGGCTTTGATCTCCTCGGGGTTGGCAAACGAAGGGCTGCCGTCGACGTACACGCGCGGCGGATCGAATTGTGCGTACACATCAAACGTCTTGGAGAAGAATTCATTGTCCCCCTTGCCACGCGGCCCGACTGCCACAACCTTCGGAGTCCAGTTGTTCCCCTGAGCGTCAGTGAAATTGCTGGCACCGATCCAGAACCCCTTTGCAGCCTGACCGTCAGTGCGATTGACAAGGGCCGGCCAGCGCAGGCCGTATTGCTGCTCTAGGACATTTCCTTCTTCCATCTCCCCACCTTTTTCCGAGTACCAGTTGTGTAGCGATCCGACCTGGATCCACTTGACCTGCCCCTGGGCCTGAGCCCGGTCGCTCATCATGAGCAGGAGTACCGGCGTCGCGAGGAGAAAGAAGCACTGCGTCGTTATCTTCATAAGCTTGTTCATAGGTTCCTCATTAGACTGATGCGCACTTCAAGAGGTTACGCGTTTCTTCAATTTGGAATCGAAACCAAAACTCTGGACGAGAACTCGCTCCCTGCCACAAAGGCACCCCGCCAGAACGCGTAGCGGGCTGGCAAGGCACAAAGAAAATGAAGAGAAGAAATATGGTTCATTCCACATCTTGGTGTCTTTGTGACTTCGTGGCAGCACTTTTCGACCGGCCCTCTAAAATAGGTCGAAGGACATCCTCAAGCCGAAGTAAAAATCGCGCGGATTAAGGAAGTTCCACCAATCCTGCGTCGGCATGTGGATGTACGCCTTGTCTTTGAGCACCTGGTCAACTTCGCTCTGATCTGCCTGCTTCCATGCGTTGTTCACCCAACGGTAGTATTGATGGGTTGAATGCTCATAGTAGATCGGTGTGGTATATTTTGTGGCAACCTCCGAAAGGTTCTTCGTGAATACCATTGGCTGATAGGCAACGCCTGCATCGCGGTAGTCACCCGGCCGATCATTGCCCGTTATTTGTCCATAGTACTCGTTGAACGATTCCGGCAAATGCAGGGATTTCATGTAGCGCTCGTAGTCTGTACCATCGACGAAACCGTACTTGAAGGAGAGCTGCTTGATGTTCAATGCGTTGTTGACATCCATGAACAGCATAAGATTCACGCGGTCGAACAGCTGGAAGCTCTTGCTTAGGCGGATGTCCATGCCATAGCTGTCGCGCCACTGGATGTTGTTCGAAACGCCAGGGAAGGAGCCGCCGCCGACCCACGTATCGTAGTCACCAGATGTCCAAGAGGCAAGCACACTGAGGCGCCAATCTCCAAGAGGATTCACCCCGGCGAATTTCGGTCCGAGCTCATTTGGTGTAAAGAAATCAATGTTGGCCCGGGCATAAGGTTGAGCCAACGGCTTGGACTGAACCGGATTCGTGCGCTCGTAATTCCTTTGATCAACCGCGTTTTGGTAATACGCCCTCCAGCCAAAGTAACCATAGGTGGACACCATGTATGTATAGTTCACGAAGCCTTGAATCCAGTTACCGCGATTCTTCCGAAGAGTGATTTCAAATCCACGGATATCCCTGTATCCCTTGTCCGTCGAGACGAAGTAGTCTGGTACGTTATTGTAGCCAATGTAGTTGACTCCCGAATAATTCGGATTGCTTCGCTCGTTGCTAACGTCTTTGTAGTAGGCGGCAATGCGCAAGAGGAACATGTCGAACAGATTGTTCTCAAATCCCAACTCGTACGCAACCGTCTTCTCCAACTGGAGGTTGGGGTCCGCGAGGCGGACGATATTCGATGTTGCGGTTTCGTGCCTGATCAGGTACAGATTTTCCGGCGACGGCATCGCGCGGAAGTGCCCGTAGTTGAAATAGAGCTTTGCATTCTCCGTGATAGGGAACGCCACATTTAACCGTGGCATTACGGTCGTGATATACTTGGTCGGCTCCTTTTGCAGCAATGTGTCGATTCCGAACGACTGTGCGCCCTGGAAGGCCCTCGTGTAGGGATCGTAGACATACCACTCCCCGCCGGCGTGCGACATCGCAAACCGGACACCCGCGTCAATGACCATTCCCTCAAATTCGAGCTTGTCCTTCACGTAGGCTTCCAGCCTGATGGGATACGTTTGCCACTTTGAAAGCGACCGGCCTGAAGGAAGCACGAGGTCAATCGAGCCGTAGTTGACCGCGTTATCGGTGTAACCGAACTCGAAGCCGGCCTTGACCTCATTGTACCGGTCGAGCTGGCTGACGATGTCGAATTTCAACATATACGAAGCGACTTTGCTGCTGTCTCGCGCATTGCTCATGCCAACCGCCATACGCATTCCGTCGATACCTGACAAAGACCATGTGCCCGGATTCGGGAAGAAGCCATATGGTGCTTCGTCGAGATAGTAGTTGTTTCCGAACTTGTAAATACGGGATGTGTCACGCGTCCGGCCCGGGTTGGTGCTGTACTGGGACGAGAATCGCTGTGCAATGATTTCGTAGAACGTGGTCGGGCTAAGGACGTGCGAGAGCTTCACGCCGACAATCTGGCGATTGACGCTATTCGGTCCCCAGTAGTCTGTCGTGAACAGGCGCGTGTCGATGTAGCTTACGCGGTTCATCGCGCCACCCAGGGATGCTGCACTGCCGAAGCTACCGTAGAGCCCGGTTTGCTGGTTGTCCACGGCCTCATTGCGTCCGACAGTTCCTTCGACCATCAGTTTCATCGTATTGGAAAGATCGGAAGTCACTTTGACAGTTGCGCTGTAGTCGCTTGTACCATCTCGTGAAAGTGGGACGGCGTACTGGCTATTAACACTGCGGAAAGACGAATAGAACCGCAAGTTGCCGAGGGCCTCCCCTCCGGGGACAGGCCCTCCGAATCCAAAGTCGATATCGTAGTCGGGCTTGGAGATGTCGAAGCTCTTTCTATGCTGCCACTTCCACACTTCCTGGGCCGCAAGCGGTGTGAGATCGTTGTTGGGATCAGTGTCAGAGAGGAGGGACTTTGAAACCGCGTTCCAACCGGTGAAGGGGGCATATTGCTCCTGCATCCAGGGATCCCACTTGCCGTTCTGCGTTCCCGTCCATGCAACCGCATCATCGAGGAACGGGCGAACCCAGTACGAGTCAAAACTGTTGGGGGCGATGCCAAAGTACTTCTTGGTCGCCGGGCTGACGCGCGCTTGCATACCGACGTTGTACCCCTTGGAGCTACCTTCTTTCGTCACAACGTTGATCACGCCGGAACGGATGTTGCCATACTCCGGGCTGAATCCGCCGGTCTGGATCTGGAATTCCTGTACGGCCAGAAGGCTGATGGCGGTGTACGGCTGGTTGTTCCGTTCATCCCTCATCGTCAGACCGTCTGCCATGAATGCTGTCTGATCTGAGCCGCCGCCGCGGATTGTCAGTCCCTGGACCCCAGCTTCGAGTCCGATAACGCTCGCCACCTGGGACACAGGCAGGTTCTCAACTTCTCTGGCGGTGATGTTCGCCCGGCTGGCAGCCACGTCTCGTTCAACGACGGGGCGGGAGGCGATGATGACCACCTCCTGGCCCTGAATGACCTGTTCGCCCAGCCTGAATTCGAGTTGGGTGGTCTGGTTGATGTTGACCCGGACGTCGGCCTGTGTGGAAGAAGCATACCCGAGAACGGACGCGCGGACCCGGTAGGTGCCCGGCGGAGCACTCAGGATTGTAAAAAATCCTTCGAAGTCGGACGCAGCACCATACATCGTGCCTTCCACGACGACGTTTGCACCAACAATTGGCTCTCCCGTCCGCGCATCAATTACTTTTCCGGCGATCTTGCCCGTTTGTGCGAAGGCTGTTGTCGCTGAAAAAAGGAGTGCAAGGCAAAGGAGGTATCTAACGGACTTCATGTCATTATTCTCCTGATACGATTGTAAGATCGATAAGAGTAGAAGCCAAAACGGGGGGCATAGTGAAAGTGATGCAGCATGAGTCCCACGCCTGCATGTTCGAATGGTAGCCTGCGAGAATATTGAGAAACTTCGTGAGTATGTCAAGTCAAATGAGGTTGCCACGCCAGCAAGCCCAATTGCCACAATCAGAAATGAGTCCGGTCACTATGCGCGGGGTGGTTTGTCCGCCATGAAAGCGGTGCGAGAGATTAACGTGTGTGGCAAGCGATATTCTTGCCCGGGTTTGTTCGGAGGATCGAAATGATCGTGCAGAAATGAAGAACCACCTGTAGCGGATATGCCCGGGTGCGGATCAGTTCCCTTCCACGTCAGTGGGATGACCTTCCTGAAGGGCTTCCTCGTATTTTTCTTTGTACCTCTTGATACCTTCGAAGAGCGCTTCAGCTATTCTCCGCTGTCCGTCAGCGCTGCGCAGGTCTTTCTCCTCTTTTCTGTTGGAGAGATATCCCGTTTCTACGAGAACGTTGGGCATCGAAGCTCCAACGAGCACGTAGAAACCCGCTTGTTTGACGCCGCTGTTTTGAATCTTGAGCAGATTTGCCATCGCCTCTGAGGCTTTCTCCGCAAATTCTTCGCTGTATCGCACAAACGCGCTCTGACGCATGGTCACAAGGATGAAGCTTTCCTCTGTCAGCTCCTGATAGCGGTCCCTGTAATCTTCCTCAAACTTGATCGCATCGTTTTCCTTTTGCGCGATCCGAATTGCGTTGTCGGTTTTGCCCGGCCGGAGGATGTAGATCTCGAATCCGTTGGCGGACGAAGGCTTATGCTCGGTCGAATTGCAGTGAATGCTAATGAAGAGCTTGCCGTTGGCTTCGTTGGCGATCTTCGCTCTGTCACCGAGCTTGATAAATGTGTCATTCTTGCGCGTGTAAACGACCTTCACATTACCAAGATTTCGTTCGATGAGTTTGCCGAGCTTCAGAGCCACGCCGAGTGCCACGTTCTTCTCTTGTGTTCCTGTCACACCGATGGTGCCGGGGTCCTTTCCCCCGTGGCCGGCGTCGATTACAATGACATCCAGCTTCGCACGGCTTCGCGCACGCTGCAGCTTGCCTTGAGTCTCTTCCTGTTTCTCACTCTGCTCCTGCTGCTTCTTCTTCTCAAGCTCTGCCTTCTGTAGGGCAGACCGCGTATGGAGTGCGATGAGAAGATCTTGCGTCTGATTGTCGATCATCGGGTCGGCCAGCACAATATCAGGTGAGACCTGGAATGTGAGCTGGACGGAGGTCGGCGACTGAAATACGAGCACACGACGAATGGCGTCGGCGGCTTTGAAGCGGCTCAGTACCGAGGTGTCGGCCCGGGCGTCATTGACAGTCACGTACAACCAGCCATCAGGTGAAAGGAAAGCGTCATATGACCCGAGCTTTCGGCTGACTTTTATCGTGAGGAGATAGCCGTTGATCCGGGGCTCAAGCGCCAGTCCCGTTACGTCAAACCGGGGTTCCGGCACAACCATTTCTTGTGTGAGTGTATGGGTTTCGGCATCAAGTGTAACGCCCATCGGAGAGAGTCGCTCAAGGAGGGGGACGAACTCAGAAGCCGGAGAGTAGTACAGACTGTCGAGACCGAAAACCCGACTCGTCACCTGATAGACGGAAGCAATGCTGGTGGCCACATCCGTGATAACGAGAAACGGACTTTCTGCCGTGGCTTTGACGCGATGATTCGGAAGCCGCACCTCGATTTTCTTCCTCTCCGGACTCATGACCCAAGGCAGAGAAAGCGCGGTCGCATAATCACGCACGGAGACGAACACTACGCCGGAGCTGTCGTACCCGCGAACGGTGGCAACCCGGTCTCCGAGCTGGACCCGGAGTGTGATTCTCTCGGCACGCGCATCGGAAAGGACAGAAAAAAGGAGGAGGATCAGGATTGCTGCGAAGGAAACACGGGAAGGCGCGTTGGTCATCTATCGATAATTGACGAATTGCACGGGAAACGACAAATCGGCATCACGAAGCATCTGGATCACCTTCTGCAGATCGTCCTTGTCTTTGCCGCTCACACGGACCTGGTCTTCCATGATAGCGGCCTGAACCCGGACTTTTGAGTCTTTAATCATCTTCACGACGGCTCTGGCATCGTCTTTTCCAATCCCGACGACAATCGTGATGAGCTGCCGCACCGTCGCTCCAGCTGCCGACTCCACAGATCCGTAGCGAAGAGCTTTGATCGACACACCCCTCTTGATGAGTTTTGATTGAAGAATATCGACCGCGCTCTTCAGATGGAATTCGTCGATCGTATGGAGGGTGATCTGCTTCTCGTTGGTGTTGAAATCGATCAGCGTCTTGGAATCTTTGAAATCATATCGCTGAACGATCTCTTTTCGGGCTTGATTGAGTGCGTTGTCAACTTCCTGGAGATCAACTTGAGAGACGATGTCGAAGGAGTTTTGCTGAGCCATGATTGTCAGTTCAGAATCTCAACGATGTTGCGTTCTGTGGTTACCCGAATCCGCACGCGAATGGAATCTCCATTTGTCGTGACAACTTTTCCGACCCCTGAGATGGTACACTGGTCAGCCTGAACGCTCTCTATGGAATAGACCGCGTTATCGTTCTCTCTCATCGGATAAATTTGCGACAATGTTATGCCGGTGAAACTCTTGCCGCCTCCTGCCTGCGTCGTAGGCTTCCAGTAGTAGGCGCTCGCACGAGCGGCGAAATTACCCAGATCGAGGATGATGGCATTTCGCGTGGCCTCGACGGTATTCGCGGAGAACATGCTGACGCCGACATAGAGGGCAATGCCGACAAGCATCATACCCAGAACGACGAGGAGGAGCTGATTCATTCCCATAGGTCAATCAACCGGATTCGAAGTGTAAACGCTGAAAAACAATTATCTCACTCACTACCACTATTGGTCAAAATGTATGCCGCACACCTAGCGTGTGATGAAAATAGACTCCAGAACAAATATTGTCATTCTAGTCGAAAAAATCAACGATTTTGCTTTGAAATATTTGTCTACGGTGATCCCAGACGCGGGCCTTTTCGACATTCAAAAATAACGCCATTCTTTGCATCCTCAGCCATTTTCCTCTTTCTGGCTCTGCGAAGAAGTGCCTGCCCACCAGGGTGTTCGAACAAGCCCAAGGGGGAAAACGACTGTGTCAGTCTCAGTCACCGGAGTACCATGAGTCACTGTACCATTTCGAAACACCGTGCGTTGAGAGGAGGCGGGAGCTGCGGCGAAATGCATCCAAACCGAACATGCGTTGGCTTACGGAGGCTTTCCGTTCCGTCACTTCCGTATGACCCCTGTTTCCATGCTCCAGAAGAGGAGATCGAGCTCATCGAGCGGGATGCCGAAACGCCCGGCAAAGCGCATGAATTGCTGTTCGATGGAAAGATATTTCTTGCGGGAGAGAGTCTTCGGGAGAGAACGGATTGCACCCAGGCGTTTCAGGTTTCTCAGAATGTGGCGATCGAGTATCGCCAGCCCGCCGTTCCTGCCCACGTTTCGGAGAAAGTGCGTTGCTTCTTTGTACCCCAATCCCTTGACGTTCTTCACAAGCCATTCCCGGAGCTCGAAGGGGGGAATGTCCGGTGTGATCGATCGGAGCACGATCGGGAACTCCTCCTTGAGCTTCAGGAGACGACTCGACTTTGTCCTGTGAAACCGTATGTAGGTGCTGCGACTGCGAAGGATTGGCTCAGGATCGACGGGGAGCTCATGAAAGGAGAGTTCCCGCAGTTTGTCAACGGCTCTTCCGGCGTTCTCGGCGCTGGTCTGCGGAGTCAGCAGACAGTACACAAGTTCATAGAAGTACTCCGACTGATCCACGTCGCGAAATTCTCCGAGGCGTCGCCGGATGGCTTCCCGCCTTGACGCGTGGAGCGACTGCATTTCAATCAAAAGCTCTTCTCGCTCAGCCTTTGTCAAGGATACTCTCAGTCAGGAAGTGATATTCTCGTTCGTCCTCGCAGCTTCATCAGTCCGTCGCGCTCAAGATTCTGAAGGAGCAAGAGGTACCATCGCCGATCCTGATCGGTGTATTCCGGCATGATTCTCCGCGCGAGCGCAGAGGAAGTGATGGACCCGCCGGGCTTGAGATCTCGCAGCACTTCGATGGCTTTGCCGCGGTATATCCGGTTTGGAATCCCATGGCGACTGGGCTCGCGCTTCGGAGGGCGCGCTGCTCTCTGGCGCTTCATATGCGCGCTCGGACACAGTCTCTTGACAGGGCAGAGCTCGCATCGTGGTATCGCTGCTATGCATATCGCTGCACCAAGATCCATCAGTGCCTGATTCCAGTCGTGCGCGTTCGTTCGCGGCAGATGATACTCGGCCAAGGCCCACATCTCGGCCGTTTGGAGGATTGGCAGCACTTTTCGTTGCGGGTACAGACGGCTCAGTATCCGTTGGACGTTTGTGTCCACGACCGGGACTCGTTGGCCGAAAGCGAAGCATGCCACCGCATGTGCTGTGTAGCGGCCGATGCCGGGAAGACCCTGTAGATCTTCGATGTTCTCAGGGAGCTTGCCGCCGAAGTCTTGCACGACGATCTTTGAAAGCTTCTGCAGGCGTAGAGCCCGATTGTTATATCCCATCCCGCGCCAGGTCCTGATGACTTCAGATGTCCTTGCGCGGGCAAGTCGGTCCAGTGTGGGGAATTTCCTGAGGAATTCAGGGTATTTCGTTGAAACACGGGCGACCTGGGTTTGCTGAAGCATGACTTCCGAGACGAGTATGCGATAAGGATCCTTCTCGTTTCGCCACGAAAGCGAACGGCCATTGTTCCGGTACCATCGCAACAGCGCCGCAATAATTCTGGATCTTCGCCTTATCGTATCTGACCGCCGCTTCACACTATTTGCTCCCGTCGGTATTGGGTCAATCTTCCAAACGTGCAACAAGAGATTTGTTTCCCTCGAGGATGTCGAGGGACTTCAACTCGGCAAGTGTGACCCATCGGATTTGTTCGAAGACGTTGTTGGTCGGGATACCGGTAAATCGGGTCACAAAGAAGTACGAAACTTCGAAGTCACCCCCATCGCCATATCGATTGACGTGAGATTCCGAGCGGTCAACGCCGTCAATCTCGATCGAAAGCTCCTCGCG
This sequence comes from bacterium, assembly GCA_007280275.1. GTDB lineage: Bacteria > Bacteroidota > Ignavibacteria > UBA10030 > UBA10030 > UBA9647. Next base: position 2,933 of record QYQB01000115.1, on the reverse strand, counting down.
CAATTCACGCTTCAGGCACTCCAGTAATGATTCTCCCACCTCGACTTTACCGCCAGGGAATTCCCATTTGAGCTCATAGCGCGAATTTTTCTTCCTCTGACAGATGAGAATGCGCTTTTCTTGCTGCAGGATGGCAACGGCTGCACGGATCATAGGTGGGAAAATATACCGAATGAACCACGAAATTCCAATGACAGAGAAATCAATCCCGCTGCCTCCCCCAAGGGACGCGTCCTTTGGGGTATTGGTTCTCAACGCGGAGCCGCAGAGGACGCGGAGCATCGCGGAGACTCTCGTCTTCTTTCCTCTGCGGTTCTCTGCGGACTCCGCGTCTCTGCGATGAAAAACTTGAACTCGTTTGCCCGCAGCACCAACTCGGAAACCATCTCGGCAATTGCAGGTCTTGGATATTCTCTCTACTATTAACCACCAGCCTCACCGAGACCTCAGCTCTGCCCCGATGGTGCCTGTGCTGCTTGAGAGGTAAGAGTGTAGTGGCTGTCATTTGCCCAATCCAGGATTTCATGCCCAGATTCACCGAGGAACTTGCACGTCCGCGTTGCTCCGTCGTGTGTAATTGTTCAGCCAGCTGGTTAACTCCCATCAACCGGTTCACTCCGTCGGGAGGCTTCAGACTACCCTCCGGGGTCTTCACGCTTCTTCTATTGCTCGTTGCGATCCATTCCTTCTCATTCTCCCGGGCAGCGATCGATCAGGGAAGAGTCCGCGGCACGGTGACGGATTCTTCGAACGGCCAGCCGATCCCGTATGCGAACCTTGTTCTCAAAGGAACGTCCCTCGGATCCTCCACCAATTCATCCGGATTCTACCATATTTCATCGGTGCCACCGGGTACGTATGTTCTGATGGTGTCCCAGGTTGGTTATCACACAAAAGAGCTCGCCGTTGCAGTCCGGGAAAATCAAATCACTCAGACGGACATTCAGCTCTCCCCGGCGGTCATCGAGACGGAGGAGATGCTCATCGTCGGAGAAAGGCCCGCACGGCCGAATGAGGCAAACCTCGGTCTGCAGAGAATCTCAACCAAAGAAATTGCGATGGTCCCTCCCGGAGTCGAAGCCGATATCTTCAGAGCTTTGCAGTCTAGTCCCGGGGTGACCACGACGAGCGACGTGAGCGCGCGATATTACGTGCGAGGCGGCGGTAGCGACCAGAACCTTGTGCTTCTGAACGGCGCAACTGTCTACAGCCCTTTTCACACGCTGGGGATTTTCAGTGCGGTGGATCCGGAAATGGTCTCGCTGCTCGAATTTCACGAAGGAGGGTTTCCTCCGTCGTACGGGGGGAGACTATCTTCCATACTGAATGTTGTCACCCGTGATGGCAACCGCAACCGTTTTCAGGGGACGGCAAATGCGACGCTGCTTGCCGGCAAGCTTGCACTGGAAGGCCCTGTGCCGGGAGGCTCGTTTCTGGTGACGGGGAGGAAAAGCTGGTACGCGTCCGTGATGAAGCACTACCTGAAAAACCAGGACTCTCCGTTTGATTTCTACGACCTCTCCTGGAAGCTGAGCTACTCCAGTCCCGCAATCGACGAGAACAGCAGATTCGCTTTTCATGGTTTCATGAGTGGCGACCAGGTGATCAACGACGACCTGTTTCAGGAAAACTATCTGATACGCAACAGGATCGTGGGGCTGAACTGGCACAAGATTTGGTCGACTCCTCTCTACTCGGTTGTTTCGATCTCCTATAGCGGATTTGACGCCGAACTGTATCCAAATCTGAGCCAGGCCAAACCGCGCAAAAACCGCGTATCAGATTTCACTGCAGACTGGGACTTCACCTATTTGTATGACAGCAAGGATGAATTCGCGTTCGGATGGCAAAACAAGTTTCTTTCAACCTCACTGGAATTACAGAACCTGTACGGCAACAAGCTCTCGGTTGAGCAGCACGGTGTGGATCTCAGCGCGTACGCCGATTACCGGTTCTACCGGTGGGACAAAATCGGGTTCACGATCGGCATCCGGTTCAAGTTTGTAGCGGTCTCCGAATATCGTCCGCTGTTGTACGAACTCCGCGGGAGTCTGACCTATCGCCTGACGCCGTCGGTTTCGGTCAAAGGGTCATTCGGATGGTACTCACAGGAGATGACGACGCTTTCCGATGAAAGTGAACTGATCTCCGTTTTTGAGCCCTGGGTGATCACACCCGACTATCTGAACTCCGCCCGCGCCGCCCATTTCTCTCTGGGGATGACAACATACTGGACCGAAGCCCTCACGACTGAACTCGAAGGGTATTTCAAACCAATCGCCAATCTCGTCGATGTGAACGAAAAGAAATTCACCCAGAAGGATCGGGATTTTGTCAATGTCGACGGGGAATCGTACGGGCTAGAGTTACTCACGTTGTACCAGCCCGGCAGGATGTATGCGAAGCTCGGCTATGCGCTCAGCTGGGCGTTCAAGATTAAGAACGGAGTGTGGTACTTCCCGAGGTACGACATTCGCCACTCGCTGAATTTGCTGGTAGGGTACGAGCTCGGTTCCGGATGGCAGACGAGCGCCACCTGGGCGGTTCATTCGGGTATGCCCTTCACACCGATCGCCGGGTATTATGATAGAGTAGATTTCGACCCGTGGTCCTTTGTATACGATAGAGGGAACCCGGAGCCGTCGACGGTCTGGGGTAGCAGAAACTCCGCCCGACTTCCGGCGTACCACCGCATGGACCTCAGTCTGAACAGGAAATTTCAGATAGAAAGCGCGAACGTTACGGCTGGAATCAGTCTTATCAATGTGTACGACAAGAAGAACATGTTCTATTTCAATCGTGACACAGGGAAAGCTGTCTATATGCTCCGAATCCTCCCCTCCGTTTCGTTGAAGGTCGAGTTATGATGCGGACAGGAATCATGCTGCTCATAGGCTCAGTGCTGCTGCTGTCGGCGGGGTGCGAAGAGGATT
>QYQB01000091.1 GCA_007280275.1 bacterium | reverse complement strand
GCAGCAATTCATGAACAGTAGTGGAATCGTCAGCCGTGATGGTGATGACATCAACTTTGCCGAGTTGTTCAAACGGAAGATGGCGAACAGTATACGCTCGCACGATAAACCCGCCTCCCACGATTACGACCACAAGCCCCAAAAAGATTAGCCCCACTTTGCTCAGGCTCAGAGTCTTCTGCGGATTTGTGTTCTTTGTAAACAGTTTCTCGACTGAACGCGGGACAAACATGCCTGTTCGATTCATATAAGCAGCGTAACTCTCTCCGAAGCGATGCGGCTACAACCAGCTCACCTTAAGCGATCCAACCAGGAGCGCTTCATGCCGCCTCGCCAAAAGCTCCCCGAAGCAATAACGCCTCACTCAATCGCTTCACTCCGTTGCGACTCACTCATCTATTGATAGATAGTTGGTTTTCGTTCGCCTCCACTTCGTTCCGCTCTGCTCATTCGTTTCGGCGTAATTGCCACCAGTTCTGAACAACATCGGTTACGCGCATTGGCAATCCTCGCTCACGCCATTTTGCGACAAGTAGTAATTTTTCTCGTTAACGGGACAAGGAAATGCCTCCTTTTGCATCCTTTCTTAAAGTTGATCCGTCTAACGGAATATGGATGTTTTTTCATTTGCTTCCCGGCCTACGATTAACTAATCGACATTGGAAACCAAGTATCGACCTTATCAACAAGGGACACGAAGTCACCCGCTAAAATCACTCCATCGAAAATGACAAATTCAGTCGACCCAAAAGGAAATAGACCGCACGACATCGATGACGATTCTTCTGCCGAATCAATTAAGGTCGCGGAGATTGCACCAAGTGAAGACCTGACGTTGCGAGTCGAGCAGATTTTCGAAGAAGCCGAGGAATTGTGGCAGTGGATGTACAATAATTGAGGATTTTCGGATCACCAATCTGTAAGCAAAACAAAGTCTTGCTGCCACAAAACCACTCATCGGCTGGAATATCAATCGAACAAGCACTGTCGATCGATAAGTTGAATCATCTCGGTTCTTACCTCCCCGCACGGCGGCATCAAGCGCCCGCACGTGAAATATTGTAGTTTCTCTCGACACGTGCGGCTACAACCAGCTCAGCTTAAGCAATCCACCCACGAGCGCTTCATGCCGCCTCGCCCTAAAGCGGTTCCACAGCAATAACGCCTCACTCAATCGCTCACTCCTCTTCGTTCCACACCTTAGTCATTTCAAAAGTATTGGTTTCAATTGAGTCACTCCGCTCCGTTCGCTCCTTCGTTTCGGCGTAATTGCCACCTGTTGTGAACAACGGCGGCTGTCAAAGTTTTTGCCTTCACCTCGTATCGCTCAACCGCCGCAATCCAGAATCGACCCTCGACACTCTCTGAAGAAGTCGAAAATGTCTCCGCACAACCCCTCGTTAGGGGGTAAGCTACAGCCGATAAGACACTTTACGAAAAAGGAGGCGGCATGGAACTAGTATCAGGTGGTCATGGAGGAGGGACAAGCGAGCTTCAAGTTCTACGATCAGGCCGAAAGGATTGACGCAGAATCTCTGGCAACCACAGAGCTCTTCCGCAATCGCACTCCTAGGTCCACACCTCTGCCAGCGTGTGACAAGGACAAATCAACCGATACGCCGTCAAATTCAAGTGATCCTATTAGCTCCATAAGCCAGTGTGGCAACTTGTTCAACTTACTCTGACGATCGGGCCTGATCTTATAAACACAGTAAACTCCAAGTTTGTCTTCTCCAGCCAGGAAATCCACCGACCCACCGAAGAAAACCCGATCAAAAACAAATCTGTTTAAGTGAAACAGGCACCAATCAATAGCCGTCAGCGGAGGCCACACATCAGCTCGCGTGAATTTCCCCTCAATCACTGGGTTGAACGAAACATGGTCAATTGGACGACCGACATATTTCGCGAATCGATACCACGAGCTATGAAATGTCGACAACATTTGTTCGTCTGTTTTGGCTTCGGTGGGGTGCCTCATCCGATCTCTTGCCAATCTCCGCAGAAGAAACTGCCAATCGGTCTCGCTGACGACACTGAAACAGAGATCATCGATGGGTACATGATGTAGAGACAGCAAGAGAGAATAGTCTCCCGCTGCTAATTCCGGAAGCGAAAATGATTTCGACGACCCTAAAAAGACACCGACCTCCCCGACCCTCACCTCACTATCCTCAATTCTAGCAAGGGACTCACCACCACTGCTTAGCTGCAACGACAGACCGGACAAGAGCCCCTTGTGCAGACTCTTATCCCCTTCAGCTAGGAACACGCAACACTTGGGCTTCAACCCTGGAACGATGAATCTATCGTTGATCAGGAGTCTCATAGCTCAACGAACAATTGTTTTCAAGATGTCGACTATTCGCCGACTGTTGCACATCTGCGAGTGCTTGACAAGAGCAACGGGGATGGCTTTGTTGATTGATCGGAGTGCTCCACGACGGGTTGCCGAGTAGCAAGTCACAGTACCATCACCTTCCCGCGTCTCTTTTAGGTACGGTGGAATAAGATGATATGGAAGAAGAGGATTGCTTTGTCGCTGCACAAAATAGAACTCATCCGTGCTCCAGCCTAGACCGTAAATGAGGTACAACTTGTTCCTCGTGATCACCGAGTCCTTCAGCGCAGCATTAATCTCTTGGTGAGTTCTGGACGCGGACTTCGTCATCTTCGTATCTAGGATTTTGTCGTGAAACGGATGACCTGCGTACTTCCTATTGTCGTTCCAGACAAACTGCTCCTGCACCGGTGGCATAAGTTCGAAAACGGACGGACAACTCTGTAAGACCGTGCGGAGCGATCTCAAAGCAAGTTCAGCGTTTTTTCCCCACCAGAACTCGATAAGATCCTCCAAGAGAGGTATCCCAGCCCGATCAAAGAGAGAGCGAAATGAACGAGGGGAGCCGGTCAACGGTGCGCCCACTAGAATCAACGATTCAATGTTTCTTGGATGTATGAGCCTTCGAAAAGCTGAAAGGAGCAGGATTAAACCACCCAAGCTGTGACCGATAAGGACAAAAGACTTGTCCACATCCCTTATGGCCTTGCCTCGTGCATCGTAGGCTAAGCCATATTCAGAGATTAGGCGTTGCTTCAGTTCAACGATCGTCTCGTTTATGGCCTGACGCCAATCATAAGCAAATAATAGCGTATTGTTTGCCTTCGAAAAATCCGGGTGGCTTTTCAGATACTCGAGGGTTTCAGTGTATAAGTGCCTCTTAAAGATTTTCGCCATTTGGATGTCACTCAGAATATCAGTGGCTCTGGCAGGTGCACCGTGGTACATCAGTCGTCCGGGATTGTCTACCAGCGTCTCGTAGATATCCCATGCACTCTTAGACCAAAGCCGCACACCGCCCTGTTCAAGAGTGCTTCCCATAATGCCCGGAAGGAAGACCGCAATTCTTTGGTTTTGCTTTGCGATGGTAGGTATACCTCCGTGCTTGAGCACATCTCAATCGGTACCGTACTGTGAACGTACCGTAATCAACCATGAAAGTCAACAAAGCTGATCCGCTCCGCGAACGACGCATCCGATGCAACAATCAAATTAGTCAAACAGCTGCCGATTTCACGATCGCAGTCTTCACCCAAGCCATCTATCCCCCTCTCGGCGGCATCAAGCGCCCGCACGTGAAATATTGAAGCCTCATTGACACGTGCGGCTACAACCTGCTCAGGTTGTGCGATGCAACCAGGAGCGCCTCATGCCGCCTCTCCCAAAAAAGTTTCCCTGAGCAATAACGCCTCACTCAGTCGCTCTCTCCGCTTCGTTCCACAAATTAATCATTCTTGACGATCTAGTTTCAATTGAGTCACTACGCTCCGATCGCTCCTTCGTTTCGGCGTAATTGCCACCTGTCGTGAACAACGGCGGCTGTCACAGTTTTTGCATTCACATCGAATCACATCGACGCAAAAACCCCTCTTCGAATTCTCTATCTGTGCCAGCCGCCTCACCCTCATTCATAAATCTCCGCCGAAGGTGGACGCGCCTCCGGCGCAGAAAATCGACGCCGCCCAAAATCGGCGGGGCGCACAAAACGCGCAATCCCAAATCCGCAATTATCAATCCGCATTCCGAAATCCCACGAACAAAACCTGAACAAATCGCCCCTCCCTCAGAAAGGGAAAAGAAGCAAAAAAAGCGGCTCAATTTAAAAACGGCAAACGGCTCATGATGAGCTCAGTGCAAAAAGGCAAGGGTATATAAACCCCTCAAACGCGAAGAATTGGATATCCATAGCGTCTTCGGGGCCCTTGCCTTTTTGGTTTGCCGTTTTAGATACCACATCCGCTTTTTTTCTTTTCCCTTTCTTTTTTTCGGGGCTTTTCGCCGCCGGGGTCAAACTGCCAAGCGAATTCATGAAGAGCCTACAACCCATCAAGATCAAATCAACCGGAAGAGTCATCGGATACTTCTACCGGATGCACGATGATGGAACGCTGCAATATGTGTCCTTTGCATCCTCCGTGAATTCCATTGAAGCCGACAAGGTTGAGCCAGCATCCCCGGCTGAACTCGAAGCCACCAAACAACGACAGCGAGAAGCCGGCTCACGGGGCTAACCTCCGAGGAAATCGAATTGAAGACGAGCACAACAAAACCACTCATCAACCGGGGTGCGCATGGCAACGCACGATAAGGAGAACCAAATCATGAAACCAAACACTCAACCACGGGACGAATTCTTCCCCGAGGCCATAGAAACGGCACTGGTCCAGTCAGAGCACCTGACCGTGCTTCAACGCGTCGTTCCAAAGGCAGAATTTGCCACTTATGCCGGAGCTTTGACAGACGCCCTTCTCGAAGAGCAGTCAGCCATCGAAGCCTACGTCCGCATCCGGAATGTCTCCGACATTCTCGACCAGGCTCTCGGGCGGATCAAGGACCGGGCGATCAACTCATTGAACGGAACAAGTGCAGACATCTGCGGCGCGAAGGTTTTGCTCAAATCCCTTCCAAAGAAGTACGAGTATCAGGACGCGGTAGTCGACGATCTCGAATCTCAGAAGAAGGCGATCGAAGAAAAACTCAAAGCCCGGAAGAAGTTCTTGGAGAACTTGCCGACAGACGTTGCCGATACCACAACCGGCGAGATCATCCACCCAGCTCGTTTCGTTTCCGGCGGCTCAACTCTGCAAGTCACGTTCTAACAAAGCAATCAACCAATTTCCGCCAGAGGCGGATGGGCCTACGGCCCAAACCAATCACCAATTAACCAATCACTCTGAGGTCTACCATGAATACCACATCTTCAACCCAACCCTCCGGCTTCCAAAAAGCCCAACGCATAGTCAAGAAAGCCCGCATCGGTCTTTGCGGTGCAGCTGGATCCGGCAAAACCCTCTCAGCGCTCAAGATTGCATGCGGTCTGGGCAGCCGGATTGCACTTGTCGACACCGAGAACAATTCCAGTGTGCTTTATGCCGATCGCCTCGATTTCGACGTCCTCAACCTCGAACCCCCGTTCGAAATCGACAAGTACATCAAGGCCATCCATCAAGCCGAAGTGGCCGGCTACGATGTGCTTATCCTCGACAGCATCTCTCACGCCTGGGCAGGCGAAGGGGGCTTGCTCGACACTCAGGGTAAGCTTGCCGACGGCGGTATGAACAGCTTCACCGCCTGGCGCAAGCTGACACCTCAGCACAACGCTTTCATCGAGGCGATGATCCGCTCAAAGCTCCATCTCATCGCAACGATGCGCTCGAAGATGGACTACGTTGTCGAGACAAACGAGAAAGGTAAGTCAGTCCCGAAGAAGGTCGGACTTGCTCCCGTGCAACGCGAAGGCATGGACTACGAATGTGCGACTTGTCAAGCTGCCTGAACAATTGTTCTCTGTGAGGAATCATATGAGAACCTACTGTTCCACCAGTAGTAGCCTGCCGGCATATGCGTCCGGAGTAATCTGGGGGTATAAAGCTGCCGGGACAAAGTAGCCCGCCAATGTGGTAAGTCCGAGTCGTGAGACAAAGACCGATCCTGCTAGTGTCATGCGGGATGGGCGCCAGGCTTGATGGTAAGGTTAACGCGAAGTGAACTGTTGATAAACGTCGTCATCTAGCAGGAGCCAAAGACACTGAGAGGCTCCGACCCAAAAGGGAAGTGGTCAGTTGATCCTTTATTCGTTGGGATCACGTGGATGCGCAGACCACCGGCGAAAAGACAGAACCTAACCCATCATGTTGTTCAAGCGGAACAAGGAAATCCCGAATCTCTCCTAAGTTGAATCATCAGGACAGCGACCCGCAAGGGTAGCCCACGGAGATGCGGGCATGGGATGTCGGAAAAAGCGAATGCTGGCAGCCGAAAGGCAAAACAGTTTCACTGGCCAGATAGAGGTTTTAATGTCACCTCACGCGAAAGCGGGCAGACTTCCGACTGGTCTTTCAACACGAGAAAGCCTACGGAACCTCTTGAAAGGAGGAAAGCAAATGATGACTGCGCAGGTATGCAATCAAGCGACAGTTTGTGCGCCTCCTACAGACGTGGAATGGCACCAGATCGATTGGGCCATATGCTACGGAAACGTAAGGAGGCTGCAAGCACGCATCGTGAAGGCAACACAGGAAGGCAAGTGGGGGAAGGTGAAAGCCCTCCAGCATCTGCTGACCCACTCGTTCAGCGGCAAGTCAATTGCCGTCAGACGAGTGACGGAAAACCAAGGCAAGAACACGCCGGGGGTTGACAAAGAAGTTTGGTCAACTCCTGATTCGAAAACCAAAGCCATACAGTCTCTCAGACGGCATGGGTACAAGCCGCAACCTCTGAGACGGGTCTATATCCCGAAAGCAAACGGTAAGAGACGTCCACTCGGTATTCCGACGATGAAGGACAGAGCCATGCAGGCGCTGTATCTGCTGGCGCTTGAACCTGTCGCCGAAACGACCGCCGACCGCAACTCCTTCGGTTTCAGGAAGGAAAGGTCGTGCCATGACGCTATTGAGCAGTGCTTCAAAGCTTTGAGCATGAGAAGCGCGGCGCAGTGGGTAATGGAGGGAGACATCAAAGGATGCTTTGACAATATCAACCATGATTGGATGCGTGCTCACATTTGTACAGACAAAAGGCTCCTTCGAAAATGGTTGAAAGCTGGATACATTGAAAACAGGAAGTTATTCCCAACTGAAGCAGGTACACCGCAAGGAGGGATAATTTCCCCAGTCCTAGCCAACATGACCTTGGACTCACTGCAATCGCTGTTGGCAAAACGATTCCATGGGAAGAATACATATGGAACCGGAAAACAACGGTGGGTAAATCCAAGAGTCAACTTCATTCGATATGCTGATGACTTCGTTATAACGGGAGAATCCAAAGAACTCCTGGAGAATGAAGTCAGGCCGCTAGTAGAAGCATTCCTAGCGCAGCGGGGTTTGGTTCTCTCCAAAGAGAAGACCAAAATCACTCATATCGATGAGGGCTTTGACTTTCTCGGTCAGAACATACGCAAATACAAAGGGAAGCTGTTGATAAGGCCTTCCCATAGGAGCGTATCTGGCTTCAAGAGAGAAATCAAAGCGAAGGTCGACGAACTGGCAACTGCCACTCAGATCACCTTGATACGAGAAGTCAACCCGATCATAATCGGGTGGACCAACTATCATAGGCACGCCTGCTCGGGCAAGACCTTCAAGGGTATTCAGCACTGGCTCTGGCAAACGACGTGGCGATGGGCAATGAGAAGACACCCTCTCAAAACTGCACAATGGGTCAAAGACAAATACTACCACCATAACGGGAGAAGGGACTGGAACTTTGGAGTACCACAGAGCAACAACAAGTACTTCAATCTGATGAATACAATGGATGTGAAAATCATCAGGCATCCATGGATTCATACCAGCGCCAACCCCTTCGATCCAAAATGGGAAGAGTATTTTGAGAAGCGACTGGATCTCAAGGTCAGAGGCTCAGTGGTCAGGCAGAGGAAACTCGTCGCTCTCTGGAGAGAACAGAACGGGACATGTCCCGTTTGCCAACAGAAGATCACGGGAATAGTCGAGTGGCGGGATGTTGTAGATTGGCATAGCCACCACATTATCCCCAAATCTGAAGGCGGGTCGGACGAAAACTCCAACCGTGTTCTTTTGCATCCCAACTGCCACAGGCAAGTTCATAGCCAAGGAATCACAGTTGTGAAACCGGCTCTTCGCAAGAAGGGCTTACGAAAGGCTTGAGCCGTATGAGGGGAAACTCTCACGTACGGTTCTTAGAGGGGAAAGAACCAGCAATGGTTCCGACCTACTCGACTCGACATCGTGCTCGATCTCGACCTCAATCACAACGCCCAGTCCTCAAAGGATCGGTCGAGCCTCTTTGATGGAAGACTGGTTTCGAAACCCGATGAGAAGGTCGGCAAACAGATTCTCGAGTGGCTCGACCGGGGCCAACAACCGGTGCCAGCTGCGAGCGCCGCCGCCCCAGCTCGGACTCCCATTTTCAACGAATCGGGGTTCCTGACGGGTGAGAAGGAAACAAAGGAAATGCTTGATGCAATCCAAAAGGCCACGACGATAGAGCGGTTGAACTCCATCGACCAAAGCCGGGCGAAGGGCATCAGCACCAAGAAGCTCACCGAGGATCAGGCGAAGCGCCTCGCCGACGCCATCACATTGAAGCGCAGTCAATTGCAGGCCACATCACGGACCAAGGCTGCATGAACTACTCGCCTGAATCGGGGTGGCGCAGGCCGGCCACCCCGAT
>QYQB01000320.1 GCA_007280275.1 bacterium | reverse complement strand
TCCTTCTTTTGCATCAGGTTCAACTCCAATTTCTACGCCTTTGATCACCTCAACTCCCGCTGTGACGTCAACCTTCAACCGCCAGCCCTGGCTGCTCGCTCTCGCCAATTGATCCATCTTTGTGAAGATGCTATTGTATGGCACTCTCAGGCCGGTCAATGTGGGATTCGGGGTCCCGTTAAACAAGTAATAGCCTACATACGGATTGAACGTCGTCGATGATTTAAACGAACTGTCGAACCCGAATATCGGTGCAGAGATCCCATTGACGCTCTGGATCTTCGACCACTGGATGGGAGAGGTGAATGGATTTGTTACAATATTCCAGCCTGAGCGCAGCGGGACAATCACTTCCTGGTCGCTGTTCAGCGGAGCAGCTGTTACACTCCGATCAACGCTTATGGGGCGCATCGAAATGACCCAGAAACCTCGTCCGGTACTAAACTTGAAGTTGGAACTGCCATCACACGGTATCAGGTAGTTACTTGCTGCCCCATTGTCCCAATATGCCTGCCAATCAACGTTTTGGGTCCCGGTTAGCACAGAATTCACCGCAAGATCGCTCGCACCAGGCAATCCGAAGAGTCTGTATTCAATGGGTGCGTAGTCTGCAGCCTTGTTCCTGGCAGCAAAACCGAGGGAGGTGTTGATCGACATTGTCGACCTGTAAGCAGGAACGGTTGTGAAGCTCCAAGTTTCGGACGTGACTTCTTCGCCTGAATACCCCGTAGCGATGACTCGCCAGTAGTATGTTGTACTATCCTGGAGCGGACCAATTTGGCGGCTCTTTGCCGTGATGGTGGAATCCTGGAGAAGATAGCTAGTGAAAAACGAGCTTTTCGATATTTCCAGGCGATAGCGAGACACACCTTGTGTGGCGTTCCATGTCAAGGTCGTGAGCAGCGGTATGGTCCCAGCACCATTTGCTGGAGTTGCCAGACGAACGGAGGGAGCAAATGAGAGGTCAGAGTCCACAAGTTGCGCATTGCCAAAACGCTGACCATTGTTCGTGCTCTTCGATCGGTCTATTACCGTCGCGCCTACATCCTCATCAAAGGTCCAATAGCCTACAAGCCCAGTTTCATCTCCGAACAACAACTTATTGGTGTTTTCCCTAATTTGAATCGCGGACCGCGCATAGCTCCAAAGTCGTATTTCATCCATATCACCAACGAACCCAAACAACTCCGCGATAGTGTTGTTGTGTTGACCGATCCTCAGATTGGACATCGAGTTGATTGACAGCGCAAAGGTTTTGCTCACGACTAGCTGACCGTTCACATATAGCTTGCAGAGTGTTCCGTCGTGGGTCACAGCAACGTGATACCATACGTCCGGAGCCAACATACCAGGCGTACCTATTGACTCATAAGTGCTGGATACAAAACTCGTCGTCAACCAAATAGGGCTTGGACGACCGCCAATCATCAGAATATACCCTCCCTGCAAACCGTCTTTTACTCCGCGTGAATCAAAAACTATCTGATCACTGTTCAGTAACCCGCTGGAAGAGGCAGACTTCAGCCACAGTTCAATTGTCATTTGGCGAGGAAAGAGGCTATCAGAACGAGGAATCTCAACATATTCATTTTGCGCTGAAAAGTGCATTGCCTTCAGGCTTGGCCCAATCGCAGCTTTCGTGGTCGTGAAGTTTGCTATTCCACCTTTCTGGACTCCCCCCGCATTCTGTGCAACAGTTCGAAAATAATAGGTTGTGTTTTGTACCAACCCAGTGAGATTCGAGCTTAATGTTGTTGCGGAGGATCCGGCACCAACCGACTGGGCAGAGGATTGGGCAAATGACGCAAATGTAGGATCTGTCCCCCATTCAAACCAGGCACTCGTGGCGACACCATTCGGGTTCACACTCCCGCTCAATGTCGCTGTCGTCGTACCTATCGATGAGGCACTTAGTGTCGCTACCGTCGGTCCCGATGCAACTTGCGTGGTCGCCGATGCGATCCCACTCTTAGCTCCCTCAAAGCCAGTGGAGTCCACGGCACTCACCGCGTAGAAGTACTGTGTAGCAGCTGCAAGCCCAAGATCGGAATAGGTCAGCGATCCTGTCGAGTCCCTTAGTACAAGAAGCGTGGAATCAATACCCCGATAGATCTTATATCGCAGTGCGCCAACTGCTCCACCTCCACTGGTCCAACCGAGGTTTACTCCCGATCCTGAGACCAGGGCTGAGAGGTTCTTCGGTGGCAGCTGCAGGCCAAATTCCTGAAGAGACCGGGCCACATTGGATATTCGGACTTCATCCAAACTGAAGTTCTGGACATTGCCTAGCCCGCTGCCCATAACAATGGATGCCGTCGACGAGAAATCTTCAACACCACCAGTGACATCCATGGACACGTCCAAGGCGCCGTCGACATATTGCACGATCTCCGTCCCCAGTCTTCGAATCGCCAGATGATGCCACTTGAGGTCATCGATATACCGTTTTCCGGTCAGCTTTCGAGTCATGCCAGCATCATTCGCCACCGAAAACGTCGGGATGCCATTGTTTTGGATATCCCACGAAAAGCCTTTCTTCCCGTCCCACTTTGACATCATGGTCCAGATGTTCTCTGGAGTCTTGGTGTTTACCCAGATCTCCAACGTGAAGTCGGAGACGCCGATATTCAGAGATGTTGAGTGGGGAACCAAAAGCGAACCACCGGTACTAAACTTCTTGGCCCGGCCAAAACGCCCGTTCGGCATCATAGCTGCTGTAGCCGTTACCTTGTTTGCATAATTGCTCGCATCAAGAGCTGCTGAACCGAGTGTCTCGTTCATGTGGAGAAGAAGAACCGTACGAGGATCCGTTGTACTCTCACCCAAATATTTGGGCGCAGTCGACTGAACACTGCGAAACACTCCACCCGTGGTGCCAACATAGACGTACCCGTCAGGGCTGACGGTGATTGACTGGATCCATAGATTGGTGAGACCACTATTGAGCAAAGACCAAGTATCTCCATTGTCGGTTGAGTGATATAGCCCATCGCCATGCGATCCCAGAAATAGCTCGCCAATTGAATTAACAGCCAATCCCCAGATTTCCCGGTAAGAAATACCGATGCTGACATCCTGCCATGTGCTGCCATTGTCCGCTGATCTGAAAACACCCCAACCAGTTCCCGCAAAAATATGTCCGTATGTATTGATCTCAATATTGCGAATGTATCCATATCCTAAACCTTGATCAGTTGGCCCGATTCCTTCCCACGAAGCCCCGTTGTCTGTCGACTTGAACACTCCATTTCCCCAAGTCCCAACGAAAATGTGTCCGGAAGAATTCACAGCAAGGGCAAACCTCGGACCCTTTGGCAGAGTGGATCCAACATCGACCCAGGTTGACCCATTGTCTGTAGATCGGTAAAGACCACCAGCATCAGTTCCTGCGTAGATTGCCCCGGATGGGGTCACGACCGTTGAAGTCACTGTGGTAATCGGTGGGCCATTACTCACCCGCACCCATGAAGCGCCGTTGTCAGTCGAGCGAAAAACACCATCTCCACCTCCCGCGAAGACATTGCCGGACTGACCCGATGAAAATGAACGAACATAGGGACTGGTAATTCCCGAGGACGCCTGCTCCCAAGTTTTTCCATGATCAGAGCTTCTAGAAATTCCGCCGAGATCTAATCCGGCAAAAGCAAACCCGGAAGCAATCGTAGCGACACCTTCGACATATCCACTTGCCAACACAAGGGATGGAGCTGTCCAAGTTTGACCGTCATCAGTTGAGCGCCAGATTGTGCCTCGAGAAGTGCCAGCGAACAACACGCCAGATTTACCGGCGACAAGCGATTGAACTACAGCAAACGACGGAAGTTTAAAATCTGAAGACCCAATACTTAAAGCGGTCCAGGAGCTTCCTTGGTCTGACGACCTATAGGCTCCACCCCACCACGAGTACGCCACAATAGATCGCACAGAAGTAACAAGCACCGACACTATACCACCTTGAAGTGGCTGAAAGGGGGGTGACCTCCATGTTATACCTTCGTCAGTCGAAGTGAACAACCCCATATCTGTGCCTGCGACAACCAAACCCGATGAGTGAACAGAAAGGCAATTAACCGTGTGGATGGGAGAACCGATGTTCACTGCGGACCATGTCGCTCCATCATTGGTTGACTTGAAGAGACCTTCGTTGAGTGGTCCTGCGTATAGAACGCCTTGGTCATCTGAGGCGATCGAAAACACTTGAGCAGAAGGAAGGCCGGTTCCAGACACATTCCATGTTTGCCCCCTATTTGTTGAGCGGAATAATCCACCGTTGGTTGCTGCAAAGATCCGACCCGACTTGCTAATTGTAAACCCGTACACAACACTACCAATTGGTGGTTGTGGCAATTCCCAAGTTGCCCCATTATCGGTGGACCGTACGGCACCATTCCAATATGTCCCGGCTACAATCATGCCGGAAGGGTCCACAACGAGGGATTGTACGTTCAAGTTCTTCTGACCAACATTTAGAGCCCTCCAAGTCGCACCATTGTCAGTCGAACGGAAGATCCCACTTCCATAGGTGCCTGCAAGAATTCCGCCAGCGGAGTCGATAGCCAAAGCACGAATCTGACCTCCCGGGGGTCCACTTGTTGGCAGCCAGAAATCCTGCGCCTCAATCCTCTGAGCCAAGAGGATGAAGCCGAAGATAAGTAGTTTGCCAAGCTGCTGTATTTGCATCTTCACTGGTTATTGAATTATGAGCATTTTCCCTACGTAACTCTTCGTTCCACCACAATCTACGCGGAACAAGTACACCCCTGTGCCGACTTTCAATCGGTCGCCATCCTTCCCATCCCACCTCACATAGTGCCTACCGGTTTCCATTGTCCCATCATACAGTGTCTTCACAGCCCTTCCAAGAATATCATATACCACTAACTTCACGACCATCGATTTCGGTAACTCAATCGGTATGACGGTTTCAGGGTTGAACGGATTTGGATAATTCGGGCCTACCTTAATCTCTGTCGGCAGATTCTTTTCCACATCATGCCTCATCAGGTTGGACTCTCCGACAACAACCACAAACTCCCTTTTCTCCTCCTCAGCCTCGAATTGATACGTCGGATCTTTTCTCAGATCCTGATTTCGCTTCCCGTTCTCATCCAGCAAATAGACTTCATATCGCGCAGGGACACTCTCTATCCCCTCTACATGAATCACAACATTTTGATTCCTGCCTCCTGGATTCTGACCTCTCTCAACCGTCATCTTCCATCTTTCCACTCCATTGATACCCGGCCTAATATCACTCGCAAACGAAGGATAGTCTTTATCCCATTCTTCCCTATTCAACAATACTTCCTGGATCTTTCCTACTCCCCTTGGCTTCCGTTCATCGTAAGTGTCCAATCCTTCTTTTGCATCAGGTTCAACTCCAATTTCTACGCCTTTGATCACCTCAACTCCCGCTGTGACGT
>QYQB01000166.1 GCA_007280275.1 bacterium | reverse complement strand
GTTGGGAATGTGTTTCCATCTCCCCCCACAACCAGATCTCCCGCGGAACTCTCTTCTGCCGTGAGATACACGATGTCAGTGCGCGGCCACGACAACGTGTTGTAGATATCAAAACTCCTCTCTTCATTGATCTGCTGCGCCTCGGGCAGTGCTTGCCGGAGAAGCAGTTTGGAGAGACTGTCTGCATCGAGTGCGAAACGCCTTTTGATTGCCCATTGATCTTTGACGAACGGCAGATCCGGCTCCGAGACGCTGTTGTGTGCGCCCCATGTATGTTCATCGTACAGAATCACATTCCGCCACGCTGCCGTGAATTCGCTGTCCGGAAACAACGCCGGCATTCGCAAAGACCAGAGAGCTTCGCCCTGGATCAACCGGTCCGCGGCCTGACGATTGAGCGTCGTCTCATAGGCGGACGAGGCCGCTCCGTCTTCC
This sequence comes from bacterium, assembly GCA_007280275.1. Lineage (GTDB taxonomy): Bacteria > Bacteroidota > Ignavibacteria > UBA10030 > UBA10030 > UBA9647. The sequence goes on along the minus strand of QYQB01000166.1, from coordinate 7,345 downwards.
CAGTACGGTGTGAAATCTCCGGCGTAGATCGGCAGCGTTGACCCGTAGCGCCGCTCAAATTCCTTGAACATCTGATCGTGTGTCGCAATGATCAACCGCGGAGTCGAGTAACGCTCGTTCCACCGTTTCACATAGTCAGAGAGTTTTGCATCCGGTGGACCGTTGTCGCCTCCAACCGTATATGGCAGTTGAACGATTTCATACGGATACTTACCGTCATCAAGCTTTCTCAGAAGTTTGAACAATTTCTCGTCTCCCAGTTTGCTCAAATCCCCCTCGTGGAAGCTTGCATAGCTTTCGCCGGCGACCCATGTCAGTATTCGTTCTTTGCCTGACTGAGATTGCCAGTAGAAGGGTTTGTCGCCCCATTGCTCGATCGTAAAACCGATGCGGTCGCCCGGGTTCGGAGAGATCGAGAAGTACTTCACGCCGGACTGAGCGAGAGTCGGAACGATACCCCAGGTAAAACCAGGGATGTCCGATACCAGCGCAGTCGTGATCGGGATCGTGTAGTTCGATTTCAGGGACCTCGCAAACTCGGTGAAGTGACTCATTTCGACAGCGTTTGCCAGACCCGTCAGGATGTTTGCGTACAGCGCATTCAGCCCGATGCTTCCGGACCGAATTGCATCGATCACCTCCTGACGCTTTGACTCGGGCGCCTGGCGGAGATAACTATCGAGCGCCCAAAGCACTTCCATATTCCATTTGTAGCGGGCATCCGGGGAATACTCTTTCGTCAGGCTGATGAGACGCAATGCCTCGTCGAGATTCCTCCACTGCTTTGTTTCGATGTGTGGCTGAAGATCGGTGTACCCAATATCGTTGTGAGAATAGGAAAGGATATAGATTTCGCGCTTACTCACCGGATTGATGGCGACGAATCTCCTGCTGACAGGCTTCTCATTGACTGAGAAGGAAACCGGTACTTCCGTTGCTGCACGCACAGCTGCGACTGGAACGAAGAAAACGTTTGAACCAACGTCGAGTGGTTTCGATGTCAACTGACGGTTTGCTGAGAAAATCTGGATGGATCTTCCCTTCCGCAGGTTGTCCAGACTCAATCGTAAAACCTGAGACTCGCCGTTTGTTCCCCGCATGAGCACAGGCTCGACCCGAATTCGAGGCTCGAAGCCGAAGCTATACTGAAACGTCATGAACCAATCCCCGCTCCCTGCGTCCTCTCCAACAACCCGCAGAGTCAAAGGCTTTCCGGAGGGGACGAGTTGCCTGGGGACGTTGAGAACCATGGTCCCGAAAAGATCACCTGCTCTATCGGCCGCCGATGCCTCAAACGAGAGTTCGGCGCCGTTGGCAGCCTTGACGTTCCACAGCTTCGCAGTCGAGTCCTTCACGTTCTTAAAGGTAAGCCACCGCTCCCCATTCACCAGCAGGTCAAACGAATGAACCTCATGCGGGTTTTGGAATCCCTCATATTCCAATCCGGCCAGCCAGATAAAACGGTATTGGTCACCTGCATAGACGTCAGGTACTGTGTCTGTCTCCCATGAGATGGAGTGGGCCTCTTTGCGGGCGCGTACCAGCATTGCAGCCTCGGCATCAGGATGCGATGACCGGTACGTTATGAGCTGTCCGCTGACGCTTTTCCGGTAACCGTTCAGATATGTGCCGACATCCGCAGGATTGTTTGAATCAACCTTCTGCTGGATGTTGATGCGAATTTCGTCACCCGACTCCTGGGGGCAAGCGACAAGAGTAGAGGAAAGAGCGAACACAAGGAAAGTGACAGATCGCATGCGAGAGAAATTCATGATCACACTCCGTATTCTGAAAGAGAGGATACCGAAGGGGATGTCATTGATAGCTCAAAGAGGAAGTCGCCGTCACTGCAGGTGACCGGTCCGAGCAGTGATTATGTACCTGGGTTTGACACGAGATATGACGGTGACGCACAGGCGTGATCCCGATTCAGAGGTCGGGGAGACAGTGTTACGCAGATCTGGTTCTGCAGCTTCAGGCGACCTAGTTCCGGCGTGTCACGCGCTCCACTTCTTCAAGGGAAGTAATTCCGGCGAGAGCTTTTTGCACACCGTCGAAGTACATCTCGCGGAAACCGCCATCAACGGCGAGAGCCCGGAGCTTTGTCGTTGTGACTTCGCCGGTGATCAGGTCACGCATCCCCTCACTGATAGTCAGAACTTCATGGATCGCTAGTCTGCCCTTGTATCCGATTCCATTGCAGGAGGTGCATCCTCGGGTTTTGAAGAGGGTTGTGCCGGGCGGGAGATGCATCAGTCCGGCGGCTTCAAGCCTGGCGGCATCTGGTTCATATTCGTCGTTGCATCGCGTACAAAGCCGACGGACCAACCGCTGTGCGAGCACGCCGATAACCGAGGCGCTCACCCAGGAAGACTCCACACCGAGATTGATCATTCGCGGGATGGCTCCGACCGCATCGTTGGTGTGCATCGTGCTGAGGACCAGATGTCCAGTCAACGCCGCTTCGGTCGCAATCGTGCCGGTCTCGGAATCGCGTATTTCGCCGATGAGAACCACATTTGGGTCTTGCCGCAGGATGGCTCTCAATGCCGCCGCGAATGTCAGACCCCGTTCAGCCACTACCTGAACCTGGTTCACGAGCTCGAGCTTGTATTCGACCGGATTCTCGACCGTCGTAATGTTGCGGCCGATACTCTTCATCTCGTTCAACCCGGCGTACAGCGTCGTCGTCTTCCCGCTTCCTGTGGGACCTGTGACCAACACGATGCCGTTAGGAAGGGTGAGCAACGAACGAAACTTGTTCAGATTGTCGGCTGAGAAGCCAAGATTATCGAGGCTCAGAATCATCGAGGACTTGCTCAGCAGCCGCATCACCATTTTCTCTCCGTACAGGAGGGGGAGCGTATTGATTCGCACGTCAAACAAACGATCGGCGAACGTGAGCGAGATTCTTCCATCGAGCGGCACAGCCCGCTCAAACATGTCCATTCCTGCCCGGGCTTTGATGACTGCGATAAGACCCTGGTGATAGGTCATCGGCAGCGAGACGATGCGCTGGAGCTCTCCGTCAATCCTGAAACGGATCATTAGTTCCGCTTCGCCCGGCTCGATGTGAATATCACTCGAGCCTGATTTTGCTGCCCGGAGGAGCAGCTCGTCCACCAATTTTGACATGGACGCTTCGGCCTCGAGGTCCATGCCGCGGATTGAGCCGCTTGAACTTCGATTGCGGATGTCGTACTTCGACAAATCGAGCGACGAACCGATGCGCTCCAACTTATCCAGCGCTCCGCCGTACTTCTGAAAAGCAATTTCGAAGTCGGAAATCGTCGTGATAACAGGAAGCACTCTTCTGCTGGTGATCTTCTGAAGCTCCGCAACAAGAAGTTGGGAAGGCGGATCAATCAGGGCGACCGTCAACTCGAGGCCGATCTGAAATACCGGAAGAGCCCGATACCTGACAATTTCCTCTTCGGTCAAAACATTGGAGGGGGCCGTCTCGATTTCGCTGGCGATCTTCATCCTGGCAAAACCAAAGGCCTTGCAGATGCCTTTTGCGACATCTTCTTCCGATACGGAGAGTATTTCGACCAGACTCCGAGCGATCCCTTTTTGGCGCGCTGTGTCATCCAGGATGGACAGCTTCGCCTGCATCCGGTCGGCCTGGAGCACCTTCTCCGCAACGAGCACATCCAGCAATTGTTGTTGCTCGCGTGTCAACGCCATAGGTTATTCAAAGAGTTTGTCGACGTCGTCCTGATTCAATGTTTTCGAGGCATTCTCCGCTTTCCTCATCGACCTTCTCAGGATAAGAAGTTCTTCGATTTCTTGCGGAGTGTACTGCTTTACGGGGGAAGGTAAACGGAGTGAGATCGAAAGATCGACGTCGCCCGCCGCGAGACCGCATGAGCTGCAGAAGCGATCATCCGGGTCAGAGACGTTGCCGCACCGGCTGCAGACGCTTCCCAGCGCCGATCCGCATGCACCGCAGAATTTTCCGCCAGCCGGATTCTCAGCGTTACAGTGAGGACAAATCATCAGCTTTCCTTCGCGCGACCTTCCAGAGTGTTCACAACCTTTTGTGCAACTTCCTGAAGCTTAGCTTCCTCAAACGGCTTCATCAGGTAGAAATCTGCTCCGCTTTCCTTGAATTGCAGAACCTTGTCACGCTCAGACAGCGAGGAGGTGACAACGACGATCGTCCGAGGGCTCAGTCCCTTAATCGACCGAAGCGTAGTCAACCCATCCATTTCGGGCATGATACCATCAAGGAACACCACGTGGGGCTTGAAGGACTCGACCTTTTGTATTCCGACTTTTCCGTTCTCGGCCGTCTCGACCGTCTCGAATCCGAAACGTTTCAGAAGTTTCGTCATCAGGATGCGAAAGTGAGGAGAATCATCAATGGCGAGCACACGATATGCGAATGGCACGGTTTACTGACCTTCCATAGTTGTTGCACCGTGATGTTAAGTAAATTCTCTTCAGAATGCCACAAGTTTTTGAAAACACAGGCCCAAGCCTCTCAGTAACCCGTGTCTCGGGACACCGCTTACCAGCTGACCGTGGCGTACGTTGTCCTCGGTGTGAAACCGCATACTGAAGCGCCACTCCCTTCGTACTCGCTTCACCAAGGGCTTATCGTTCTCGATTTTGTGCAACCGTTAGGAGAAGTGGGAGAATGGTCGTATCTTTTTGAAGGGGCGTTCAGGCCCCAGGCTGTTCTCATTTGCTCTCCGCTCAAGGCTAAACTCTTATGAACCCACAGAAGCTCCCGACAGATTCTACGGATGGGGAACAACCGAACAATCCTGCTCCACAGCCACTTAGATTCATTCCCCGCTTTCCAGAGAAGCTTCCTACTGAATTCGCGCCGGCAGAGCGGGCTTCACGTGAAGAGATTCTCTCACAAGCTCGAAAGCTGCCACAAATCCCGCTTCTGCACAACCTCATCAGCTCCGTCTTCGACATGGTGTTGGTGCTGAACAAGGATCGGCAGATTGTTCTGGCAAATGACAAATTCTCCAAGTTCATAGGGACCAGAGACTCAGGATCTTTCCTCGGGCAGCGATTTGGCGAGGCGTTTCAGTGTATTCGTGCGAGTGAGACGCCGGGGGGATGCGGGACTTCGGAGTCTTGCCGGTCATGTGGCGCCATAGGATCGATCCTCGCCAGCCAGTTGGGGAATGTCTCTGCTCAAGAGTGGCATCTCACGCGCAAGGAGGTTGCCGAACCCGTTGAGCCGCTCGATTTAAGAGTCTATGCATCACCCCTCCGCGAAAACGACTATGAGTTCACAATTTTGTCTGTATCCGATGTCAGCCACGAGAAGCGGAGAAAGGCTCTCGAGCGTATCTTTTTCCATGACGTGCTGAACACTGCAGGTGGCTTGCGCGGCTTTGTCGAATTGCTCAAACATTCCGATGCATCAGAGGCGGAAGAACTCAGGGCACCTCTTCTCGAACTAGCCGTACAACTCGTCGAAGAAATCAAGGCTCAAAGGGACCTGGTGGCGGCAGAGAACAACGAGCTTTCCATCACATTTGTTCCGACGAAGTCGGCGGCTTTCATGCAAGAGGTCCGAGAGGGATATAAGAATCACGATGCCGCACGTTCCAAAGTCATCGAAGTTGACCCAAACTCAGTCGACATAGAGTTTCTGACCGATCCTACACTCCTGCGGCGCGTTGTCGGCAACATGGTAAAGAACGGACTGGAAGGATCGGCTGAAAACGAAACGGTACGGCTCTCATGCCTATCGAGCAAAACAGGTATCGAGTTTCTGGTTCACAATCCCCAGTTCATGCCTCGCCACGTTCAACTGCAGGTCTTCCAGCGTTCATTTTCGACCAAGGGAAAAAACCGCGGCCTCGGGACATACAGCATGAAACTTCTCGGTGAGCAATACTTGCGGGGGAAGGTATCATTCACAAGTTACCCGGAAGGCGGAACGACCTTCAAAGTCTGGCTTCCGCTTGTTCGTTCGGGCAGGCAAGCCGCGACGGATGATATGTCCTGGTAGACCGTCTCGTTCCAGATTTGTTTTTCGTATGGCGGCACATGATGGATGTGTCGCCTTTTTTGTTTTGCGGCCCTCCCGACAGGAGGCGCTTCCAGCAGAAACTCGTGGCAGGTTTTCCAATGGGGCCCGTCGACCTCGAATGCAATACGTTAAGGCCTCTCGCTGAGAACAAGAAGCCAGCCCTTCCCGGGCTCAACAGGTATCACATCATGTGGGCCAAATCTCATTTCAGGTTGGAAGTCTTTTGCCGCATATGCGCGTAGCACAGCCTTCGCGGGATCCAACCCAATTGCCTTCCAGTCGATGGAGAGACTACACCCAACACTGTCCGGATCCCAGCTGGCGAGCGCAATGAGCACCTTGCCCGGTTTCAGGTATGCAGTTGCAAGAACGTTTGGATTGTCTGTTTTGACCGGACACCTGGGCGACCAGTATCCCACCATCGTGCTTCCTTCCATTCCGAAATCGTCCCAGATTTTCCAGACCGGCGTCGGATCACCAGCCCAGGGCAACCGTGAGGTCATGCCGTAGATCATCCCCCGCCATGGATTTCCCCCCTTCTCGAGCATTTCTCCCATAAGTCCGAATGGAATTCCTGATACTTCAGTGAGCCAAAAGTCGGGTGAGGAATTGTAGTCAAAGTACTCACCAAACCAGAGCCGGTTGATATACGGGAAGTGCTCCAGGTAAAGATTTGCGCTGTTCGCAAACCCGTCCCGCGGGTTGAATTGGTTCGCAGAATGAAGATCAATGAGCGCTGCGGGCCGATTGCGATCAAGAACCTTTCTCACCCTTTTCATGGTTATGCGGTCGAAAGCGACATCATCAATGTAGATTCCGTCGATGCCCACGTGCCTCACAAGCCAGTTCAATCCTTCCACATAGTAGTTGTGCCATCGGGAAACCCCGCTGTTGATGACCGCCGCATCCTTCAGCTCCGGGACGAACCATGCCGCGATGTAGCTTGAATCCAGATGCTCCTGGAGCCATGAGAACCCGCCACCCGGTCCGTACGATAACACCTCATCGCCGAGGCTTCGCAACGTGAAGAGTTCCGGCGCTCGATTGGAGAGCTCGCGCACGGTGTAGTAGATCTTCACCCGGAATCCTTGCGCATGAGCCTCATCGATGTATGATTTCATCTGCGGGGATCTGAGGAATGGATAATTGATGTAAGGATTGATCTCCGTTGCGTGGTGAACATTGATCGTATTCGCACCTGTCTTCGCAATCTCATCGATGGGAAGATACCGATGGTAGAAGCGGGTCTTCCATTGCGCGTCAGTGTCAATGAGCTTGAACGGGGTAATCAGCAGCGAGAAGTAGAAGTGCAGCTTCTCCCCCGCCTTCGCACTCCTGGTC
>QYQB01000312.1 GCA_007280275.1 bacterium | reverse complement strand
GTTTGGTTCCATCACTTCTCAGCGAGCCGGCGCGGCTGATGATGGACCAACGACTTGATTTGTTCGCAATCTCCAGCAAGGAGATACACTGTGCAGTCATGGCATTCGCGACCCGCGCAAACATTCGTTTTGTGTTTGTATGTCCAGCAACCCGCATCGGACGCGGTAAATGCTGGACACGCCATTCTCTGTTCCATCGGACACTGCACATTCTCCCAACAGGGGACCATGGACTGTATCCGGCGGATCCCCTCGATGGAAATCTTGTGCTTGCTAATTGAAGCGCGAATGCACTTCAACCTCTCAATGTCCGATTGCGAGTAGAGACGCTGATTCCCGCTGCTTTTATGTGCAAGGATGAGACCCCGTCGTTCGTAAAGCCGAAGTGTTTGCACGGAGACCCCGAGCATGCGCGCAACAGTCCCTATCGAATATAGGGGCGTTTCTTTGTTGTCTTTGTCACTCATACCTATATTTATAAATACAAGTTTGGTGCCATCCATAAATCCCTGATTTTTTGGCCTATCGATCACAAATCTGGTTTAACATCTTGCTACTGGGAAATGGGCTCGGAGCATTCGTCATTGTTGACAGAAAGTCGAATTTGGGAATGACTTGAATGGAAGGAGAAGGCGAGGCTTGCTCAGTGAGGTCTATTGCTTTGACAATCGATTATGGGAATGCCGCGTTCATCTTTGACGAATCCAAAATGTCATTCAATGCTGTGCGCTAATTCCCCATGAGCGGCATGGTTTAGGTGATCAGACTCTTGCACGAATTCTGTGGCAACGAGAGCAGCGTCGGTTCCATAAGCAATCGCTTCTGTCAGCTGACGAGACTCCGAACCAGAACCTTCTAACAAGTTGCAGCATCCTATTTAAAAGGCTCGGAATGATTCCATCCTTTGCTGTCGGTGAATGCGGCAGCCATTCATGATGCCGCAATCGTCCCACAGTGCCACCTGATGAACACGAATCGTTGAGGGAATCCAATAAAAAAGAGAGTGCAAGCAAAGAAAAGATCGAGAGTCTATGTGTGGGTTGTTCCTGGAATCGTCTTACTCGCCACCACATACTTTTTGTTTGGGAAGAATGAGACCCAGCCGACATCAACTGCGACGGGTTATGCGTTGCCACCGACTGAGGTTTCTGGTGTAGCACCGGCATTCACGTTGTCTGACGTGAACGGCCACCAGGTCTCTCTTTCTGATTTCAAGGGAAAGGTCGTTATACTCGATTTCTGGGCGACGTGGTGCCCTCCCTGCAAGCGGGAAATTCCGGACTTTATCAAGCTGCAGTCAGAGTACGGTTCGAAGGGCGTTCAGATCGTGGGGATTGCACTCGATCAACCGGAGAAGGTAAAAGCCTTTGAGCGCGACAATGCGATGAACTATCCGGTTCTGATGGGAAATGACGAGGTCTCTGCGCATTATGGCGGGGTCGAATCCATCCCAACAACCTTCATTATCGATAAGGCCGGTAGGATTGTGACGAAGTATGAAGGCTTCAGATCAAAGGAGACATTCGAGAGTCAGATCAAGAAACTTCTGTAGATTGTCGAGTAATTCCTTTGGACTTACACGTGGAATTGATACAAGAGTAGATCCTTGAGCGGGATGATCGTAATCGCCTTGAATCCTACTATCTTGGCCATCGCTACAATATCCTCCGATTTGAGCCGATGTGCCAGCGGCGGACCCATCTCTTCCTGTTTATAAGGCCACTCGAGAACAACCACGCTTCGCTTTGCGCATCTCTTAGATTCCGAGAGCGCCTTTTGAGCATCATCGGCTTCGTGTAGCACAAGGCCCAGGAACACAAGGTCGAACGACTTGTCCTCAAAAGGGATCGACTCAGCCGTTGCCAGTTGGAAGATCGCGTTGGGCACTAGGCCCTTCGACACCTTGATCATTTCTGGATTGGCATCAATGCCGACAACCGTTGCGATCTTCTTTGCGAATCCTTCCGCAAATATCCCGCTTCCTGTCCCCACATCGAGAATAGATTTCACTCGCCCCCCTTCCAGAGATAAACTGATGACGCGTTCAACCTCCAGGCGCTCAATTCTCTCTGGTAATCGCAGACGTTCAATCTCCGCTTGAAATCTCCGTTCGTGCATTTTTCCTGTTTCCGTTTCTTTCTTGGCTGAAAAGTAGCGTCACAGAATCAACTGTTCAAAGCTCATCCAGCGGTCTTTTTTGTTCCCCAACGTTGCTCCACCATCTCTCGGACACGCAGAACAAGCCCCCTTCGCAGAATATCACTCGGACATTCAGTTTCAAATTGTCCGCAAGCTTCTTCCGCTATCGTCTCAGCTTCTTTCCTTGATTGTGCCTTTCGAATGCGCTCTTCGATTCCTGCGCAATGCTTAGCGATAAGCTCCAATTGTTGGCCTTGATTGAGTTGCAGAAATCGATTTTCGTTCAGAAGTTCTTCATTCATCATCAGTGTTTCTCTTCCTTGTGTATACGATCTGCATGTTCAGTCTTTATTTCCCAAGGATCATCTTAACACCAATGACCACAAGTGCAACCCCAAAGACTTTCTCAAGGGTTTCGTTCGATACGGTCATCGCATACCGGGCACCAAGAAGACTCCCAACCACAAACCCGACTGCAATCAACGCGGCGACCCTGATATCAACAAACCCTTGTCTGTAATATGTCCATGCTGCGAGGAGCCCTATTGGTGGTACCAGTAACGCAAGTGTCGTTCCTTGCGCCTGATGCTGTGAAAATCCGAAAATGAAAACGAGAGCAGGCACAATCACGAAGCCACCACCCAGACCAACGAGTCCGCTGAGAACACCTGCAAGCAAACCCAGAATGAGATACCCAGCTACGTCACCCATCTGATGTTCCTTGTGAATGATTATCAATCAATCGAGAATTGCCAAACACAAGACGAATCGCCTTTTGGATCTGGCGGACAGCTGATGCATTGTGTTCTGATTCGCTCATCAACTGTTCGTGAAAATTGACTGAACTCCACAATCCCAACGGACTTGCAGGGGAAAGCAGGCAGATTCTTTTCCATCCGAGCCTTTTGGACGCGGCATTCAACCATACGGAAAACCATGGTATGTTCATCAATCCACTCGATGGACTGCTTGTTAATCGCCGCGTAGAGACGAAATCCAAGGGCGCGTTCCAACCCTATCAACCCACTGCCGTCCGGAATATTGAATTCTTTCATGATTCGTCTGGCTTCGGCAACAGCGAACCGATTCCATGCCTTCGTGTCAAGATCGAGGGCTGAGTCTAAACCGAACGCTTCCTCTGCCGCAAGGAACCAGCAGCCGTCGTGTGCAAGCCAGTTCTTCGCATAGACTTCAATCAGCTTCAAGAGGTCTTCACGTGATAGATCATCAAAATGGACCATAGGCGTTCCAGGATTGTCCGTGCAATCGGATGGCTACAAAGTACACAATCATATTGAGCAAACAAAGAAGCCCGGGCGGGTCCGCAATGATCGTAGGATGGCGATGCTCCTCACACCCGACTAAAGACGTTTTGCGCACTCAAGAGGGTATATTCTTGACATCGCTTTCGCTGGTTTCTTTGATGGGCTTCGCCGACAATACGGGCGATTTCCCTAGTGACCTCATTCGATAAGCAAGATGACGGGCAGAAAGAATCAAGGGACACTGTCGACCAAAGTCTGTCATTCCCAGGAACAGGGCAAAGAGTCCGAGCGACAACAACCACCCACCTCCACTAACCCCACCGAGAAACATCAGCGCCAAGAATACCCCAACGCCGTTAAGCATATGTCTAAGAACTGGTCTATTTCGCATCCACACGTCCTCTCTTAATACGTCGTGCTGCACGCTGCATCCCGGTTGAATGCTCGCGATCCCACCTTCACGCTGCTTCCAATTCTGTCCAGACAGCTATTGCTGCCACTGTTCCATCCGATACTGCTGTGGTTATTTGCCGGTAGGGTTTGCTCGCACCGTCACCCACCGCGTACACAATACATGATCCCTTTACCTGACGCCTTCCAAGTCCTTCGATCCGTTGATGAATCGGGGGAGGATCCCGGCCTAATTGAGATGCACCTGATAACAGCAGGATTCAGGAATGCTTAGTTGTTCTACAACCGTTGAAATAGTCAGCACAAAAGAAATGCAAAATCCGTGGAATTTGTTGATTAGTCGAAGAAAACGCCAATTGTTAGCGTGGAACAAAAGTTGCAATAGTAATACAATTCACCTATGGAGTGATCCATGAATAATTACAGGAGTGCCGCGGTAGAGATCATTCGACTGGGGCTCTGGAATCACCGTGTCCAGAACACTTTGGCGAAGGAAGTTGACCTCCCAGTGTACCAACTCGAGTGCGTTCTCCTTCTCTACCTCGATCACCCAGACTCAGCAGGTAGTCTCGCCGAAAAACTGGGCATTCTCAAGAGTTCCCTTTCAAAATTACTCTCTTCGCTTCAGGAGCGAGGCCTTATTGAAAGGGCGCTTGGGGGAAACCGATCGTCGGACGGAGCGGCTCACGCTCACTGACGCCGGGGTCAAATTAGTCGAGCGCGTCCAGTCGAGGGCCGAAGAGATTGCAATGGCTCTTCTGCAACTGCTCCCCGAAGAGCGACGGTTTCAATTCATTGGTTGTGTTCGCACAATCACATCAAATGAGCTCCCATGCGAGCACGAGATTTCCCGCAACCAAAAGGATTTATCTCACGAACCGATTATCAGATGAAGGAGATTCTTTCATGAGAATTTCGAGAAAAGACTTTCTATCGTCAGGATCAAAATACGCGGCCGGTGCCGTCATTGGCGCCGTTGCCGCTGATTCCCTCATGAACAAGGCAATGGCAGGCGTCAACGCCACGTGGCCATTTCCCTATCAGGCACTTGATCCTGAGAAAGTTCGGATTCTGGGCCACGATCTGTACTACGACGCCACTTACGGAGGATGCTGCTTCGGCGCATTTGCTGCACTCATAAATGCCAGCGCAGCCATCACGGGAGAACCCTACACATCGTTCCCAAGCGGACTTATGTTATTCGGCGGCGGTGGTGGAGCGAGCTGGGGAGGAACGTGCGGTGCGGTGGTGGGTTCAGCGGCTTTCATCGCGCTTGTCTCCGCGAAAGCTGATGGCTCTGCCCTGGAGAGTGAGGTCTTTGGATGGTACACACAGACAAAATTCCCGACAAATATAAGCAACCAGTACGGTGTTCAATCGAAATACACACAGAACAAATACACACAGACTCTGGTCCAGAATACCTCCGGCTCCATTCTCTGCCACGCCTCGATCGCAGAATGGTGCAAGACCGCCAAGCTCAACGAGAGCACAACAGAGCGCAAGGAACGCTGTGCACGACTCACAGGCGACGTTGCCGCGTACACCGCACAGATCCTCAACGACAAATTGGCGTCGAAATTCACTCCGCTATTTGTTTCGCCGGCAATCATTGCGGAGTGCAAAGGCTGCCATAGCAACACGATTACAGCGAAGATGGAATGCACCCAGTGTCACGGCGACCACAGAACAAGCACCACGCATGCTGCCGAGCTCGAAGGCGTCCCGGCTGGTTACGAACTCGAGAACAATTATCCAAACCCGTTCAATCCGCAAACGCGGATTCAATTCTCTATCCCGGCTTCAGCCACGGTTGACCTCGCGATCTATGATATCCATGGACGCCTCGTGCGCAACCTGGTTGCGTCCGAGCACCACGAGTCGGGAAAATACTCAGTCGAATGGGATGGGAAGAACAATGCAGGCGGCAAAGTCGCCAGCGGACCATATTTCTGCAGGATGCAGGCGGGACGATTCTCTTCAACCAAGAAACTCACGCTTCTCAAGTAGTATCTGGCCATCCTTCAACCATCAAGGGGAACCTCTTCCGGTTCCCCTTTTTTGTTTCTTGCCAACGGACGTTTTCCTCTTACTCCTGCCTTCCTGACGTCATTATTCGTGCACGATCCCACGTCGGCTTTGCAGCCGACACCCTCGCTCCAAAAGAATGGAAACGATTCTCACACACAGGAAGAACGGAAAGATGTTCCAGCTCTAACACTCAAAATCAGGCCTGACATCCTTGGCATAGTATATGAGTGTATGCTCATATAGTTTACTACTCAAGGAGCAACCGATGAAAACTTCAGCTGATCTGAAAGCAGAAATCCTCGTCGCACTTGCGCACCCGAACCGCATACGGATTCTGGAACTACTCCGTAAGGACGTCATGTGCAATTGTGAGTTGGCGCCGGCGCTGGAGCTTGAGCAATCAAATCTCTCCCGACACCTGAAGATTCTTGTCCAGGCAGGCATTCTCAATTCGTGGAAAGACGGACTGCGGGTGAACTTCAAGGTTGCGGATGATCGCATCTTCAAGATTCTGAACGTTGCTGCAGCGATCGCACGACGGGAAACGGAAAAGAAAGCGGAAGCGCTGGAAGCATAACAACGACAACTCGGGAGAAAGACCAATTATGACTATCAAGGTTCTCGGACCCGGCTGCATGAACTGCAAGACGCTGTACCGGCGCACCGAGGAAGCGTTGCACGAACTCCACCTCGAAGCGACAATCGAAAAAGTAGAGGCATATCAGGACATCGCCGCATATGGCATTATGAAGACCCCCGGGCTGGTGATCGACGACAAGGTGGTTGTGTCGGGTTTTGTGCCGCCTGTAGAGAAGTTAAAAGAAATTCTCCTCGCTCATCGGGGCCCGCAATGAAACTTGTTGAAAAATATCCGCTCGGCTCAGTTGTAGTACTTCTCCCTCTCTGGATCGCGCTGTATGCCGTCCTGCAACAAATGGCAGATGCACTCGTGCTCGTGACAGGACTTCCGCAGGGTGAACGACTGACCGAAGCGGTGCGCTTTTTCGTCTACGAAGTCCCCAAAGTGTTGCTCTTGTTGACACTTGTTGTGTTCGTCGTGGGTATAGTCCGCTCGTATTTCTCGCCAGAGCGAACATGTGCCATGCTCGGTGGGAAGTCTTTGTTCGCGGGCAACGTACTTGCAAGCCTGCTGGGGATCGTGACGCCGTTCTGTTCGTGTTCTGCTGTTCCACTTTTCATCGGGTTTGTCGAAACGGGCATCCCACTTGGGGTCACGTTTTCATTTCTCATCGCTGCTCCGATGATCAATGAGATAGCAGTCGTGCTGCTGTTTGGGCTATTCGGATGGCAAACAGCGTTGTTGTATGTCACCACAGGTCTTGTCATCGCAATCACAGCGGGGTTCGTCATTGGAAAACTCAAAGTGGAACGCTTTGTAGAGGACTGGGTCTATGAAATTCACTCGAATAATCCAGGGATGCAAGAGACTGCGCCTGTCTTCCGTGATCGGATCCAATCCGGATACTCCGCTGTGAGTGACATCGTTGGCAAGGTGTGGCCCTACCTGCTTGTCGGTATTGGAGTTGGTGCAGGCATTCATGGGTACGTGCCGGAGAATTTCATGGCAGGCTTAATGGGAAAATCCGCGTGGTGGTCCGTGCCCGTTGCCGTGTTGATAGGTGTGCCGCTGTATTCGAACGCAGCAGGAATCATCCCGATTGTGCAGGCTTTGTTGGCCAAAGGCGCATCGCTCGGAACCGCCCTCGCATTCATGATGTCCGTGATAGGTCTTTCGCTGCCGGAGACGATCATCCTGCGCAAAGTCCTCAAGCTCCCCCTGATTTTCATATTCGTCGGCGTCGTTGCAGTCGGCATCATTATCGTCGGCTACCTCTTTAACATCGTCTATTGACAGGCAGAAGGCAATCGAATTATCCAGGAGGAAGTATGAAGGTCAAGGTTCTCGGCTCCGGATGCAGCAAGTGCAAGGCGCTCGAACAAAAAGTGCGTCAGCTTGATGAAGCACATCAGCTACATCTGGAAATCGAAAAAGTCACCGATCTCAAAGAAATCATGAAGTACGGCATCCTGATGACACCGGGGTTGGTTGTCGACGGCGCCCTCAAGAGTTATGGCAACATACCCAAAGACGAACAACTCTTACAATGGTTTAAGGACGAACGATTATGAGAATTCGACACGTGGCATTGCTCCTCGCTCTCATCATTTGTACGCAGTCTGCCGTTCCCCAGAAGAAATCCCCTGCTATAGTCGACAAGAAAAGCCCCATCACGTTTGTGGAACTCGGCTCGGTCAACTGCATTCCATGTCGCCAAATGCAGCCGGTGATGAAAGCCATCGAGAAAAAGTACGGCGATCAAATCAAAGTAGTGTTCTATGACGTCTGGAAGCCTGAGCAACGAAAATATGCAGAGCAATATGGTATCAGGCTTATTCCGACGCAGGTGTTCCTGGATGCCGCGGGCAAGGAGTTCTTTCGGCACGAGGGATTTTATCCCGAAGCCGAGATCGACAAGCTTCTTCAAAAAAAGGGACTGAAGATCCAGGGCGGAAGTTGAACTATGCTCGATAGCCTCTTCACATGGTTGACAACGGCCTTGAATCAGCAGTTTGGTATTGCACTCATCGCCGCGTTGGGTTGGGGCGTTGTCAGCATTCTGCTCAGTCCATGCCACCTCTCGAGCATTCCACTGGTCATCGGATACATCAGCAGCCAGGGTCAGCAGAGGATGAAGCGACCATATTTGCTTTCTCTCGTGTTTGCCCTCGGTATCCTTATCACAATCGCATTAATCGGGGCAATCACAGCATCAGCGGGCCGTCTGATGGGAGATGTCGGGATATGGGGCAATATCATCGTCGCCGGAGTGTTCTTCGTTGTTGGCCTTTATCTGATGGACGTTATCACTCTCTCATGGGGCGGGATTACCCCGCGAACATCGATTGCCCGAGGATGGAAAGGAGCCCTACTTCTGGGCCTCATCTTTGGTATCGGGCTCGGCCCGTGCACGTTTGCTTTTATGGCACCGGTACTTGGTGTCGTCTTCGGCATCGCTTCGACGGACCCTACGCGTGCATTCTCGTTAATCGGGGCATTTGGCGCCGGACACTGTGCCGTCATTGCCCTCGCCGGAGGCGCAGCAGGAACAGTCCAGAAGTATCTCAATTGGACTGAACAGTCCAGAGGCGCGACGAACGTTAAGCGGGGCGCAGGTGCCCTCGTGCTCCTCGCTGGCGTGTACTATCTCTACACGGCATTTTGAGATCAGTGCATTGGAATCAATTTGAAGGATCTTGTTGACGCGTTCGAAAGAATATTAGAGGTCTCTTATGGCAGAGTCATGCTGTGGAAAACCGGTCGCGAAAATCATTAAGGTTGCGGATTTTGAAGCAGGTCTCATCGGCCTGGACCAAGCCCTTCACATTGTACACAGTGCAGGTGTGACAGATGATGAGGAGCTCATGGCGGAATTGCTGCGCTCGATCAGAGATTTTGGAAACTATGTCTCTTCCTCAAGAGAGAATGACTACAAAAAAGCGCTCCTGCGTGAATACAGGAACTATGTGGCAAACCTTCAGCGCGAGGCATGCGAGGAAAACGCTCAGACGCAGAAACACTGAGCCCACCCCCTTCTCATCCTCGGGGAAGCACATTGATCTAAAGGAGTGTAGCAAAGGCCCAAGACAAGGACATGAATATCCCGCGGGAAGAAATCCCATGGTATCCGACGATCGACCAGGGTCTGTGTATTAACTGCGGCGTCTGCATAGAGTTTTGTGCCCACGGTGTCTATGCTTTGGACGACGTACAGACGCGGGTCGTGGCCCCGTTCAACTGCGTCGTTGGCTGTACTGGGTGCGAAACACTATGCACCCCGGGGGCCATTCGATTTCCAGATATGGGGGAATTTATGCTGAGGCTGCACGAATTGCGAGTGCAGTACGAGAGGTGAAAGGAGACCGATCCGCCGCTGACGATCCTGAATTTCAATCCTTGGCAACAACGTAGCACTTTCAACATCCGGTGAATGAAGACGATCTCATAGAGCGAATTCGGGCGGACGATCCGCTAGCCTTCAAGGACTTGTTCGATTCCAATGTGACCTTGGTCTACAATGTCTGCTTTCGGATGCTTAGCAACCAGCACGATGCGGAAGACGTGACCCAAGAGGTCTTTCTTGAAGCCTACAAATCTCTGAAGCGGTTCCGATTCGAGTCAAAGCTCTCCACGTGGCTTTACCGCATCGCTGTGAACCGTTCACTGAACCATCAGCGCACGAAGAAGTTGAACCGATGGCTCTTTCTTGGCTTCAGCGCAAGTGAGGTTGGCATGGACAGCCATGATTTTCCCAGCGCGAGCGAAGACAATCCCGATGGCGTCATGGAGAAGAAGGATACCGAGCGCATCGTCCAGAAGGCAATCGCCAAACTTCCCGAGCGCCAGCGAACCGCCCTCCTGTTGCACCGGTACGAGGAACTCCCTTACCAAGATATTGCCAAAATAATGAATGTAAGTGTTGCCTCCGTCGAATCTCTCTTGCACCGGGCCAAGCAGACTCTGGCGAAG
>QYQB01000169.1 GCA_007280275.1 bacterium | reverse complement strand
GCTACCCCGAAGAATATCAGACAAATGAGGATCAGTTGTTTCATCTACATCTCCCTATATGGTTGAGTGAAGACAAGTGAATTGAAGTTGTCGGATAATCTTAAGACTGGCCTTTGAAAGGAACTTACCTCGGCGAATCATTGCGGACTTTCTTGTCAAAGCAACCATCCATTTACAATGCATCCAAACCCAAGGGTAGCAACCACAACAAGCGCCATAAGCACCTTGAAACCGCCATCTCCTAATGGCTCGCATTCCTTGGAATCGAATGCTGCGCCGATGAAATTACCGGCCAACAACGATAGTGTGTTTGGCTTTCGTCCATCTTCTGCAGCTATCGACGTGCTTCTGGTGTGAAGGTTCATGGGTCACGGCTCCTACGGTTGTTTGCGCCACAAAGTTAGCAAACAGACATTAGTCAAATGTTAGGAGCGTACTAAGAAATTGTTAAGGGGCACCCTGATAAGCTTGTTCTCAATGAATGCCGGCTCGGAGACCCACCACCTAAATTGAGTGACAGATTCCTCGAGCATCGAATAATGAAGGACAAGCAGACTCCCTTTCCCTTCATGGAAAGGGAAATCCCCTGAGAACGAGGAGTTTCATTTCAATGATTGCGTGCGGATTGCGGAATGGAATAGTGCGGCGCTGAGGAAGGAAGACGCAGAGGTCAAAAGCGAAGAACGCCTGGCACCGGGTGCTTTTTAAGGTTCTCCCCTACTTCTTCAACTCAAATGAGAAGGTTGCCCCTTTCCCCATTTCGCTCGTAACGGAGATCTTACTGCCGTGTGCTTCGACGATGTGCTTCGCGATGGCAAGTCCGAGGCCTGTTCCCCCCACTTCTCGCGAACGCGTTTTGTCGACCCTGTAGAATCTCTCGAAGATCCGGGATAGGTGAACGTCCTCGATGCCTGGACCGGCATCGGATATCGATATCGTGGCCGAACGTTCGGCTTCAATTAGGCGCACGGTCGTCGTGGCTCCTTCGGGGCTGTACTTGATCGCATTGTCGACGATGTTTCCGAGCGCCTGGCGTAATCGGTCTTTGTCGCCGAGGACCAACACTTCGTGGTCAGGCGAATCTACAAGGAGATTCTGTTTCCTCTTGGCTGCACTATCCGAAAAGTCAGCAATAAGGTTCTTCAGGATCGAGGCAGCGTCCACATATCGAAAACTCATCTTCATTTCGCCCGACTCGATGCGGGAAATCTCGATGAGGTCGCTGAGGAGAGTATCAAGACGATTCGCGTGGTGATAGGCCTTTTCAAGAAATCTTCGGTTGACAGCCGGGTCATCAACCGCCCCTTCCAGGAGAGTCTCGATGAATCCTTTCAGCGAAAATATGGGCGTTCGAAGTTCGTGAGACACATTGCCCAGGAATTCGCTCCTGACACGCTCGAGTTTCTTCAGCTGCTCGATATCCTCCTTCAGCTTGTCTGTCATTTCATTGATCAGTTCGGCAAGCCGACCGATCTCATCATTTGAGCGGACCGGGAGCTTCTGATCGAGGTTGCCCGTTTTGATCTCCTTCACCATCTCCGCAATCTCCGTCAAAGGCTTCGTCAAGCGCTTTGAGACGATTTGACTCACGATCAGCACGATCACGAGAATCACGATCGAGACGACGACGATTTTGAACCGAATCTCGTACATCACCCGGTTCACCTCTGTCAGTGCGACCGAGACTCGAACGAACTGCAGGCTCGGAAACACGCCCGCGATGGTGCCGGGCGACACGACTTTGCGTGCGACATAAACAAGATCATGAAGGATCGATTTGCTGAATCGAACGTTCGCACCGGTTCCAGTCTGACGTGCTTCATTGATTTCCGGACGTTGGGAATGATTCTCAAGCGTCTGGAGAAGAGAATCCGGGACGGAAGAGTCATATACCACTGCGCCCGAAGAGTCGATGAGCGTGAGACGCATCTGCGCCGCTGAAGCAAAAGCCGCGAGGTCCTTTTCCATATTTCCGCGCGACTCGCCACGCCGCGCCGATTCCTGCAATAATGCCGCAATCACGTTTGTCTCAATGCGCAGGCTTGCCAGCAAGCGGTCAAAATAGTACTTCTCGATCTCGTAGCTCAGCAAGACTCCGAGCAGAACAATAACGAGGACTGAAATGACGACAAACGTAAGAGCAATCTGTGATCGTACGCTTCGCATCAGACTTCCTTTCGAAATCGGTACCCGACACCTTTGACGGTTTCGATGTGGTGTGCGTGCCGACCCAGCTTCTCCCGAATCTTTCGCACGTGCACGTCAATTGTCCGATCGACAACGTACACGTCATGTCCCCAGATTCCGTTTAGAAGCGCCTCACGGGATACGACACGCTCTGGGTGACGGGCTAAAAACAGAAGCACTTCGAATTCCTTCTTCGGCAGATGGATCTCACGACCACCAATTCGTACAACATAATTGTTTATCTGAATCTCCAGGTCGCCGATCTTCAAGAGTTCCGGTCCCTCTTCACTTTCCGCTCCTGCACGCCCCTTCAATGCTCGTTTGACCCGGGCGAGAAACGTGCGCACTTTCACAGGCTTTGTGATGTAATCGTCCGCCCCGAG
Organism: bacterium; assembly: GCA_007280275.1. Taxonomy (GTDB): domain Bacteria; phylum Bacteroidota; class Ignavibacteria; order UBA10030; family UBA10030; genus UBA9647. The sequence continues at coordinate 2,584 of QYQB01000169.1, read as the reverse complement.
TTCCAGGCCAACCACTTCGTCAACCTCACTATCTCTCGCTGTGAGGAAGACTATTGGAGTCTTTGCAGTCGCCGGATCCTTCCGTATTGCTTTGCAGACCTCCCATCCATCGAGTTCCGGCATCATGACATCGAGCACGACAAGGTCTGGATGTTGCTTGACAAACCGGAGAGCTTCTTTCCCGTTGTGTGCGGTGAGAACGCGATAGCCTTCCTTCTCGAGGTTGTACTTCAGCAACTCGAGAATGTCTCTTTCGTCATCGACGACCAGAATGGTGGATGCCATGGCATGAGCGGGGATTCATATGAATGCAAGGCCTTCGCGTTTGACACGAAGGCCGGAATGGTGGAGGTGCGGGGAGTCGAACCCCGGTCCGAAGAGAAGCCTCTCAAAACGTTTACGTACCTAGCCTACCTTTTGAGGTTCGCATGTGGGAACTCCGGTAGACGGGATTGACCACATACTATCCAAAGTAGACCCTGCTTGTGGCAGGATTTCAGGTGGTCCCCTTCGGCGCAAAACCACCCTATCCCATCTCATTCGACGTTCCAGGTGCCCCCGATGGGCAAAAAGCACAAGGAACGGGTTGCTTAAGCTAGTTAAGCAGCCAGTGCGTAGTTGTAGTTGGCACTTGATAGTTTACCGCTTCTTTAACGTGGACACGGAGACCACGGCACGCAGTTCTGAGCTTCCTCATCCCCGTCGAATCCTGGTCACCCCCAAAGAACAGATTAAAGCGGAATGTGATTGACTGGGATATTGCCCACATCAATATACGAAGTTGACGCCAGATACTCAAACGACGGCAGGCGACTCCGTTTCCTCTGCTGTTTCACCCGGATAGTTTTTCCGAAGATCGCGGACAATGTAATCGAACGCTTCATCCGGGCTATCGGCAAAATGGAAGATTTTGAGGTCTTCAGGGCTGATCATCTTCAAGCGTATGAGGTTCTCAAAATTAATGGTCTTTTGCCAGTATTCCTTTCCATAAAGGACGACAGTCACTTTTTTCTTGATTTTTCGCGTCTGAAGAAGCGTGAGCACTTCGAAGGACTCATCAAACGTGCCGAAACCGCCAGGGAACATTACCATGGCCTTCGACAGGTAAACAAACCACAACTTCCTCATGAAAAAGTAGTGGAAGTCGAAGTTGAGCTCATCTGGGATATAAGGGTTCGAGTTTTGCTCAAATGGTAAACTGATGTTCAGTCCAACGGAACGTCCCTTGGCCAACTTCGCCCCCTTATTGGCAGCTTCCATTATCCCCGGCCCTCCACCGGAACTAATGACAAATCTATTCTTTTGCCTCAGTCTATTTGACCATTTGGTGAGAAGGCCTGACAATTTTACCGCATCCTCGTAGTACCTCGACATTTCAAGATCAATTTTGGCACCGTCCAGATCATTTTGAGCCTTTGAACTGAGCCGATTATTACCCTTCAATCTTCTCGAGGCTTCCTTCAGGTGTTGACGCGCCTTTGCTTGTGGAAGAATGCGCGCCGATCCAAAGAAAACAATCGTGTCCTTGATTCCCTCGTGCCTGAACCGCCTTGCTGGCTCGAGGAATTCCGAGATTAATCGAATCACTCTGGCATCGGGACTTGTGAGGAACTCAAGGTTCTTGTAGGCCTTTTCTGCTTTGTGCATTTGTTTTGCCATCACATATCAATCCTTTGTCAAACAGAGAGTTAAATCAGATGATAGGATGCGCATATTAATGGTAAGAACACCGGAGTCGCTGACCTCAGACCGATTCCTTGTCGATGCGCAGGACAATCTTCCTTTCCTTCTTGAAGAAAAAGAAGTCTCCCACATTCACAATTTGCGTTGCCTTCAGGTATCCCAGCCCTCGACACCCTCCTCCGGCTGCGACCATTACCGCGCTCGTTATTGTGCCAGCTTCTCCCTCTTTGCCGAAAAAAGGCACAGGAAGGCTCATGGGCGTTTCACCCATAACCATTCTTACCAGGTTCCGCTGAACTTTCTTGTACGTATCAAGTCGGGCGATGACCTCTTGGCCTATGTAACACCCCTTCGTCCAGCTGACCAGTGAAGAAATATTCGCCTCGAGCGGGTTGTAGAGAGTCGAAAGCTCGTTCGGAACAATCGGTACGCCCTGGAGAACCCGGTATTCCTCGAATGCCTCATTTGTCACAGGAAAGAACCCACGATCAAAGAGCCTTTGCCGGACATCCTGCTCGGTTTCCCTTGGAGTAAGCACACGCCAAAGCTTTGAGATACCCCAAGTCTCCTCATACATAACAGGTTTCGGATGTAGTCCCTCGGCAAGGTCCTTCTGAGAAAAAACATTCTTACCAAAGACTAAGAATTGTGTGAACAATGAAGTTAGATCGTCAATCCTGATATCTTCCATTATGATATATTTCTCAATCCACGACATCAGCTGTCCCGATGCTCGCGATTGACCCGCGAGCAGAAATCTGTCCTCATTCAGGCAAGCGACTCCGACGATGTCGATGATTCTCCCCTTTTCATTTGTCAGGATGGTTTGTGCGGTTTCACCAGGCTTCAGCAGGGCCAGATTATTTGTCGAGATCCTCTGCAGAAAATCCAGGCTATCTGC
>QYQB01000140.1 GCA_007280275.1 bacterium | reverse complement strand
GGGGCGACGTAGAGACTGCCACCCAGAGCGAAAACGGCTCCCTTTTGAGTAGGATGGTAGGTTATGTTGGTCATTCCACTCTTTCCACCGAGCGAGTCAACCGAGATCACTGCGTAGTAGTAGTTTTCACTTAATAAGCTCGCCGCATCGCGGTACACATACTGATTGGGATACACGGCGTCCTTATTGAAGTAGCGCGGATCCCTGATTCCCACACTGTCCAGGCGGGTCCACGGTCCCAATCCCTCAGGGGATTTCAGGACGATGTAATGGCTCATACCGGCTTTGATGCGCCCTGCGGCTTTCGCGGATTGAACAGCCGGCAGCGACGTGAATCCTTCAACCTGCGGACCCCATACGATCTTATTCTTCACGTCCGCCGCGTCATAGACAAAGAGCGCGGGGGCAGGAATAGGAATGTACGTTCTCGTTGTCCCATAGGCCCCAGTCTCCGGAGAGCTCTCGGGCTTGAACTGCACTTTGTTGTAGTTGACGAGGTCACCCCCGACGTACATTTGAATCGCCCGATCTGCCACATCACGCAGCGAGATGACCGGGGAAGGATCGGTGCTTGAGATCTTTCCTGTGACATACCAGGGAAGTTTGTGCGTTTTCAGATACGCACTTCCCATGTAGCTGATACCGGCAATCCCTGAGAGCCCCGGATACGTCAACGAATCATACCAGCTGACCACGGGTTCGTAGTACTGACGGGAGGAACTGAATGCCCCGCCTGCATCCCGATAGACGGTGTCTGCCGGCGTTCCCGGACCGTAGCCGACGAGTTGTGCAATCGTGAACTTAAGATGCTGACCCTTCGCGAACACGTAGGGTCCGTACGATGAATAGTGCAAGGTCGTCTGTGAGTAGTTCCCGTTGCTAAGTGCTCTCGGTCTCGCACGTCCTTGCCAGTAGTCCATAAGCGCCTTATTCGTTACCGGATCCGATGCTTTTGTTGGAAAATTATATGTGGCCCAGTAGGTCGAGTCTGTTTTTGCGGTCGAGGTGGTGGACTTGAAATCGAAGGCGGAGTATGGACGCGACGAAAGGGTTAATCCATAGGATATCGCCCGGGAGGCACTGAGATCGACATTTCTGTTGGGAATTTGTTGAGCTACATACGGCTGCAGAAACTTGCCGTTTGCATCCCAAACACGGGCGGTATCAGTCAACGTGTATGACGTCAAGTTCTTGGCCTGCAGATGGTCGTAGTCGTAGTGGAGCATCATGACACCGACAGCTTGCGGCCCGTTCAGTCCTCCCCGATTTCCGTCGGCGGACCAGGCGTTGAAGTATTGCGGATCAGCGAATCCATCTCTGCCGTGCACATAGCTCAGGTAGCGGGTGAAGTTGTAACGGGCGTATACTTCACGTGCACGAGTCGTAACAGAAGATTCGTTCCACACGCCATAACGCCTCTGGAGGCTGAAGGCAGACGGAGCGATCGCATTCTCAAACATCACCATTCCATCAGTATAATCCACCACGTCGTCGTTGACGATATCGTACTCGATGATAATGAACGCATCGTACCCGGGGAAACTCCATGCTCTGCTTGTTTGCGTGATCGTAAGCTTCATCGGGTCGGTCGTCCGGTATTTTGTGACGATGATCTCCTCGGCTTCATTTGGATTGTAGGTGGAGTTCAGCGATCCGTCCGCCAGTACCGGAAAATTCTCCGTCCGCGTAATGCTGCCGGGAATGACGTAGATGCCGGCGATCGTCGTGGCATTGCCGGATCCGTCCGTGATTCCGCCGCAGGCTTTCGCAACGTAGGTTCCGTTGATCTTGGCCTGGAAGAGAATTCCCCCGCCAAATCCATTTTGATGTCCCCAATACACAATCTGGTTCAATGTCTGCCTCGAATTGGGGGGCCATTCCAGTGACGACGTCCCTTCGGGCAACCCGATGGTGGTCGAATTACTTGCTTCCAGGGCCCTCCCCGTTTCACCGGTGTTGTAGATCGTCTGGCGGAGCATACTGCGCGTGTGCGTCTTGAAATCACGCTGCGACAGCGCTACAGACGAGAATACAATCACCATGAGAAGGAAAACTGTTGTGTGTTTCATGTTGGATTCTCGCTAATGGTTTGATGGTTTTCAAAATTCAAGGGAAATGCCGACATAGAATGCCCGCGGTGAATTGTCATACAACATGAACGAGTGATCCTCGGCGAAGGCGCTGCCGAAATTCTGATCATCCCAGTACAGGACTCCCTGAGCCGGATCATTGAATGCATACTGCGTGTATCGTCTCGTCGCATCGTTCTGGTCAATCTTGTTCGCCGTGCTGAAAAGATAGTTGTAGTTGTAGATCTTATCGTTGAAGACATTGAAGATCTCAACATAGAACGTGGCAGGCATTCCAAAGAAGTTTTTGAGAGCCTTCGACACCCGCACGTTGGTATTGTATTCAGCCGGCGACCGGAGCCCGTTCACTTCATTTGCGTTGTTTGCCGATGTGTACGGCCTGCCGCTGCGGGCAAACGAATTGAGCGATACCACGAAATTATCGAGCGGATAGATCCCCCAGAGCTGCGGTCCAAATTGGTCCCGCGTGACATACGCGAGATTGAGAATCAGGTTGTGCGTTCGGTCGAAGTTGAGCAGAACGTCCTTGATCGGAACCTTCGAGACAGCATCCGTCGAGATCTTGCCTGAGAGATCTTTGGTGATTGAGACTGGAGCATTCGAGGCAGACGAGCTCTTCCCTGTTGCAACGCTGAACTGATAGTTCAGGGATCCCGTGAGAGCTCCTCTCCTGTTGGAGAGCTGAACACGGAACCCGCGCACATCGGCATAGTCCCGGTTGAAGTACGAGAAATAGCTCGTACCGGTGGAGAGGTTCGTGAAGACCGCTTGGTCGATCAGGTCCTTAATGTCCTTGTAGTATCCGCTCACATCTAGCGTGAATCCCCGGCCCAGTCCCTGCATCACGCCGATGTCATACTGGGCTGTTACCTGCGGCATGAGCCGGGGGTTGCCCAAGCTGTACACCGCAGGATTGGACGGAGGCGGTGGCATTTTTTGATTCGTCCCGAGCACGTTCTGGAATGACGGTCGCTGCATGAATGTTCCATAATTCAAATGGAACACCGTCGAGGTTGAAACAGGAAATGAAACGCCGACGCGTGGCTGCAACCGTGCAATCGGCTTCGCCGATGTTTTCGGGGCACCATCGGCATTATAGTTCAGCGTCGGGTTGCCGAGTGAATCCGGGATTACAAAGGGATCGAACTGATTCGAATAGTATTCAGTGTTCGAATTCCACACGTCCCATCGCAATCCAACGTTTGCGATCATTCCCTGGAATTCCATCTTGTCCTGCAGATATAATGCCGCTTCGTATGGATTGCCCGAGAACTTCGTAAGCCTGATGCTTCCCTTCGAAGCTATCTGAGCAATATCATTGACGGCAAGATCATAGTAGTTGACCTGTAGCCCGCCATTGACGAGATGTGAGTTCGTAATCTGGCTCGTCATTGAAGCATCCAGTGAGGCTGTGGTGGTTTTCTGGTCATTGAAGGTGCTGAGGTTGTTCCCGAGGTAAAAGAACGTCTTCCCGGTCATGTTCTGATAGAACATGAAGTTCATAGCCCGCGAAATGATGGCTGTGCCGGTCTCCATATTCCGTACTGCATCCGTGATCACGTCGTAGTAGGGAGAAGTTCCAAGTCTGTTTGTTGTATGCAGGCCGTTGAGCTTGATTTCATAGAACGTCCTCGGACTTATTGTCTGAGTGAACCGGGCGCCGAACTGCGCGTTGCTCTTTTCCTGGTACGATATTCCCAGAATCCTGTCCCATATCCACTGATAGAACCCCGTTCCACCCCCCAGGATGTTCGCGAAGTCAAACTGATACCCTCCGCTTAACCTGAGCGTCGCACCGGAGCCGAGATCGAATGCGACATTCCCCATCAGCTGATATTGCTTGTTGGGCTCTTCGGTGGGGACGATAGCATTCTCAATGTTGGACCGAAGGGCGAGGAACATCGTCACTCCCTGAGCAAGAGGTCCACCGGCGGCACCTTCGACGCTGTAGTCGATCTGCGATGTCCAATAATTCTTGTTCAGATCTCTCGACGTTGCACTCTGCCATAGCAACTTCGAGAACTGCGACATCAATGTTGAATCGCCACCGTAGTTCGTCGGCGTCCAGCCGACGATCGGCTTATTGCCTGTCGTCGCATCGCCGTACTTCCAGAAGTTTGGATCGGCAAGCTTCTGAAGATATGGCTGAGCGCTCTGATCATACACACTCGGACCGAAATACTTCAACCCGGGAGCGCGTGCCCGCACTTGAAACCTCGTGCTCCACTTGTCTGGTTTCCCTTCTTTCATCGTGATATTCACCACGCCTGACTGGGCGTTTCCATATTGAGCACCGAATCCGCTGGTGATTACCTCGACTTCTTCGACTGCGCTAAGGATAGGCCTGAACGCCGCTGTGGCGTCGTAAGGATTCGTGATGCCCATACCTTGCAGCATGTAGTATTCTTCATTGGCACGGCCCCCGCGGAAGTGCCCATCTGTCACATCGGCAGCCAGCCCGATGACGTCACCGATGTCTCGCATGCCGGCCAGACTCTGGATATCTTCGGGGCGAATCACCGTGCTCGTGGACGTTTTCTCCGGCTGCACATCCGGACGGGTGGCTTCAATGACCACTTCGTTCTGGATCAACTCGGTCAGCTTCAGCTTGAAATCAACGACCGTCGTTTTTCCGGAGTTCACGATGACGCCGCCTTGCATGATCCTTTTATAGCCCATCACCGATGTCTGCACATCGTATTTCCCCGGCGGGACATTGAGGATGAAGTAGGTCCCATCGGTTTCCGCCGAGGCGCCCATCGCAGTTCCGACGATGACGACGTTACAGCCGGGCAACGGTTCACCAGTCGCATCGTCCGTCACCTTTCCCGATATCTTTCCACCACTCTGGGCCGAAAGCGAGCCTGTCGCCAACAGCATCAGGACAATGATGCTGAAAGCAAGGCGCACTATTTGTCTCAAAGGATGATCATCTCTCCATTTCAACCCCTGTCCAGCGAGGTTCCTGCCGCCCAGCGTACATGAGGAAGTGCTATGTATCATGTGAGATCCCTTTCATTTAGTGATCTGTATCGGTTCCGCAGTCAATACTCATATCAATACAAGAAAGTCGTTCTGTAATCTTCATCGCGGAGACGCCGAGTTGAGAATCATTACATCCATGAACATGATATCTCTTCTTGGAATCAGCGAAACGGCGTGATCCCAATCCCGACTGCTTACTCTGTTTTGACGGGTGTTGTCCGAAATGTCCTCTTCACATTTATCAAGCTGAGATTCTTGACATTGTCGAGCACATCTGCTTCGGCCACGTTTCTGAACGTACAGTTTTCGATATGAATTCCCGTCGCAGGTGATCGATCATACGCCCGGATCCACACACCAAACTGACTCTTATTGCATTCCACGTTTCTGACATCCACGTTCCGCACTATGGGTGTAAAACTCCCCTTGTCTCCCTCCTCATAATAGAAGTCGATTTTCACGACGGCTTCTGCTACTTGTCCTACTTTCACATTGCGCATGAAGACATTCTCAATCGCTCCACCCCGGACAGCATTCGTTTTGATTCTCAGTGCCCTGTCAAGGTTCGGGCTGTCCATGGTGCACTCCTCGGCGTACACGTTTCTCACGCTCCCGCTCACTTCGCTTCCGATCACCACACCGCCGTGGCCGTTCCTCATCGTGCATCCTTGCACGACAATGTTTTCGCTCGGCACGTTGACACGCCGGCCATCACCATTTCTCCCCGACTTGATCGC
>QYQB01000209.1 GCA_007280275.1 bacterium | reverse complement strand
TCCTCTGCGTCCTCGGCGTCTCTGCGTTGAAAGATACAATATCTCTTTTCGGTGGTGGCACTAGAATTTCAACAACCTGCTAGTGCGCAGTTCGGTTCGGATTTCTCATCCTGGCCCCTCGTGACCTCTTCAATATCAAGGACAGATTCATATGTGGAAAACGATTGCTGAGAAAGAACTCCGGGATCATCTCCAGAGCACACGCTTCCTTGTCGCAGCGAGCGTCAGCACGTTGCTCATTGTGATGAGCATCTGGCTGGGCATCACACATTACAAAGCAAGGGTCGCACAGTACGAACAGGGCGTTCAGATGATGCTGGATCTCGCATCCCAGCAAACCAACTGGATGATGGTGAGCCCTTCTGCCTGGCGGAAACCGGGAGCGATGGAGATCCTCTCCAACGGTGTGAACAGCGACATTGGCCGGTATTCGGATATCGGACCGTACAGGGACGTTCGGCTCGTCCGGAGCGAATATTCCGACGATCCCATGTTAGCGGCGTTTCAGTTTCTCGATCCAACCTTTGTCGTATTGATAGTGCTGAGCCTCATTGCGATTCTCTTCACGTATAACGCGATCAACGGCGAGAAGGAGAGTGGCACTCTGAAGCTTGTGTTTGCGAACAGAGTCTCGAAGGCGGAGTATATTGTCGGCAAACTCATCGGAAGCTGGCTCGCAATCCTCGCCCCTGTTCTCATCTCATTCCTTGTCGGAGTTCTTCTCCTCATTCTGCTCGGAGTGAATTTGAGCCCATCCTCCTGGGGGCAATATGGGATCTTCGTCCTCGCATCCATACTTTACGCCACGTTCTTCATGCTGTTGGGGGTATTCGTTTCCGCGTTGACACACCGTTCCAGTGTTTCGTTCCTTGTCCTTCTCGTCGTCTGGATTTGCGCAGTGCTCATTGTGCCGAAGGCAGCAACGATGCTTGCCGGTCGTGCGATGCCGGTTCCGACGGTTGATGAAATCGAGAGCAAGCTCGCAAGCTATTCGAGTCAAACCCGAACCGAAGGGACGACTGCCATAATGAAAAGGTCGAGAGAGCTCTACAGATCAGGATCGGAGATGAAGCCTGAGGACCGGCAGAAGCTGTTCGCGACGATGCAGCAGGAAATCGAGGCGAAGCGCAAGGAAATGGAACAGAAGATCACGGAGTACTCGGCGCGGGTGTACGAAGACTACTACAATCAGAAAAGCGGGCAGGAGCTCCTGGCGTTTTCTCTCGCGAAACTCTCGCCCGCTTCGCAATTTCAACTCGCGACGATGAAGCTGTCCGGCACCGATGTCGCATTGAAAAAGCGATACGAAGACGCCATGAAAGACTATAAGGCGCAGTACTCAACCTACGCTCAGCAGAAGGGGGGCGGCGGATTCAACTTCCGTATGTCGGCTGGTCGCGGATCGACTTCGGCTTCCATGACCGGGCCCACCCAGACCAAAATCGATGTCTCCGAGATGCCAAAATTCAAAGATCCCGAGTACTCCTTCGGCACATCGGTGGTTGGGGCACTGTTTGATCTCGGATTGCTGATGCTGTTCAATGTTTTTGCCTTTGTGGGAGCCTTCGTGGCCTTCCTGCGTTTTGATATGAGGTAGACCAAGTAGAAGCCCGGAGTAGAAGTCCGTCTTTTTACCTTGCTTGAACCCGGGAAAGACGGACTTCTAACTGCGCCCCCATTCTTTTCTTGGTCCACAACCATGATTGTCAAATCTGACTCTGGGTGTTAGCGATCGCTGACACCCTTTTCTATTTGTGATCACAGGGTTCTCCGTCTTGGTCACTCCCCGACGTGTAAAGGATGCGATCTCAACAAAAACAAGCAAACAGAAATCTGGAAAGACCACCTGATATTGTAGTTGTAGAATATTATTCATAGACTTTCGGAAAGCGACCGACTACTGAACGGAACAATATGCCTCCCCTGGAAAAACTCACATTGCGCGCTCTCCTCCAAAGGAGCGCAACTGCATTCGCTGACCAGACGGCTCTGTCTGCTGTCGACGGACAAGTCTACACATATGCCACTCTCTTCAGTCACGTCCAGACCGTCTCGCATCTCCTGCGCAGCCGTGGAGTCGTCACTGGCGACAGGGTTGCTCTCCTCAGCGAAAACAAGCCGCAGTGGGGCATAGCCTATTTCGCCATCACGATGATGGGCGCTGTCGTGGTCCCAATCCTTCCGGATTTTCACATGACGGAAGTGCAACACATCATCCAGCATTCTGAGTGCAAGGCGGTATTTGTCTCAAAGCGCCTCTACGGAAAATTGGAGAACCTGGAGGTTCGCCATCTCACGACAGTCGTTCTGCTCGACGATTTTTCCCTCGTTCCACCCAGGACGACGAAAGAAAAGCTCATGGAGGTTCTTGAGGAGGGGGGACGCGAATTCGCCCGGCTGAAAGAGCGTGCGCTCAAGTTCGTGGGACGAATATCTGTCGATGTGGAGGAAGGCGATCTTGCGGCCATCGTCTATACGTCCGGCACCACCGGCCATTCGAAAGGGGTGATGCTCACCCACAAGAACATCGTCTCCGATGCAATCGCCACCTCACAAATCGTCTCGATCGGACCCAATGACCGGTTCCTCTCCATTCTCCCGCTTGCTCACATGTACGAATGCACACTTGGGATGGTGACGCCGATCCTATCCGGCGCGTCAGTCTTCTACCTGGACAAACCGCCTACGGCCCCGGTCCTGTTGCCGGCCCTCGAGAGCGTGAAGCCGACTATCATGCTTTCTGTGCCGCTTGTGATCGAGAAGATGTTCAAGACCCGGATCCTTCCGCGTCTGACCGGTTCTGCCGTCACTCGCAGCCTCTACCGAGTCCCGTTCATCCGGAAGCAGCTCCACAGAGCCGCTGGAAGGAAACTTTTGAAAACATTTGGAGGCGCCTTGAAGCTGTTTTGCATCGGCGGAGCTCCCCTCGCCGCGGATGTCGAGCAGTTTCTGCGTGAGGCGAGATTTCCGTATGCAATCGGCTATGGACTTACCGAGACATCGCCGCTCGTTGTAGGGACGGGGCCGGCAACGACCAAGCACCAATCGGCGGGAAAGTCGCTGCCGGGGATCAACATCCGGATTGATAATCCCGACCCCTCGAACGGTGAAGGAGAGATATTGGTACAGGGACCGACGGTCATGAAGGGTTACTACAAGGACAACGCCAGGACGGAAGAGGTGATGACGCAAGACGGGTGGCTTCGAACCGGGGACCTGGGAGTTGTGGATGAGGATGGATACGTTTTTGTCAAAGGGAGGCTCAAGAATCTTATCCTTGGGCCGAACGGTAAGAACGTGTATCCTGAAGCGATCGAGTCGGTTATCAACGAATTCGAGATCGTTCTCGAATCCCTTGTCTTCCAGCAGAACAACCAGATCGCTGCAAGGGTGCATCTCAACTACGAGGAGCTGGATCGGAAATTTGCCGGCGAGAACCTCCCCGATTCGCAGATCCGCGAGCGAGTCAAAGCACTCCTCGAGGATCTCCGGCGTCAGATAAATGATAGACTCTCTTCGCACTCGCGGATTCAGACGCTCATCGAACAAACCGAGCCGTTCGAGAAAACGCCCACGCAGAAGATTAAAAGACACCTGTATGTGTGATGGGAGAAGGCAGAAAGCAGTAAGCAGAAAGCAGTAAGCAGAAGACAGAACACAGAACACAGAAGACAGAAGGCAGAAGAGAGATCGGAGGTACGTCTGAACTGCTTGAGAATTGTCGATTGCGCGTTGTTTGCGTCCGCCATCTTCTTGGCGGGGAATCCTTAGAAACGGGACACCCCGCTGTCGTTCGGGGTGTTGAAGGACATAGTTTCAAAAACACGGACCGAAAAAGAACCCTCATGAAACTCGATACAACACATCAACTCTGTCGCCCAGTTTGGTTCAGTTTGCTCATAGCCCTTCTGATTTTGAATGCAGTTTCTTGTGTACCATCGGTGAACAACATGAAGCAGGTCCAAAAGGGAAGCACTGTGCCGCAATTCGCGTTGCCCGACCAGAACGGGAAACTATTTGACATCACAACTGTGCTTGGAAAGAAGAACCTCGTCATCTATTTCTATCCGAAAGACGACAGTCCGGGATGCACGAAGGAAGCGTGTACATTCAGAGACCAATACGAGGTATTCCAAGAGGCGGATGCAGAGATCATCGGCATCATCTCAGATGACGTTGAAAGTCACCGGAGATTCGCCGAGAAATATCGCCTGACCTATACTCTTCTCAGCGATGAAGACGGCAAAGTACGCAAGCTCTTCAGAGTGCCGTCAGACCTCTTCGGCATTTTGCCTGGCAGGGTTACCTGCGTGATCAATAAGCAAGGAATCGTTGTCCACACATTTGATTCTCAGTTGCAGGCGGAGAAGCATATCGAAGAGGCGTTGGCGGCGCTGAAGCGAGCTGGAAAACAGCAGTAGCCGAAGAGTGTCAATGGTGAGAGAGCAGTGAGGGCTTGGGAATTGCGAATAGAACAGAGATACTTGTTTTAGCAAAGTCATCTTCTTGGTCTCAACAAAATCCCCCGCTTGCAGACGATAGAAGTAGATCCCGCTTGGAACACCTACTGCGTTCCACTTGGCTTCATGGACTCCGGCAGTTCTCTCCCCTTCGACAAGAATGGCGATCTCTCTTCCGAGGACATCCAGAATGATCAAGTTCGCTCTGGTGGCTCTGGGAACAGCAAAAGTTATCCTGGTCAAGGGGTTGAAAGGATTGGGGTAGTTCTGGCCGAGCTCAAACGCCGCGGGGCGACTGGAATTTGCGTCCGAGCCGACGGAGACGAGCTCGTTGATCAGTTTGTAGGTCTCGGCAAAGACCGGCTCTTCAACGTCGTAGAACGCACCTCACGATCGCCCAAGTTGCATCGGAGCTGAGCTCCCGATGAGCGTGGAGTTTGTTTGTCGGGCCACAAGTCCTCAAAAACCAAAACCGTCCTTAAGAGCGAAGCGACCGGTTTCTGTGAGCGTGGCCTGTCCTGAGCGAAGTGCCGACCGTCAGGGAGGCACGGAGCCGAAGGATCGAAGACCGACTTCGTCCCGCTCAAGAGAGGAGCGGGCCCGCCCGACTTGGAGGATCTATTTTTGAGCGGTCGGGCAGGCCTGTCCGCCGAAAGGCGGAACCTGACAGGAGCGAACTTGCTCTTGCTGCAAACGCTCAAAAGCAGAACAATGAGGCGCGGACAATGTCCAATTGCGAAATAAATACACCCAATTCGCAATAGGCACCAGGAGCTTCTGCCAGCGTGGCCGATGGGTACGTTGGGTGGTAGCGATTCTACTCTGCAGTCGGATGTTCTAGAGGTTTTAACCCGTTTGACAGCGCTGAGTCTTGCCTACCGCCGAATCTTGCCCGCTAGTTCAGCATAGAATTCTTCGCCACCCAGGTGCCTGGACTCGACTGCGCCCCTGAAGGTCGCAGGATTCGCGAACACCTGGATCGCCAAATACGCTTTGTACCTTATTGATCTTGTTGCTCCGCGCGATGCAAGATCGTAAAGGGTCTGTTCGATTTCGCGGAAATCCTCTTTTGGAAATGCTATGCGCATGTAGATAATCGGTTCCAGCCCGGACTCGACGACATCAGCTTTCGCCGAGTGCAAGCGAACGAGATACTCTCTCCCAATCTTCTCTAAGTCCAAGCCCGGGTTGCGGGACTTCAGAGAGGAAGTGTTATCAAATCCCATAGGTTCCTTTCTGCTGGGCGTCCAGACCGCTGCAATCATACTGATTGAGATTGCCAGACCAACAACTGCGACCGATTTCATGACATCCTCCCGTGACACCTGATGAAATTCAAAAAAGACCTGCTAACAATCAGTGACGTAATTCGCGTTTGGTGATTGAATGATCATGAATGACTGCAACTGGCAGGCCAGAGCAGAATCGGTGAAAATTAGACGTTCTATGAGGACAGAAAAAATCTATGTTCGTTTCGGAACGCGGGAGAGTTCGGATTCGAGCAAGAAAATGCAGGAGACTGAAGATAGGTATGGAGCGAAGGATCTGTTCTGCTGCAAACCGGAGCGCGGTGATTTGCCCCATTCTCAGCGATAATGATTCCTGATTTCGTGTCGGTACTTCACGCTGCGAGCTTGTCCGTACTTTTTGGATATTGATTCTGACTTGATTCTCTCATACTATCGTCCCAAGCACCGTGCCCCCCACGGAGATGTCACAAAGACAGAAAGACGCAATGTCTTGTCGCCTATGCTTCAGCAGGCGATGAAACACGCAGTGCATTGTTGCACCAGTAGGCGCCGCCCATCGAACATTTCTGACGAACCCGGAGGATCTATGACTTGTCCATCATGCGGCAAACCAGTGTCTACGTTCCGCAAAAGCGGACTTTTTCGTAATAGCAAAAATGTTTCCTTCGATAAAGCTCTCCAAGGCTACTTTGCCTGCGAAAGCTGTGGAACGCTTTACCGGATCGTGGGATACAAACCAGCGTTTTGGATATATATGGGCTTGTTGGTTGCACTCTTCATAGTCTACTGGATGATGCTTCCACGCACAATTCCTCTCGTGGGATACACAACCGCACTGCGCATCTTGCTTGTATGGTTCTTAGCGGTGTTGTTTGGCCTAACCTACCTCCTGGACAGGAATGCCAAGATCGAAAAGGTCGAAGATAGCGCTGAGAAGACTCGCACAACCACATGATAGTATTTCTAAACGGCAGGCGGCTGCGCCTATCACGCCGCACGACGGCGATTGCTGGCTCTTTCGAAGCACATTCACTCGCTCAATGGTGCGGCGCAACGTCACGTGAAATGCAACTTGAGCAAAAAGGAGGCTACCATGTACTGTTCAGCTTGCGGTCATCAAAATGAAGCGACATCGAAATACTGCGCCAACTGCGGCAAACCGCTTGTCGCGGGCACACAAGGAGTCACAAGTCCACCCCCCGCGCCCTCTCCTCAAGAAGTCCTCGAGGCTGGCAGAGGTGGGCTGATATTCACATTTGGAATTCTCAGCATTCTTCTGCTCGGTCCCATACTTGGGATTCCAGCCTGGGTGATGGG
>QYQB01000198.1 GCA_007280275.1 bacterium | reverse complement strand
CATCTTGTGCGTGCCTACTTTGCAATGGGGGGGCATCATATCCAGTTTAACGTGGTCAATGCGCAGACACTGCGGGATGCACAAGCGCATCCCGAGCACTATCGTGATCTGATCGTGAGGGTTGCCGGCTACAGCGACTATTTTTGCGACCTCGGCAAAACGCTGCAGGACGAAATCATAGCAAGAACTGAACATCAGGGGTTCTGATTGCACGCACGGGAAGGCTTGACTGTTCACAGAATCGCCGATTTATGAGAGTAAGAGGGTGGAGGACGTATGAAAGGTGTTGTGTTGATGATCGAGGATGAGGAACACATTCGAATCGTGTTTCGTGACGCTATGTTTGACGAAGGGGTGATGGTTGTCGCGACCGCCAGCGGCGAAGATGGGGTGAATTTCTACCGCGAGCATCATGACGAAATCGGTCTCGTGGTCCTGGACCTTTCGCTGCCAGGCATCAGCGGCGGGGAGACATTTAGCCGTTTGAAAGTGATCAATCCGATGGTGAGAGTCGTAATCTCTTCGGGTTTTCCCAACGAGGAGGTCACGAAGAAGTTCGACGGGACGGGCGTGATTGGATATCTCCAGAAACCCTACAACTATGTGACCCTCGTCCACGCCATCAACGGGTTTCTCGGTGAAGGGAGCATTTGATTCAGGATTCTGGCACTTTCAATTACTGCGGAAGGCTCATCAGGTCGTTGATGACGCCATAAGCAGTGTCGTAGAGCGTTGGATCTGTTTCGGCAATGATGAACGGTGCCAGGAGATCTGTCTCGATCATGAGAATTGAGCCGCTCTCCCGGATGGGGGCGAAGGGATGCCCCCGCTCAATCTCCTCCAGCCTCACACTCGCTTGCACGCTTTCTCCGTTTCTCCGGGCACTGCAGATCAGTTTGAGATTCTTCCCCGCATTCACCGCCTGCTGTGCGTCAGCAACGGTGACGTGCATGATGCCCTGGCGATCAACATCGAGGGGTGTGATGGCGGCCCCCATCAACGCATTCGCCAGCACGGAAATCTTCGCTGCGGCGTCCCACCCTTCGAGATCGTTTCTCGGATCTGCTTCCGCAAAACCTTCCTTCTGCGCAACTTTCACCGCCTCCTCAATTGATTCCCCCTTCTCCATTCGTGAGAGCACGAAGTTTGTTGTCGAGTTCAGAACTCCGGACACGCCAATGATCGTGCATCCTTTCAAACCATGCTGCGCGAGGTTGAAGACGGGTGTCCCATCCATCACCGTCGATTCGTGGAGAAAACTCACTCCGTTCTTCTCGGCCAGTGACCGGAGTTCGTTGTAGGCAAATGCCGCAGGACCTTTGTTCGCGGTCACGACGTGTTTTCCGCGCCTCAGCGCCTCCCGGACGTGTGAAAGCGCAGGTTCTCCGCGTCCAACGATCGAAAGTGTCGAGAGCTCCACCAGCACATCGTAGTCGAGTTGCAGGACCGCCTCCGGTGCTTTGATGCTTGTCAGTTCAAAATTCGTCCACGAAAACCTCCCGAGATCGCGAATCTCGTGGAGCGCCTTCGCCACGTCGACCCCATTGTTGTTCACGAGCGAGCCGCGGGATTTCGTCACGATGCCGATGATGGACAGATCGAGACTGTGAGTCTGAGGGTGCTTTTCATGTTCGAGATAGAGGATTTCAGCGACTTTCTGTCCCACATTTCCAAAGCCGACAAACAGCACCTTCGTAGGTTTTCTTTCGCTATCCATTGTTCACCGTTCCTCGGCAATCATGTTCAGTTCTTTCAGTAGCCGGGATACCTCATCCATCGTATTATAGAGCGATATCCCTACGCGTGTCACACCCCCACGTTCCAACAATCCCAATACCTCGATGGCGCGGAGAGCATAGAAGTGACCGTCCCAGGTGCAGAATCCGCGTTCACCGAGCCGGGTGCAGACCTCTTCCGCTCGTTTTGAGCCAACCGTAAACGAAACCGTCGGGGCGCGCTGCTGTGTCCCGAATGGCGGTCCAAAGACCGTAACACCGCGAAGTGAAGTCAACCGTGCATGAAATGTGGCTGCGAGCGAGCGTTCATGCTCGCCGATCAATTGCATCGCTGTAATAATCTTCGACCGCAGATCCGGTCCCGTGCCAAGCGCAGCGATGTATTCGATGGCTGCTTTTACACCCGCAATGGATGCGTGGTTGAGCGTGCCCGTCTCAATACGGTAGGGAGCCTGCGGATCTTGTGTCCGGAGGCGGTCCGGTTCAAGTCGGTCCAGCAGTCCCTCCCGTGAATAAAGGATACCGACGTGCGGGCCGTAGAACTTGTAGGCAGAACAGATCAGGAAATCGACATCGAGGGCTTCGACATCGATGGAAAAGTGGGGGGCGTAGTGTACGGCGTCAAGCATGAGCCATGCGCCGACTTTTGACGTCAGTTCCCGCGCGAGGGTGACGTTGTTGACGGTTCCGAGGGCGTTCGAAGCCATGCCCAGCGCGAGAAGCCGCGTCCTGGCTCCAACCTTCGACCGCATGTCATCATAGTCCAGCGTCCCGTCCTGTTTCAGGATAACCTCGCGAACGATGATGCCTCGTTCCTTGAGGGTGAGCCATGGGCCGCGGTTTGCTTCATGGTCCAACTGGGTGATGACGACTTCGTCCCCTTCTTTCAATGAACGTGCGATCGCCCGACTCAGCGAAAAATTCAGTGTCGTCATGTTTGCGCCCAGCGAAATGCAGCGGGAGCTCCTGGCGCCGAGGAAAGAAGCGATTGTCTCGCGGGTCTCTTCGATCAATCGATCGGATTCTTGCGTTGTGACAAAGCATCCGTGAGTATTTGAATTGGATGTAGCATAGTACTCCACGATTGAGTTGATGACCTGTTGCGGGACCTGCGTCCCTGCTGGTCCGTCAAAAAAAGTCAGAGGATGGCCACGAAATTCGCGCCGAAGGGAGGGAAAGTCAGCTCTGTGACCAAAGAGCCGCTGCGAAACAGGAGTCTGCGCTTGTGAATGCATGGTGTGGTTCCATCCGGCTAGGGGAGATGGTGCTGTGAGAGCTGACGCGTTGAATCTGGTTAGCAGCTGCCTTAGCAGTTCGCCAGAACCATTCGAATTTCCTTAGGAAGTGAGCTCCCTGCTACAGTCCTGTGAGCTGATGTGGCTGAACCGTACCCAAGCTTGAGCATTACTCATGAGATCCCAGTGGCGGGCCCAAGTCGAGGATGCTGACTAGATTTCTTCGCCGTGACTTTGGACCGCCTATTTCCCGAAGATCAGGCCAACAGAGAGAATCGATTGGTTCGCTGAGCCACCACCACTCTCTGAACCAATGATACCGGGAATTTGATATCTAAGACCTAACATCAGAGCGACATTCTGAGAGAGCGGGAAAGCGATACCCCCCCCGACCTCAAGTCCAAACAATGACTGCGATCCTGGACTGACGTTTGTGTAAAGCAAATTTGAGAGGAGATGTGGTTCAATCGTAGAATTCGTGTTGAACACAAAGTCTGTGCCTGCGAAAACCTGGAAAACACTATTTGTGCTGCTGTAGGATCCAAACCAATATCCAGAACTATAGTCCTTTTTCGTTGAATGAAGTGTCAAGCCCAGCCGAGCTCGGACATTTTCAGAAACTGCGAACAAGTTCCGGCTCGCTGAAACGGCGAAGCCTGATCCGAAACCATCCCCTGACGAGTAACCGATCGCGAGGTTCCAAGCCTGTGGCATCAGCTTGAACATTCCGATGCTCGACCGATCTGATGGAGTAAAGGGCACACTTCCCTGCAAACCGGCCTCCTTGATATCAAGTGAAAGCTCAATTCTGTTGATCTGGTCAGGTACAATCTTCACGACCTGCTTTGCTTCAACACCCATCTTGGTAACCGTCACCGAATGCTCCCCTGAGGAAATTTTCAGGAGCAGGTCGGGAGTTTTCGAATTGGTTGGCTTCCCATCGATGAGAATGTCCGCTGCGTCGGGAGTCGATTTCACGAAGAGGTCGCCAAATCGAGGGATTGACTCGGACTGTGAAGCCGCTATTCTTGTCGGGCCCCGTTCGGGCAGGATAAATAGGAACTCCCCTTCGTCTTCGACGAAGCTGCGAAATTGAGGTGTCTGTCTGTTTTCGGTGATCGTTGACACGCTCAATTGCAGATAGCTTGCCAACTCGCTTCCCCTTATGAGGCCGTCGTCGTCAAGGTCGGCCAGTCCTTTGTTCAGACCATCAAGAAGCTTGTAAGTGAAAGCACTATGCCCCCATTCAGCACTTTCGGCCACCGTTTCACCCCGACCTCCTGCAGTAATGATCTGTCTCGCTCTTGCGGACGTAACTTTCCTGATATATCCTCTGGTTTCTTTTGGCAGAGATCGTGCGCCACTCGCAGCGAGTCCGCCGTAGCATGCGTCGATGAGAAAAAGAACATGCTTCGCGGGGACAAAACTAGATAGTTCCTTAAGGGATTGCATGGAAATGCACGAAGAATAGAGGTCTTCGGCAGAGTTGCCCCTGCTCTCAACAGGCAAGAGAAAACCCATTTGACCCCCGGTCGCCAAATCTATTGTCTCTCCATGCCCCGCAAAAAAAATGATCACTTGATCATCTTGATTTATGCGATATAACCTCCCGAAAGATTTCTTTATGTTTTCTTGAGTGGCATCCCCATCTTTCAAGAGAGCGATGTTCGATTCAGGATAGCCGAACTTCTTCATCAATAGTTCTTTCATGGAAACGGCGTCTGCGACGGCATAGTCCAGATTTCTCACGTTCCGGTACTTGTCGATGCCAATAATGATTGCCCAGCGGGCGTTATATGGCTTGACCGTTTCGCCACTTTCGGAATCCTGGATAACGATTCGGATTCCTCGTTCCTGCCTCGCAAACAAAATTCCACAACTCGAAAACGTATAGACTATCAGCAGAGTGACTATTGAAAAATGTCGCATAAGATTTGCCCTTCAGATACAACAGACATGATTGGGTCTGAGCTCCTATTACCACTCCGTAAGCATCTTTCTGTCGACACCGCAAAGACCGTTGAGCAGAAGGAGATTCGCCATTCAGAACAACGTTGCTGCTGCGAGCGCTGATAACGCTGGCCGTTGCCCCGCAATCCACGGTCCGATGCTTTTTCTATACAATCGAGGCCAGTTCGCAGGGGGAATCTATGGAATGCAAAGCCGAGAATCAAGAATTGCGACGACGATTGAGCTCGTCACTTAACCGATCATTCCGATCCTGTGCGCACATCACCTCCCGAAAGCGCACAACCTGTAACTTAACGCATCAAATCCCGTCCATCTGATGGTACCGTTTGCATCGCATCGATGCTCTCTGGCACCTCCGAACCGACAACGAATTCTCATTTCCCACTCTAAGACAGGTAGTTTATGCGCTTCTCCGCGATCTTCCTGCTGCTGATGTTTTGCGGCCTTGATGCGCTGGCCGATGGCCCGAGGGTTCTTAAACTCAAAAAGACCCCGGAACGCGTTACTATCGACGGTGTCATTGATCCCGCATGGAGCACGGCTGATTCTGCCGATGGATTCACCATGCACCAGCCTTACCACAACGTCCCGTCGACGCGCAGAACTGTTGCCAAAATCCTCACAACCGATCAAGCCCTCTTTTGCATGATGGTTTGCTACGATCAGCGCGATAGCATCCAGGTCATTACGGGCAAGCTTGATAATACCGATGGCGACTACGCATCGATCATGATCGATACCTTTCTGGACAAGCGGACGGCCTACAAATTTGGCGTTACCGCTTCGGGCGCCCGGTCGGATTGCCGCTTGCTCGATGATGCCCGCGACAGGGACTACAGCTGGGATGGAGTATGGTTCTCAGCGGCAAAGGTGTACGATTGGGGTTATGTGATCGAATGGGAGATTCCGTACCGGTCGATTCAGTATGATCAGAACCTGTCGGAGTGGGGTCTCGATTTCGACCGCTGGATGCCGACGAGGAAAGAGGACACCTATTGGTGCACGTATGAAGAGGTGGAAGGCCAACGCATTTCGAAATTCGGCAAGCTGCGCTTCGAAGACTTCCGGCCGACAGTCAAGGGGAATAACCTTGAGTTCTATCCGGTTGGTATCACGAGGGCGACGTATCTTCGTGATGGGGCCTACAAAGGTGAACCCGATGTGGGACTGGATGTATTCTACAATCCTTCTCAGAAACTGACGTTTCAATTGACGGCCAATCCGGATTTCGCGCAAATCGAAGCCGATCCTTTTCAGTTCAACATTACACGTTACGAAACCTATTTTTCGGAGCGTCGGCCGTTTTTCACAGAAGGGAACGAAATCTTCATGCCCTCGGGCCGGGATCGGAGCTCTGGTTTCTACAAACCGCTGGAATTGTTCTATTCCAGAAGAATTGGCAAACGTCTACCCGACGGCTCCGATGTTCCACTGCAGCTTGGAGCAAAAGCCTTCGGCCGTCTGGCAGATTGGGAATATGGGGGCTTTTTGGCGATGACTGGCGAGAAGGACTACGCGGTCGATGGCACAAAGGCTACCGAACCAAAGGCGTACTTCGGATCAGTGAGATTGAAGAGACAAATCCTTGATAATTCCTCCATCGGACTGCTTTTCGTGGGTAAGCATACTCCGAACAACGATGATGGCGTGCTCGACATCGACGGCGCGTTCCGAGGCTCAGACTGGCAATTGTCGTATCAACTAGCCCGCTCCTTCAACAATCAGCAAGGAGGTCTTGCCGCTTCAACCGGCCTCCTGATGTTCAAAGACGATCTCATTCTGGGCATCCGGAGCAAGTACATTGAGGAGGACTTCGATGCCGACCAGGTAGGTTATGTGCCCTGGAAAGGAACGGGAGGATTCACGGTGTTTGGGGGCCCGCGCTGGTATTTCAAGGATGGATATATCAAACAGATACTCATTTATTCAGGATTCTCGTTGAACCACAAGAAAATAGAGTCTTACGTTGATCACATGGGCGTGTTGGGATACAACATGCAGTTCAGGGATAACTGGGGATTCGAAGTAACATTCGTTGCAGGGCGCTCAAAAGATCGCGGTGTGAAGTACGATTCCTACGAGTTCGATTTCTCCAATTGGTACAATGTGTCGCCAAAGTGGTACGGGAACTGGGGTGGGAGTTTGCTGAAGACGTACAATTTCTCTCGCGACTACCTTGCGTACTATTATTCGACCTGGTCTGAGATTGGCTGGCATGCAACGAGGGTGCTCGACGTGGGCACAATGCTCAACGTCTTCGTTGAGGGTAATCCGGATAACAAGATCGAAGACATCACCTACAATGCACGACCCTTTGTCTCGGTTACGCCGCTCAACGATCTCAATATTCGGATCTATCTCGACAATGTGTACGTGCGATCAACGAAGCAGGTGCAGCAAATGATATTCGGATTTCTCTTCTCGTACAGTTTCCTCCCGAAGAGCTGGATCTATCTGGCGGTCAACGAAGTGCGTGATCGGAGTGACCAGTTCGACCAGACTGGTAGGTTGTTGCCAAACACGCTGCACGCCAGAGATCGCGTTAGCGTCTTGAAGGTGAAGTACCTTTACTACTTCTAGTGTCTCGATCCACAAGTGTCTCGAACAAGTCCCCGGGCCTAAAACGCTTCATTGCTGCCAGATTGAGACATGAAAAACGGATTGGTTCTTCAAAGTATCTCCGAGACTCGACACGAGCCGAGAGAGATGACCGTCACCTACCGACAAGATCCCAGAAACCTCTGGCAGTATCCCGAAGCAAATCTCAGGGATCTGGCTTGCCGGGGCGGCGGTTAGAGCCAGAATTGCCTTTCACTCCAATCTCACTTACATTCACGCATCAAGGAATCGAACCGATCGCCTCTGGAACCTCTCCGGCGATCTGTGCCCTTCAGTTTATCAAACATCCATAAGAGGAACAGACATATGAGCCTTCGTAACTTGCTTGGAAATCTCGCAGTGGGCCTGTTTTTTCTCGCCTCTGCATCTCAACTGGGCCTGGCTCAGGTACCTCAGAAGGTCACGCTGGAAACAATGAATGACCCGTCCTTCGGCCAAGCGTTGGCTTTGCCGCGCGTATGTTGGCTGGATGACAATACAGCGATGATGTACGACTCTCGCAAGCCGGACAGCGTTCGCGTGCTGGAGCGTCTTGATCCCGCGACAGGCAAACGCACTCCAATGCTCGACTGGCCGAAAGCCAGGGAAAGCTTCGCGAAGTTATTCTCTGATGGAAAAGCACCCAGAGTCTCTCCGGTCCCCTCCGCGTTCTCCAGTTCAGCAAAGTATGGACTTTACGTGGTGAGCGGGGACCTGTTTGTTCTCGATATCCCCAATTCGAGCTTCATTCGAATGACAGAGACGCCCGAAGAAGAGAAGTCGGTCAACTTCTCGCCCGACGGGACGAAGCTGGCGTACGTGCGGGGGAACAACCTCTACGCTTGTGATATTGTTGCGAAGAAGGAGTGGCAGCTTACCAAAGACGGGACGGAGACGCTCCTGAACGGCACGCTTTCGTGGGTCTATTGGGAAGAGATTTTCGGGCGCAGGGACATCGGCTATTGGTGGTCAGGAGATTCGAAGGCGATCGCCTATCTTCAGACGGACGAATCCGAAGTAAGCATTGATCACTATGTCAACATAGAGCCGTGGACTCCGACCGTCAAAACGCAGCGGTACCCAAAGCCTGGGGAGAAAAATCCTGCCGTGCGTGTTGGCGTGGTCGAGCTTGGTTCGCAGCAGGCGACGTGGGCGGACATCGACCGTGGATCGTACGAGTATGTTGTGCGTGTCGGCTGGCTGCCGGACGGCAAGCAGTTCTGGGTCCGAACCGAAAACCGCCTGCAATCCCAGGTGGATCTCTATTTCGTGGATCGGCAGACCGGCAAGTCTCAGTTCATCCTGCGGGACACAGACGAAGCCTGGGTGAATATGAACGACGATTTCTATTTCCTGAAAGACGGCAAGCACTTGATCCTGGGTTCGGAAAGGGATGGCTACGATCACCTCTACCGATTCACGCTGAAAGGGGATTTGGTCAATCAGATCACGAAAGGTGCATGGGCGATTTGTTCGTCGGGGGGTGGTGCATTCTGGGTGAAGCGAGCAGTCACGGGGATCGATGAAGAAGGGGGATGGATCTACTTCACATCCCTTGAGAAGTCTTCCCTGGAGAGGCAACTCTATCGTATCCGGCTTGATGGAAAAAACATGGAGCGTCTCACGACAGGAGACGGCACACACTCCATCACGATGAGCCCGAATGCGAAGTACTATTTCGACCGGTTTTCGAACATCACGACGCCCCCCTCGCTTACACTCTGTGATGCAGAGGGGAAGGTGAAAATGATATTGGCGATACCGGAATTTGGAGGCTTCAAGAAATTCGGAATTCAGGTGCCGGAGTTGCTCTCCATTCCGGCGCGCGATGGCTTCAGGCTGCCGGCGTCGATCACGAAGCCTGGAGATTTCGATCCCAACAGGAAATATCCCGTCATCGTAGAAGTCTATGGCGGTCCATCAGCGCCGACAGTTTCAAATTCCTTCCAATTCAACGTTTGGGATAATGTCCTGGGGAACAACGGCTACATTTGCGTCAAGATTGACAATCGTGCTGCAACGGGAATCAGCAAGAAGCTGGAGAACCTCATCGTGAACCGATCGCCGGGAGAAATTGAACTGAACGATCTCGTCGATGGAGTGCGGTGGTTCAAGCAGCAGCCGTATGTCGATCCCGACCGGATTGGTGTCACGGGATGGAGCGGCGGCGGCACGAATACTGTTCTCGCGATGACGCGCTCCACCGAATTCAAAGCAGGCATTGCTGGCGGCACCGTGACGGATTTCCGCTTCTATGACTCAAAGTGGGGGGAATCGCTGATGAAGACGGAGAAGGAAAACCTGAAGGGATACGAAGAAAACTCGCTGCTCAAGTACGCCAAGGATCTTCACGGCAAGCTGTTGCTCGTGCACGGCACGCACGATGACAATGTTCATATCCAGAACATCTGGCGCTTCATCAACGAATTGATCAAAGCGAACAAGTTGTTCGAGCTGATGGTCTACCCGTTGCGTGGTCACGGTGTGGGAGATCCGGCCGGCAGCAGGCATCTCAACAACGTTAATCTGGATTTCTGGAAGAGGAATCTCTAAGTCGGCTGCGTCCGACTCGTCGTTTTCTCCATTCTGCAACTGCCGCCTCAATCCCGGATTGGCCTGGACTGGGGCGGTTTGTTTTGTGCCGTGCAAGTGACAGAGTTGCCTTTCCGTCTAAACTACGCTACTTTCGTATTAGCAATTCCCCGCGCCGTTGATTCACAGTGGTGGAGGTCGAACCGCGCATTTTGACAAAGGTACCGCCATGCTCAAACGATCTGCGTTCACCATTCTACTCTCCCTCGCCGTTCTCCCGCGAGGCGATTCGGCCCAGCAGCAGCCACCATCGGTTGACAGGCAGCCCGCCGTTGCAGGGCAATTCTATCCTGGCGACGCCGGCGAGCTGCGATCCGCTCTGAAAGACCTGTTCGCTCACGCAGTACCTTCGAAGGGAATTGAGAATGTACTCGCCCT
>QYQB01000289.1 GCA_007280275.1 bacterium | reverse complement strand
AAGTCTCTGTGAGCAGTGGATATGTTCTTCCATCTTCTCCGATGACGTTTGCAAACTATTGGACGATGCAGTATGGAGGCGGACTCTCAGCCGGGATGCCGTTGTCACCATCCATAACACTCATCGGCTCCTTCGAGCATTATCAGTTCAAGCTGAACAAAGACGGGGTCAACAACGGCTTCGACACGAACTACATGCGTGATATCTGGATTTTCAAGAGTGTTTCGTTGAATCCATCTGCCGATCCGAGCACGATGACGACGGTGTCAGCCAATCTGCGATTTGCTCCTTCCGGGATCTCGGGACGGCTCTCTCCGTACTTTATCGGCGGCATTGGCGTGATGCGTTTCTCCCTCAGCGAAATCAGCTTACCGACGACGAGCGTTCTGACGGCCGGCGGTTCAGATATTTCGATGACGGCACAGCAGAGTGTTACCGGCGGGGTTGAGACTTCGGCGTTTTTCCAGTTCGGGATGGGATTTGATGTCCGGTTGACGCAATCCTTCGAACTATTTGTTGAAGCTCGCTATGCGAGCGGGCTTAACAAAGGCCTCCACACAGCCTATGTGCCGATCGCCGGCGGGATAAAGCTGAGCCTGTAATGAATTGCGCACCCCCCCTCCGACAATGCATTCAGGACAGTACTTGTGGCCTGGTCCCTTCGAAGCACTCCAAGAGCAGGTTTGGCAATCTAAGCAACTGAGTTTGGCTGGAATCAGATGTGCGCCGGGCTAAACATCTGCACGTGGGTGGAAATGGGAAATGCCACCGTTCATCGGGATGTTGCAGAGTCCTTCGAGCCGGCTCTGGCGGCTGGCATCGGAGGGCCAATCCCGGCCAGATATTTGATGTCAGAGTGGAAGAGCGATTGAGTCATGCCTTCCGCCGCAAGAACAGCCGTCATCGAAGCCGGATTGATGTCGGTGTTGGGCGGATACTGTTCGGCAATAGTTGACAAGAGGCGAGGATCGCTTGCTGCTTGTGCTGCCTGGATGACGCCGCTTTCTGAGAAACCGAGCAGCATCAGAATAAAGCTACCGTCAGGTCCTTGGCCTTTTGCAACCACGCCGTAATCTTTTTCCAGATTACCTGCGGAGAGTCTCTCTGGCTTGAAGACGTGCGGTGAATCACCGATTCCGTCCTCTATCCGAAAGCTCGAGGGAGGGGCCGTGGAATAGTCGAGTTTGAAAATATGCAGGAAGTTCCTGAACACGTAGAGTGTTTTGAATGAACCGATGAATACGACATTGTTCGCTTTGAAATCGTCTGAAGTAAACTGAGAAGCCAGCTTTAGGGAAACACTCTTGGTGGAGTTCTGGAGAATCGGGAGAATGTGCATCAGACCCCACGGCGCACTTGGACGCAGGAACGTGAAACTGTTCCTCATGTACCGTTGGCCAATATCTGGGTTCGTTCTGATGTACTCAAGGTACTCGTCAAGGTTGTTGATCCTTCCTCTCCGGTAGTACACCTCCATATCACCCCGATCCCGCATAAAGAAGAAATCTCCCAAGACAACAAGAGTAGGACGACTATTCGGGCGTATGAATTCATTCCAGAGCGGATTTGCTTCAACGCTGAGACGAGACGACACGGGGGACGGCCGGAATCGAAATTCACGATATGCCAATATGCTAACGATTAGCACCAACGTGATGATAACTGCAGGATAGTATCGCTCCAGTTGCTCGCCGAGTCCCCTCGGTGTTTTCTGGGTTATTGCAGGCAGGTATTTTACTACGTAGTGTCCCTTGGGAACTTCGAGCTTGAACGTGTAGTAGTCTTCCGTTGTGAGATAATAATGATCGAGCTTTTTCCTGAGATTGCTCACGTAGGATCGGACCAAAGGATCGGTTGAAGGATCGAATCCGGAATCTTTTCCAAATACTTCCTGAGCGATTTCAGTCTCCTTGACCGATGCTTCCGCCGATGATTTCTCTACGAGATATTGCAGGAGCTCCCGATACCGCTTGGAATCCTGAAACCCAGGGCTCTTCACAATCTGTGCAAGGATTGTTGCTTTTTCCTTGTCGTTCGGTTGGTTCATTGATCAAGTCGCCTGGTTGCTGACAATTGATGGCTGCAGGACCGAAGTAGCTGGTTCAAAATCCGCAATCTACTGTTGATTGCGAAAACACTACTGCTATCTGCTTAATACTGAAACCTTGAATAACTATATTGACCTCTGACCGTCCCAAAGCTACTAGGAATAACTGAGAGATGAAAGCCCCCCCAAGAGCCTTCGGCTACGAACGAATTCCGCAGGCGAAGACAGCAGTAGCCAGGGAAACAACCTCCAACCGGGGTTTCTCATCAACCAGGAATTGAGAGTACACTCCAACGCACCGAAGACCGTTCAGAGCGGGGTGAGTATCAACTCCCCACAATCCGTCAACCACTTCAGTTGCTCGCCAAGCAGCATGAAATCATACTTCATCGACTTTTGGGTTCCAATCAGCAATTGTACCGCAGTTGAGGAATTCGCTCTATGAAAAAAGCCATTCTGCTCATGTTCGTCTCTCTGGCCCCACTCCTGGCACAGAACTCGGGAAAGATCTCCGGCCACATCGTCGATTCGAAGAGCAAAGAACCCCTTCCGATGGCGAACATCGTGATTCGGGGGACCACGTACGGCGCGGCGTCGGATATTGACGGCAACTATTACATCCTCAACCTCCCCCCGGGGACATACGACCTCACGGCGTCCATCGTGGGATATCGTTCTGTGACGAAGACGGGCGCCATCGTCAACATCAACCGTACGACGACGGTCGATTTCTCGCTGGATGAGACGGCGCTTCAGGCGGCGGAAGTGGTCATCACAGCGACGCGCCCCGATGTCGAGAGGGAGAAGATTTCAACCAGTGAAATTCGACGCGGTGAAGACGTGTTGAATGTGCCGGGCATCCAGGATATTTCCGACGTCCTTACGTTATCTTCGGATGTCAGTGATGGACATTTCCGGGGTGGGCGCGACAACGAGGAACTGTATAATCTCCACGGCATGGGGATCATGAACCCGCTGACCAGTGCTTCCGCGTTCAATCCGATCATGAGCGCGGTGGAAGAAGTCGAGGTCATCACAAGCGGATTTGGCGCTCAGTATGGAAACGCACAATCAGGCGTTGTCAATATCACAATGAAAGAAGGCAGTTCCGATAAATGGTCGGCACGCGGAGAAGTGCGCACGCGATCACCAGGACGCAAACATTTTGGTCCCAGCCTCTGGGATACCACCGGTAATCCCTATTTGAAACCCCTTGATAGTCCGCAGCATTGGATGGATTCCACCAATACAGCATCCATCGGCGGCATTACAGGTCTCTATGGAAAAGATAGGATCACGCAATCAGAGGTACTGTACACTCTCTATCTCCTGCAGGGACACCGTGATTATCTGCAGGACTATGGCAACCTTCCGGACTATTCGGCTGATGTGAATTTCGGAGGTCCGCTGGCAAGCAACGTGCGCGTGTTTATGGCGCTTCACGTTCAGAGGATATGGCCAATGCTCCCTCCACCTGAACCGAACACCAATCAGCAGTTCATGGGGAATGTTGTCTACGATTTTGGCAGGGGCATGACTCTCCGCGTGAGCGCTGCGTTCGCAAAACAAGAGGGACACTCGTTCAGCGGCTTAAGCTCAAGCGGATGGACAAGCTGGGTGTGGGATCGCGTATTTGGTGTAACACGCACGGAGGACGACAACAGACAGCTCGGATTCCGCTGGGCACACGCGCTCAGTGCAAGTACATTTTACGAGGTCAAGATCAATACTCTCCAGACGAAGTCGCTCGAAGGCTCGCCGGTCACCGATCCCGATTACCTCGCGGTCCAAGGCTTACAGAAGCCTTTTTGGATAAGCACGTGGCAGCCAAATCCTGATGGTTTTTCTTCCTTCGGAAAAGCGGCGGGTACATTTACCAGTGAAAAGACAAGCACTGTCAGCCTTGACGCATCGATCACCAGCCAGGCATCGTCAGCGCACATGCTGATGGCTGGAATCCAGGGTAACTGGTATTCTATCGATGTCAATACCCAGAATGGCGTTGACAACAGCAGTGGTGGGACTTTCAGTGAGTACGTCGCGAAGCCATTCGAAGTTGGGATCTACGTGCAAGACAAGATGGAATTTCAGGGAATGATCGCAAGTGTCGGGCTCCGGCTCGATGTGTACAATCCTCAGGTTTCTTACTATACAAATACGTTCGCACCATTTGACTATGTAGATAGCCTTGGTGCTCATCATTTTGAGCCGCTCGCACCTCGCGAACAGACGTCAACTGTCGCACGCCTGCAGCCGCGCGCAGGCTTCTCTTTCCCCGTATCGGTCAGCACGGTCTTCCACGTCAACTATGGGACGTTTCTCCAACGACCGACGTTCAATCAAATTCTCTCTGAGACCTTCTCACGACTGGATGTCCATAATATCGGAGGAGCATCATCTGTCCCTCAGGGCCAGACGCTGGGAAATCCCAGATTAAAGCCGGAAATCACAAACACCTATGATATCGGCGTCACGCAGGGACTGGGAGAGGGCTTCACTCTGGATGTCAGCGGGTACTATAAAGACGTCAAGGATCTTGTCCAACGAGCTCTTTTCTATCCTACGAGCTCCTCGAACGTACCGTACCTGACATACATGAATCGTGAGTATGCAAGAATACGAGGCTTTCGCGTGGGGCTCGCAAAGCGGAGAGGAATGCTAACTGGCACACTGGGCTACACCTACGGTGTTGCATCAGGGAAACGAAGTTCAGCGAACGCGTACAATTACCCTACCATTTATGAAAGCGGGCCATCCACCGAGCCTCTTCCCCAGGACATCTTGCTGGACTTTGACAGAACACATAACCTGATCGCGAATTTTTCTTTTAATACTCCCGAGAATTGGGGGCCGGCCATTTTCAGCGTTTCTCCGCTGGAGCGGGTTGCGATTGCAGTGACCTCATTTATCCGGAGCGGCAGACCGTACTCTTCCTGGCTCAAACCTGGGATTCCCATGAGCAAGCGTGCACCCAATGAAACCACGACCAATGTGAAAATTACCAAGAATTTCTCGCGGTTCTTTGGCACCACTGCGACGTTTTATGTTGAGATTGCGAACCTGTTCAATGACAGGATCTACAGCTACGATGCGGTTTTCAATCCGAATCCGAACAATACTGCCAATCTCCAGAGATTTACGGTACGGTATGAGAGAGGCGAAGACCTCACGTACTACGACAATGAAAACTATCCGGCGTTCCTGGCCAACCAGGAATTTCGAATCTACTCCAATGCACCAAGGGCATGGACCATTGGAATGGTAGTCAACTTCTAGTGGTTCGACGCTTCGCTCAGTGCGGGCTTCCTGCCCGCCGTGAGGATTCTCTTAACGCGAGCGGGCACTCACCACAAGTTTCGAGGAGCAGAACATGAGTTCCATCAAAAACCTTCTCTACCTTTTCTGCCTGTTCGCAAGTGTTGCGGGGGCGCAAATGCAGAGGAACTATCTCGTTCACAAACGCGGCATGCTCCACCAGGCTGTATACAACACCGGCGAGCTTGGAAAGGCGTACGAGCCATCGAATCCCAGCACAATACCGGGAATTCCGTCATTCGAGTGGCCTGGCAATTTCGCCTCAGGGGCTTCCCAGAACTTTGTTACGATCGTTGATGGACAACAATACTCGGGGCATCATAACTCCTATGGCGGAGGATTGCAGATCGGTACAGACCGGGCGGGTAGCCTGACGCGCCTCTACGCCTACTGCGGTGGACTGAACGATGTTACTGTCGTCGAAGGTCAACAATCGTTTCCACTCAGTCAGGTGCGCATCGAGAATTATCCTGTGCTCGCGGATGGAAGCCTGAATCCGGCGTACAACCCGAATGAGGCAGAAGAAATCATCATTGCTAAATGGGCGACCCCGGTAGGGCTCACCGTCACTCGCACCAGCCGGGCGTGGAGCTTCCCCGATTATGATGATTTCATTATTTATGAATACGAATTTGAAAACACCGGTGATATGAAGCCCCCCGCACCTCCCACTCCGGCGAGACTCACAGACCTGATCATCAATTTCTCTTACGGGATTACCGGAGGGAAATTTGGGTATGAGAGGGTGTCCAACTCCTGGGCCAACACTGTGATCGAACCAAACCTCAATGCACGCTGGGACAGGCAGCGATGGCTTCAGTACGGATTGCACCGTACCGGTAATCCCGAGCCCAAGTATTTCGGAGAATGGGCAACGACCGGCAAGAACGGCGGCGGATTGCTCAGTCCTCAGGCACCAGGCTATATGGCACTCTACTATGATACGCAACATCTGGTTCGTCGAGGGGATGGTACGAGGGTCATAATTTCCGGTGCAGATACGATCTCATGGGATGTCAACGGGCGTATCAAGCAGCCCTACAGCCTGATCATTGAGACTCAGGTGATGACTACGACGAAGATACTCCGTGATATTATCGATATCACGCAGGGTCGAAAATATGGCTGCAATACAGAGCTCAGCACGTTTGGACCGGATTGGATTGGTCGTGCGACGTTCAATTGGAGGCAAAGTGTCCCACAAGCAATTGGAAGAGACTTCGCTTTCGGACCGTACAATCTGGCCCCGGGTGAGAAGATTCACATTACGATGGCAGAAGTGTGCGGCTACGGAGCGGCGCGCCTCGAAGAAACAAACGCAGGCGTGAAGGATATCGGGGGTAGCAACGGAAATTCAACGATTGGAGCCTCGGAATCAGGAGACTCACTCTACGCATTCTACACGGTACCCAACTACTGGGTTCCGAAGAAGCAGAATGAACTCAACCGGAACTCTGTGAACACGGTTCTGTATGGAAGTGACTATTTGAGCAAGTACTCGCTGCCTGATTACGTGAACTCAAACGTTGTAACCGTGCGCGAGGTTGTAGACCGTGCCATCCAGGCATATACCAACGAACCATTGGTGAATCACAACACGGTGCAATTTTGGCCTGAACAATACCGCGAGCACGGTGTGTATACCCTGCCCATCCCTGTTCCCGCGCCAGCTATTGATGTAGAGAACACCGTGCTGGGAGAAAACAGAATCACGTGGGGAGCTCAAGTGGAATCGTTCAGCTCGCCAAGACTTCAGGGGACGCTCGATCACTACGAGTTGGCCAGGGCCACACAATCCATCGGGCCCTGGACGACACTGGCAAGGATACCAAAAAGGGATCCGGCCTACTTCATCGACGGAAAGTACCAGTTTCTCGATAAGAATACGCGGATCGGCGACAACTTCTACTACTCTGTTGTTTCTGTCGACAACAAAGGGAACAAGAGCGGGCGGACAAATGTAATAATGCATCAGGCATCTATCGGAGCAGAGTCGGCGCTGAGGAAAGTCTTCGTCGCCCCGAATCCGTTCATTGTCAAGTCAGGATACGCCGGGATAAGCACCGAGGGCGATATTAATGCGCAGCTTCGTTTCTACAATCTTCCCCGAAAGTGCACGATACGGATCTATTCGCTGGCCGGACAGCTCGTTCAGACCATCGAACATGATGTCGATCAGAACGTCCATGCGTATTTCCAGTTAACGCGCAACAATCAATTGATTGCTTCAGGACTTTATTTCTTCGTCGTCGATTCGCCCGACGGTGCTCGTGCCAATGGCAAATTTGTTATCATCAACTGAGCAAAGTAGATGACTATGAACCACACCTATAGAGTACTCATAACAGCGCTGTTCCTGACGATCTGCATCGGGCGGCTTTCTGCACAACAGGTTGGGACCAGCTCGCTCCAATTCCTGAAAATCATGCCGACAGCCCGTGCCACTGCCATGGGCGACGCATTTGTGTCGCTCGCCAGCGGTGCCGATGCAACGTTTTGGAATCCCGCGGGATTGACAAAATCTGAAAACCAGGATATCACCTCGACTCTTACCATATGGCTGTTTGACACAAAACAGATTTCGCTGGCATATGGATTGCCACTGGGAGACCTGGGAACGCTTGGCTTTCAATTGCAGTACTTCGACTACGGAACCATGCAAGAGACACGTGTCGATGCCATTGACCTCGTCGTTCCTGCGCATGGCGATCCCTTCTTCAATCCCGGTCTGACCGGCGGGACATTTACACCCTATTCCTATCTGCTCGGCCTCTCTTACGCCAGAGCATTCACCGACAAATTTTCTGCCGGCATCACGGTCAAGTATGCAATGGAATCTCTCTGGGCAGACCAGGCTATTACCCTGGTCAATGCTGAAACAGGAGAGCGGACGTCATACAAGACCTACGCGGATGTGGTTCTTTTTGACTTTGGCATGCTCTAGATTACGGGATTTCGTTCGGTGCAGATAGGAGTCTCGGCCCAGAACTTCGGAGCGCAGGTAACTTT
>QYQB01000232.1 GCA_007280275.1 bacterium | reverse complement strand
GAGAAGGCAATAAGGATTTTCTTCATGGGAAGGGTTGGGAAATTTTAGCTTTTATCAGGAAGTGCCTGTGGCTGAGGTCTGATACCTGGAGAGCGCCTTGTAACAAGTGTACTGCGTAATGGCGAAAATTGCATGGCAGAGATTTCTCAGACTTGCGCCGGGTTCGCCGCATACTGCCGAGGTGAAGACGCTTCTGGGTCAATTGCGTTAGAAAGCCCAGCTCAGAACTGGTTCTGACCATATCGTCCAGTTTTAGCCTTAAGACGGCGAGTCATTTTTAAGGCTATAGCCATAAAAACCACTTACTATTCATGCACAATTCTTTGGAGATGACGGAGACATACACGATAAATGTCACGCGTGGCGCGAGCATAAGTGGTCTCTGCATACGCAAGGAACTCCTTCGTAAACTCTGAGAACAGTTGTGTCTTGGGTTTCTCTTTTGCTGGGTCTTTGAGTTCAACAAGCTGAGCGAGGGCTTCGCTCTTCACTGTTGTCCGGGTGGATTTCCAGCGTCGGCGGCCATCCTGGGTGTAGAGGATATACCAGATGCCGTTGTTGCGCTTGAAGATAGATATACACGAAAAGGTCACGGCCGACCTCCTGCTTGTTAGCAGTCTGTTAGCAGTGACCTAAAAAACTAGTCGGAACGGCGGGATTTGAACCCGCGACCCCTTGCACCCCAAGCAAGTGCGCTACCGGGCTGCGCTACGTTCCGAATTACTTCTCCCTCCGCACGATTCCTCCTAGGTCGTCCTCAATATACAAAAAACATTCGGAGTCTGCAATCAACACAGGACCGCTGTTTCAATTAGATCAAACGGTTCGGGCTTCTCAATCACGCATTGCAGGACCATAGGAAAAATGCTATCTTTGAGTGGGCAAGAATCATTCAAAACGCCGGTCAACAATTTTCTCCTATGGAAATCAAAACACGAAAAAAGATCATTCTTGTCGGCGACAAGGTGCTCCTATCACCTGACGCCGAGGCAGAGCGTACCAACCATGGCCTTTACCTTCCGCCCGGCGTCAAGGAAAAGGAAAAAGTCAACAGCGGCATGGTTGTCCAGGTTGGTCCCGGCTATGCTGTTCCGAATCCGCACTTCCTCGACCAGGAGCAATGGTCGACCTCCCCAAAAGATCCGATCAAGTACATGCCGCTGCAGGCCGAAGAGGGGGACTATGCGCTGTTCCTGCGCGATTCCGCCATCGAGATCG
The DNA here is from genome assembly GCA_007280275.1 of bacterium. Lineage (GTDB taxonomy): Bacteria > Bacteroidota > Ignavibacteria > UBA10030 > UBA10030 > UBA9647. The sequence goes on along the minus strand of QYQB01000232.1, from coordinate 4,012 downwards.
AATACGATGAACACAAGTATCTTATCGTGTCACACTCAGCGATCCTGATGCTGATCCGCAGAAGCGAATACGTCCAGGGATCGGAGCAACCGTAGATACGCATGGTGGAGCGGGACCTTCGGCTTTTTAGCCACGAGAATATCCTCGGGCAAATCGAAACGGCCGAGTATCGGAACGGATACTACGTCCTCGAATTCTATGCAGACCAACACAAGCCGTCAACGAAACCCACCGATACAATCGAGAAATTCTACCTCTATCCCTCCGGCGGCACGCTGAGAGACTCTACATTCCAGCTTGTCTTCTACGATTCCCGCTACGATACATACCGGGGTTTCAAGCCGCCCAATTCCAAGACTCGGTAGGTGCCACGCACCTTAGCGGTAGAAGTCTGACTTCTCAATGGAGTACGTGGCTCCTTCCAGATGTTGAGGATGCTCAATGTGGTCGAAATGAATTTCGACCTACGCTGGGGAACGATTCCGGCCCGAATTTGTTCTGATGGCTACATCAATTAACAATTTCGACGGAATAGTGAAGAAGGAGAGTTCTTATGTACGACATATTGATACAGCAAATGAGGGATGAAGTTGCGCGTCTTGGGGCACAGGAATTGCGAACCCCCGCAGATGTCGATGCCGTCCTCCCGAACTCAAAAGGAACGACGCTGGTGGTTGTCAACTCGACTTGCGGCTGTGCCGCGGGGGCTGCACGACCGGCCCTGGCAAAGGCTCTGCAGCACTCCGTCGTGCCGGACAAACTCGTGACGGTTTTCGCCGGGCAGGACAAAGAGGCGACCGCCCGGGCGCGGGAGTACTTCACGGACCAACCCCCATCATCCCCGTCGTTCGCAATCATGCGTGACGGCAAGTTGGTCCACATGATCCATCGGTACCAGATCGAAGGTCACACATCGGATCAAGTGGCGGCGACGATCATCCATGCGTTCGACAAGACCTGTGTTTCTGAGGCGAAGCAAGCAGTCTGACGTCAATCGTTCCGGTTTGGCGAAGGCCCGCATCGACCCAACGTTGATGCGGGCTTTCTTGTTTCATGTCACACGCAACAGTCCAATCGTTCGCCTGATTGATTATGACTCCAAATTTCGTTAATTGTAAGGCAGTCGTACACGGTTGGAGACCCCACTATGGTTAAGCCACAAAAATCGAGAAGAACGATGGTTCTTGGGTTCCTGCTGATCGCGGGAGCGCAGATGTTCGGTCATCACCTCCTGGCACAGGAAGCGAAGAAGCCGGGAGAAATCCGAGGGAAGATCACGGTTTCCAGAGCTGACGCTGAATCACCGAAGACCCCAATCATTGACCGTTACAGCACGCATCGCCCGGCGCTTACGGGTTCCGAGAGCAACACTCCTCCGCCGACATTGTTCAAGTTGTCTGAGAAGGCTGTTGTCTATCTTGAAAGCGAAACATTGAAGGGGCAGAATTTTGAGACTCCAACCACCCATCCAAGCCTGGATCAGAAGGACCTCACGTTTCATCCCCAGGTGCTGCCAATACTCGTCGGAACGACGGTGGACTTCCCGAATCGCGATCTCCTTTTTCATAACGTCTTTTCCTATTCGCAACCCAGAGAGTTCGATCTTGGCCGATATCCGACCGGATCATCCAAGTCCGTTCGGTTCGATCGGCCGGGGGTGGTTCGGGTCTACTGTGACATTCATTCCCACATGAACGCTACCATCCTGATCCTCGAGAGTCCGTATTTTGTGGTCCCCGACGATCAGGGTTCGTATTCGATCAAGAACGTCCCCAGCGGAACATATACCGTCAAGTTCTGGTGCGGTCGGGAGCTTGCCGGCAGCCAGAGTGTGACGGTCAAGGGGGGCGACGCCGTCAATGTTAACTTCACCTATTGAGATGTGATTATGAAGAACATCCTGGTGTTCCTCGTGCTTGGGGCGAGTCTGTCCCTTCCTGCATTCGCCCAGGTGCAGTTGAGTGGTGAAGCGTCTGCCTATTCCCTGAAGAGCTCCCGCTCCCAGAATCCGCGAGTCGTGAACAAAGGCAATGCGACATTCGGGTGGCGGTTTGACCTCTTCGTCGACGGCAAAGTCACAGACAACGTGTACGTCCTTGTCAACACACGGTCGTTCGAAGACGATCCAATCAATTTCGACTATGCTGCGATTCGAATAACGGATTTCGCCGGACTTGGCTTTAACGTTCAAATGGGGAAATTTGACATGCCCTTTGGGAATCTCGCGGAGCGGCGGTTCCCCACAAAGAATTTCCTCTATGGACTACCGTTGATCTACGAATATCGCACCTCACTTCCCGCTCAGGTAGCCGGTCGTGTGGAGGTCTTGAACAATCGCACCAAGGGAGTGGGCATGCGCCTGCTCGACTTTGGCATCTATGATATCGGCGCAATGCTTTACGGCGACATCGGCAGGTTGCACTACGCCATCGCGGGCTCCAACGGAACCATCAGTTCTACTTCATCTCGCCAGTTGAATCAAAATCAGGATTTCAACAAGATCGTCCGTCTCGCGTATACTCCAATGATGGGACTCACTGTTGGCGCCTCTGCAGCGATGGGCGCATACCTCGCTGACGGTGGCAAACCCCTGCCCCGGGATGAGGGGAGCAACCACTACCAGCAATTGATCGGTGAAGCCGACTTCGAGTTCAGCCGGGATCGGTTTCTCCTGAACGGCGAAGCGGTCTATAGCCAGTGGACGGTCCCGTTTGAGAACGAAGACACAAAGCTCTCCGTCCTCGGCTACTACGCCGAAGCAAAGTACACCTGGTTTCCGCGCTTCTCCACGGCTGCGCGTGTAAGCGGCCTGATCTTCTCAAAGCTCAACATTGGCGATGCCTCCGTGCGGTGGGACAACAATGTTCTTGAAGTCGAGGCGGGGATCGGCTATCATATCGACAGGAATACGATCATCAAGATCATACGCCGTGAGACGCGAACGCCGGAAGTGACCGGCATGCGGGACAACCTTACAGTCCTACAACTGGCAGTCTCCTTTTAGTGCTGCTTCCGAAGGGCATGTTCTTTTGATTTTTGTTGTTCTCAACGCAGAGGCGCGGAGCTCGCAGAGCACCGCAGAGATCGTTGTGATATACCCTCTGCGATTCTCTGCGTCCTCGGCGACTCCGCGTTGAAAACTAATCATCCATTCGAAAGGCGCGCTACCGAAGAGTGAAATTCCGCAATAAAATCCTCCTCTCAATCTGGGGCGTGGTCCTCAGCTTGTTGGTGATAACATTCTTCATCATCAACTACTGGACTCGCAGCAGAATCGAAGATGCATTTTCGGAAGCATTGCTGAGCAATCGCTCCACCCTGAACGGGATCATCGGTCTGGAGGCTGAAATCCTTTCGAGGGGCTGTCAGGTGATCGCAGAATCCCCCCGTCTGCGCGCCGTCGTGGAGCTTCAGGATCCGAAAACGGCCTATCAGCTTTCAAAAGAGCTCAGCCAGACCACCGTGAGCGACCTGCTGGTTCTCACGGACAGACGAGGCAAGCCTTTGGTACAGCTCGTATTCGGCCAGAAACTGGAGGGGGACGTTGCCGGCCGCGCTTCCATCCAGCAAGCTCTTCAATCCGGCTCGACCACCGATGTGTGGTCGCTGGGTGCGAGAGTCTTCCGCGTCTCATCGGTCCCGCTTCTGGTCGACCGCGATGTGATCGGTACACTGACTCTCGGCTTCGCGATTACAGATGAAGAGCTGGGGAGACTGAAGCAATGGACGAACAACAGCGAGATATTTCTGGTCCATCAGCGGACCATCGTTCTCTCGACGCTCGATCCCCATGGTCAGACTGATCTCAAAACATCCCTCGATGCGTCAGGTATTCTGGACCAACCGTCGGCCCGGGACTCGGCAGGTGTGTTCAAACTGAAGGTGCTCAACGATGTCTATCTGGGTACGGCTGTCCAGCTGAACAGGCCGGGGCCTGCCGGTGAACCGATCAACTATCTCATTATGAAGTCCACGGACCGGGAGCTTTCCAGGTCGCTCAATCCCATTCTCG
>QYQB01000237.1 GCA_007280275.1 bacterium | reverse complement strand
ATCAACTCTGTGGCGTGCGCGACGAAACGAGGATGGTGGCGAGCAGGGCTTTCCTCGCCGAGTCGGATACGACCTTTGTCCTTTCCTCCAATAATGTCACTTGCCTGGACCGGATCGCAGAAATGGGACCAGGTCTCTGTGGAGGGTTCGATCCCGAAGCACGATTCAGGTATGCAAAACCAGATCATACCGCTGCTCGGTAACCCTGCATCCCCAAATTTCTTGTGTATACTCTTCGGTGAGACGGAAACCAGCTTTGTGGTATACCTGTGCAGCCGCAAGGAGCGAACTGACGGTCCACAGGAACACCCTTTCGTATCCGCTTTCCCGGCAGAAAGCTACTGCTTCTTCGACGAGTCGATTCCCCAACCCTCTCCCCCGGAGCGACGGATGAAGGAGGAACCATCGGAGTTGTGCTTCGGTCTCCGAGTGCTTTACAATCGCAACAGATCCCATGAGGACGGCATCAGAATCAACGAGCCAGATCCTCTCGCGGGGTGTCTGCGTAAGCATGAATTCGGCAAGTGGCTTTGCCACGTACGCTTCAAATGTGTGGTCGAATCCGTACTCCCGGGAATACAGAAGACCGTGGAGCTCGATCAATCGCCCTGCATCACCGGTTCTGAATGCATGCCGGATTTCAATCTTGGATTGCTGGCCGGAGGGGCGATCCATCGACTCGACCTCATGTTTTGATGAAGCTTGGAGGTACAGCGAGTGAGGTGGCTTCTCTCTTGAAGACCCTGACGGGCTAGTGTGAGCCGTTCAATTGCAGAGGAAGACGCGCACTCAAGCTCATTTGCGGCTCTTGGCGGGTCTTTTGGTCGCAGCGGAGTACTTTCCCTTTTTGCTCGCGACGGCAAGTTTGTGGGGACCTTCGGCCGCAGGATATACGAATTCCAATGTGGCCGAAGAGAACATGTTCGAATTCTCCTGGCGCAATCGTTCTTCTGTCATTTTGCAGTACTGAGCGTCTGTCTCGATGCCGATGCTGTTACGCCCGGCTTTCATTGTCGCAAGCATAGTCGTGCCAGAGACGCGCAATGATCTACCGCAACAAAAGGTCATCCTGAGAAGCGCGCTTGGCAACTCAAGGGAAAACGGCACTGGACGATCAATCGTAGAGGTTCCACACCAACCTTCTTGAACGCACAGCCCTCAATCATCGGTGCGGGACTCGTATTCGAACGAGCGCCTCGTGCTCTCCTTCTTGTACATCGATTTTAAGAACGGGGAGTCCCTGTGCCATCTAATCCTACTCAGGAGTCTTGCTCCTGGGTCTGAATATGTATATGGAAATCTCAAGTCATACACTCGATAGAGGTTCTGGAAGAAAGCATCCAACAACAAAGGGCTCGAGGGGCCAGGGAATCCTGTGAAAAGGGGTGATGGCCCTCCCCTTGGACTCGCTTTGAGAAGGGCTAGAGCGACAGACTCGTATCTTGAATAGTCATTTCGCACGAGCACCCTTCCCGACAATCCTTCTAGTATTCTGGAGTAGTCCTTCACCGCCGCTATAACCGCTCCCTTCTTGTCCAGAAGAATGTCGTTGGATTTGAGTGTGCTATCAGACGAGTCAGTGACTCGAAGGAAATGGACAAAACCGTAAACAAGTCCCGGATACATGATGTGAATATTCGCACAATCTCCAATAGCCTCTTCAGTACGGTTCACAAGGTTGCGGAATGCTTTGCTTGTTCCCTTCACAGAAATCGCAAGAACAGGACCAATGCCGTTCTTCGCAAGGACGAGATCGATACGTTTGCTCTTGAGTGCGCCCAGAACAATCTGTTCCTTCTCGTTGCCAGCACTACTGTCAAATGATAGGTACCACGCGTTGCGCCGATATTCGGACTTCAACGGCGGGCTTGGCGAGAGTTCTTCAGGAAGGAATCCACCCTCGACAACCAGTCGAACACCCAAATAACGATGCAATGGCTTGATGTGTTCGCCACTCTCCGTCGAAGTCGCGGCGATGAAGCTTCGAGCTGCATGAGACAGGGTGAATTGTTCCAGATCGAGTTGATCAGGCATAGTTACGCCATCCTCTCATTTCGGCTGTAGCCTCTTTCAGAATCTCGGTTTCAGATGCTGTCACCTTAGGATTATTGATCGGGATCAGCACATTCGATGCTTCCCCTGGTTCCAACTTCAGCATTCCTCCGCCTAGAGGATGTCCTTCCAATTCGCAACTGAGGTCCACTAGTGGGTGTGACCAAGCTTGTTGGATCGCGCGTACAGATATCCCGTTCTTCCGAAAGACAGCATGGACTGAATTCGTACAGACACATCCTTCATCGTTTCTTACGAGAGATGGTTTTTTTCCGCTCATGTAAGACATAAAGGCGTCTGGCACACGAACATCCGGAATCTCATACCACGGGTCTCGATGACGACATTTGTAACCTCTGCGAACCTCCTGCCCCTTGGACGAATTCAAATAAGCAAGTACTTCTCGAGGAAGTTTCTTTGAATTATTCAGATAAAGCAACATCATCGGTTCATCTTGTGAAATCCATCGCTTGACAGCCTGTCGATCGACCCGCTCCGCAGGCAATTGGCGCGACCTTCTAATCGCAAATCTTAAGAAATCTTTGGAAATGCCGAGATGTTTCGCCTCAGACGGTGCGAGGTGAAAAAAATCATTGGCGCCAGACACATAACCGATGCCCGCGTGAGCAATCTCACCGAAACGGCTTACTCCAGATCTACGAGCAATCGATTGATAGGTACTCAAAGCATAGTTAGGAAGGAGGAATTTGCGCAAACGAGATCCTTCGTGCTGCCAAGAAGAAATTGCGATCTTCTTAGTAGGTTTATCGGTCCATGTAAAAGCTGAGAACTTGTCGAAAAGAGATAGCTCGATGAACTTGGTGCTGCCACCGAACTCCTCAGCAAACAAAAGCCACGCCGCTTCAGATAGGGGAGCGAAAATGTTCTCTCGAATCGCAACGATTCTAACGCGGGTGAAACGAGAGCACAAGAATGAAACGACTGGCGATGCGTATGGAGCATGGCCGATCTCCGCCGGTACAACGAAAGCCATCCTTCCGCCTTGCTTAAGCAATCCGGCCGTCACGACCAAAAACGATGCCCAAGAGGAGGCTAGCCCGTTGATTTTCACACCAAGATTCGCCGCAAGTTTCAATGCGAGTTGCCGAGTCTCGCCAGAAAAATGTTGATACCGGATGAAGGGAGGATTGCCGGCAGCTGCTTCGAAGCGACAAGAAGTTTTCGATGCCCATTGGAAGAACTCCTCCCCATAAACTGTAGCCCTGCAAGCACGTTCTCGAGCCAAAGCCACATTCAGAGGATCCAACTCGATGCCGGTCGAAGTCCTGTGAAGAGCGAGAAAACGTCCGTCACCGCACGATGGGTCCAGGAGTTGGTCAGTCTCACGTCTAATTGCCCATCGTACGAGGGCACTCGCAACTTTCTCTGGCGTGAAGACTTGGCCAAGTCGTTTTCTATTTTCTAGGGATGCAATCATTCTCGTTATAGTGGACCTTTCCACTTAGAAGATACGATAATCAGTGCCTAGAGTCCAACATAGGACGTTTGCAATTTGTGCTATCCGCGGTTAGATCACGCATAGGTCTTACGGCACCACAATGTGTCCTGCTCAAGATGATTGTGGGCAAACTGACTTTGTACAATCCGAACAACATGGGCGTGCCCACACCTGATGCTTCCAACCGGCATAGTTCGATTATCTGCGCACTCCGGGCCAGACAGCAACAGCGATCTGGCGCGTTTCATCGAGCGCTACCGCAGTATAGAAATGATAATGGATGTCGTTCGCCCTCAAAATGAATGGTTTCCCGGCGTGCAGAGCGTCGTAGGACCCGGCCTCTCCAATGCGGAGGACCGGATTGTGCTCATAGGTGCGCCATCCCAGCGGAAAGAGTTCTTCGGTTGTCCACGCCAAACCGTCGGCTGAGTTTTTCTTGTCCCAGCTATACCAGGCCATATACCAGGTGTTTCCAACCCTGTAAACGCTTGGATCTCCGGCCCGACCGGAAGCGTCCCAGGCTCCCGGCCTGGCGCTGCCGACGACAAGCGGCGAGTTGACATCATCGACTTCCCAGTGGAGCAGATCCTTCGACGTTGCGTAGCCGATGAACTCCTCCTGCAGCCCATTGACGACACCGGACGCATTGAAGAAAAGATAGTACTGATTCCCGACCTTCACAACATTCGGATGCCATATCGCATCCCTCCGCCAGCCTTTTCCCGCAGGAACGATGATGGGATTTCGATCGTACCGTTTCCAAGTGTAGAGATTTGTGGAAGTAGCGACGTTCATCGTCTTCGTCCCCTTCTCATATCCCCGGGCTGTGAGTCCGAAATAGAAAAGGTAGTACCTCCCGTTCTCGAACCACATAAATGGTCCCGTCGCCCCTTCGGCATCAGGCGAACCGGCGATGCCGCTCCCGGTGAAAATCGGATTACGAGCATCCTTCTTCCAATGAAGCAGATCGTCGCTCCACGCGAGTCCGATCTGGGGCCCGGTGACGAACTTATATCCCCGCCTGGTCGAGTCTGAGCTGCCGTATCCCGTGTAGACCATCCCGTACATCTTGCGGTTGACATCATGCCACACTGACGGAGATTCCACCATGCCCGCGTCCCACTCTCCAGTCGAACCGACCGACAGGACGATGCCGTATTTCACGAGTTGTGAACCCGGGGGGTTGGGGCCGGGGGTCTCGGATCGCTGAGCTTGGCGAGCGCAAGACAAACCAACAAGCGAAAGCATGATGACGATAACCTTCAGGTATTTCCGCATTGAGTCTTCCCTACGGGTTGGTATTCGCAGCCATGGGTCGATCCATCAGCGTTTTCTTGGCTTGGCAGTCTTGGCTCCCCCGAAGTTAATTCTCCCGAGAATTACTCCGGTGAGCACGCCGATCAGTACCATCGCGATGAGAAAGGAAGAATAGGAAATCTTCCAGTCGATGCCCTGAGTCATCATGCTGAATTCTGACATACCTCCGATCCCTGCAATCAGGTTCAGAGGCAAGAACACGACGTTGATCAGGGTCAGCTTTCTCAGGAGCACGTTCACATTGTTGTTGACGAGGCTGCCCCGAGCGTCCATCAGCCCGGAATACACCGTGGAGTAAATCTCCGCTTGTTTGTAACACTGGTTGTTCTCAATAATGATATCATCGAGGAGCTCGATTGCCTCTGCGGGATAGCCAGCCTTTTGGGCATGGTTGTTCAGTTTGATAAGAGCCGCGCCGTTGGCATTGATTGCGTTGAGATAATAGATAAGGCTTTCGCTGAGATTGAACATCTGAATCAGGTGTTTGTTTTCCATGGAGGTGTTGATTCTCTGCTGCAACTCCCGCGAGACCATTTTAATGACCTTGAGGTGTTCCAGATAATGGCGTGTAGTGTAGTAAAGAAACGCGAGCATGACATCGAAGACACTTCCAAGCTGAGGGGCATGTCTCCCGCCCGGTTCTGTCAGCGGGATATCATCGGGAAGGACAACCACCAGGCGGTCTTTGAGAAGGAACATGCCGACCGACGCGACGTTGAAGTAGAAGTTATCCTTGCCGGAATAATTCGTCGGTCGCTTCCAAATCAGCGAGATGAAATCCGGACTGAACTCAACGCGGGACACCTCATCCGGATCGAGCGCAGATGACAAGGTATGGTCGTCGATATCGAACTTTGCAAGAAGCGATTCCCTCTCGGCGGTGTCGGGATTGAGGTAGACAAGAACAGGGCTATCGTCTGACTGAGATTCGACGAGCGAGTTATTGACAATGGAGTAGTAGGTCAGCATGGGTATCTCCTTCAGGTTGATCAGCCTTTGTTCAGAATGCCAGGTCCCGCTTCAACATCCCGTATGATACGCGCCAGGGGTACCCCTTAAGGAACGGTCTTCTTCACCCCTCATTCACGTTCGCGCTACGACGAGCATTTCAAAATCTTCTGGCGTTAGTTTCTTGTCGCGCCTCCATGCCCCCATCTCGCATCCGAGGATATCAATGTCCTTGAAGCCGAGCGATTTCAACAGCCACGAAATTTCGGACGGCACATAGTAGCGCTCGTTACACGTAAGCACCTTCCTGGTCCCGTCATCGT
>QYQB01000121.1 GCA_007280275.1 bacterium | reverse complement strand
TTATCCACTTTTCATACTCCAAGAGAGCCTTTGGAAAATCCCCCTTCTCCGCAAGGACGCTCGCACGGCTGAAAAGCGCCTCGCTGTGATCAGGATTCAACCGCAGGACATCCAAATAGCATCGCTCTGCGTTGTTGAAGTCCTGAAGCTTTTGATAGGAAGTTCCACGGGCAAAATGTGTATCTGCCTTCTCAGCACGAGCCATCGACCTGTCGTACGATTCCAAAGCTTTATGGTGGAAACTCTTCGAAGCATACGCGTGACCGAGCATGAACAGGTCGTCCGCATCCAAATTCACTCCTCTTGCCTCTGCATGGATAAAAGACGAGATGCACTCCGAGAATTGCTTCGAGTGATAGAACAAGCGAGCCAGGGTTCGAATCACCTCGCTGCAACCAGGATCAAGACGGAGCGCTGATCGTAGTTCCTCGATTGCCTCATCGAACCGCCCCTCACATTTCAATCGTTCCGCGGTCTCAAAATGCGCGGACAAATCGACCGTGGTTCGGGGCATTAGATTGTCGCAACAGCCGGACTCGGTATCCGATTCCCTTCTACCAGCAATTGCCCGAGTATGGAGGTTCTCAAGCTCGCTATTGTTTGGATCGATTCGAAGGGCACGGACCAGAAGTGGAATTGCATCATCATGTCGGCCAGCTTCAATGTACGCGTGTGCCAGATTTCCGAGTGATTCTCCGAACCGAAAACCTCCGCGTCGCACCGCCTCTTCACCATAGGTAACAGCATCATCCCATCGCCCAAGTTCCCCTGAGACGACACACAACTTATCAAGCGTAAACCATGACGATGAGTCAACTTCAAGAAGTCGCCGGAGAGTCTCGAAGCATTTGCCGCATGCACCCTGGTTCCAGTAGCAAATGCTCAGGTCATTTAGCAAACCGAGATCGTGGGGCGTCAAACTCAAATCTTGTTCAAGATAATGGATCGCCTCTTCCCACATTCCCCTGTAGGCGTACAATGATCCAATTATAAAGAGGGACTCAGGGTCATTAGGGCTGTTTCGAAGTATGCCCAGTTTTGCCCTTGTTGTCCCTTCGACATCTCGTAGTGCCGCTCCTACCGACTCCTGATATTTCGACGAAAACATGTTGAGGAACATTGTATTCACCTCTCCGGGTGCATATTTGAGTACTTGCGGTGTAGCGCGATGATATCAGTCAGAGGAGGACTTTTCACTCTCACCTTTTCCTGACTTGTCTCGAAAGGTCTCGGCAAAGCGTACAAAGTTGTATACATCGGAGAAATTGGACACGATCCCCAAGGATATCCGGACAGCACCTGCAGTTTTTCCTTTCGCTGCAATGATACAACGCTCGAAGGATGCCCGCTCCTCTTCGTCAAAGCATGCCACCAGATCAGTCTTCGTCAGTCCGAACGCAATTTCTCCTGCTCCCGGATTGCAGAAACAGCCGGTGCGAAGTGAAATGTTAAACGCTGAAGAGGCCTCCTCGACATAATGGAAATTGAAAACGCGGCCATTCTGGTCAAGGAAGTTGAGTGCAATCGATCCCCCACGGCTCAACGTGTCCCTGGGGCCATAGATCTCGATGACTGGCGTGCCATTCTTGTGATGGAGCCCCGCGAGCTTTTCGAGTAGCCATGCTGTCAGAGAAGTCACTCTCTCATGAATCTTCTGAACACCAATCTGTTTCATGTATCGTAAGCCGATCTCAACTGCCGGCAGATTCAAATAGTCGATGGTTCCCTCCTCGAACGCTTTCTCCCCCTCGCTCAGGAGATATCGGTCCCCTTGGACGGATGCCATCTCGATCGTACCACCAGCGAACCATGGCGGGCGGAGAAACTTCAACGCACTCCTTTTCGCGATCAAGCAGCCCACACCTGTCGGATATCCAATCATCTTGTAGAAGGAGAGCGGAACAAAATCGGGATGGTATTTACTTAAGTCGAGTTCATTGGTCGGCACGAACGCGGCAGCATCAAGAACAACGTCCCATCCAAAGGCATGCGCCTTAGAGATCCATTCCAAAGAATGCTGTACGCCTGAAAAGTTGGATTGTGCAGGATAGACAAACAGATTGCGGGCGTGGGGATTCGGCTTTGCGAGTTCTTCTTCAATTCGGGTCTCGTCAATCCTGAGCTCGGGAGCTGCGTTCGGCACATAGGTAATGCTGGCACATTTGGCACGCGCGAACTCCCGCATACCGTTGACGGCGTTATGATTATCGAACGTCAACAAATAACGAGATCCAGGGCCGAACGGATACGATTCTCCCACGATCTTGAGAGCTCCACTTGCGTTGTGCGTGAAGATGACAGTGTACTCTTCGGGAGAAGCATTGAAATACTCCAGGACATACCTGCGCGCACTCTCATCTACTTTCGTGGAAGCCAGCGAAGATGGATTATTAGAATGGGGGTTGCCAAAGATCCCATCCTTGAGGAATTTGCCGTGTTCCCTGAGCTGATACTCAGAGTACATTCCACCACCTGTATAGTCCAGGTACACATGGCCGACCCTATCCAAACGACCGTACTCTTCCGCTCGCAGTTCATCGATCTGAGTAGTTTTCTCGTACTCGGGGAATCGTTGTCTGAAGAATTCTAATTCCTGTTCCATGCTGGCTGAATCAATGTTCAAATTGTTGTCTGGTTTCTTTTCCACTTTGGCGGTGCTCATTCCAACCCTCCATTATTTCCACTCTCCCGGCGTCGTGCATGATCAATGATCAGGACGCCGTTCAGATGATCAAATACATGTTGAATAACGCGCGCTTCTAGCCCGCTGTACTCCTGCTGGAACTCTTCCCCCTCTGCCGTAGTGCCCCGTACGACTATCAAGTTATTGCGGTCGACGTTAACTCTGACATTCGGCAAACTGAGACATCCTTCGACAAACTCATCCTCCCCTTGACGATCAAGGATCTCCGGATTTGTAAGTGCGAGAAGACCTTGCTTGGTATCCACCACGATGACCCGCTGGAGCACACCCACCTGGGGCGCCGACAGACCTATGCCGTCACATGCGTGCAGGGTTTCCGCCATCCCATTGATCAGTGTCTGAATCCCTTCATCGATTTCTTTGACCGGATTGGCCACTTGTCGTAGGACAGGATGTGGATACAATCTCAACTGGAAACTTCTTTCCATCGTCTTATTTTCTGAAGGTTGGAGTACTGAGCCCCTTCTCATTCGCTCGACTTTCGATGCGATCTTCGAAGAGCGGGTATCGAGAAGCCCTGTAATTCAACACCACCTGTGAGGTACGCCTGAAGTACCTCATCGCATTCGCCAGCAACCGAGGACACGACATCAATGCCATAGGCTTTCATCGTCGCTAGCAGCTGGCGTGAAATGGCTCCACAAACCAACGTGTGGACACCCAGCTCAGCCAGACGAAGCGCTCTCTGCGAGTTCGTCCCTTTCTCGAGGGATATCTCTCTCTCACCGATGACGCGTCCCGACTCGACATTTACAATGCAAACTCGGTGAGCAACATCGAAAACCGGTGCGATGCGGTTGTTCCAGACTGCAAATGCAATTATTTCATCCGGGAGTGACAGCTCCATACAGAACGAGATAGTGCACGCATCGTGCCAGGAGGCTTAGCGGGGAAGTGTGGTACAACACCAATGAATACGGGAGAAACAACCGCTTGCGGGAATGAATAGGTCGAGTAGAGTTGCTTTAATGCTACTGTAGCGCTAAGGGAGAGTTGCGGATGTGCTACTGTTTCGTTCGGCGACGCGATCGTCCATCACGCTTTGGAAGTTCGATCCCGAGCTTCTTGATTCTACGGAAGAGAGTGGTCTTGTGGATGCCGAGCTCTTTGGCCGCCGCTTCACGATTGAAATTGTTCCGGTCCAGAGCTACACGTAAAGACTGAAGATCTATCATATGATGCGCGTCTTCCAGGTGAGACGAGCCACGTTTCGAGACTCCGCGAGTGGTCAACTCTTCGGGCAGGTGAGCGATTTCGACAAACCCTTCATTGCAGATCACAAAAGCCCGCTCAACAACATTCTCCAGCTCACGAACATTGCCAGGCCAATCATGCGCCATGAGAAGGGACAGCGCTTCGGCTGAGAACCCTTGAATAGTTTTTCTCTGAAGGCGGTTGAAACGGTCAACGAACTTCTGTACCAACAGTGGGATGTCCTCCTTGCGCTTACGCAATGGAGGGAGTTCGACGCGAACGACGTTTATGCGGTAGTAAAGATCCTCACGGAAAAGACCCTTGCGAGTTTGTTGGGCGAGGTCAGTTTTCGTTGCAGCAATTACCCGTACGTCCGTGGCTTCCGATCGTGTTGAGCCAAGAGGTTCATACGTCCGTTCCTGTAAAACTCTGAGAAGTCGCACTTGCAGCGCAGAACTGACTTCACCGATTTCGTCAAGGAACAGCGTTCCACCACTAGCCATGGCAAACCGTCCGGGTTTGTCCTTGTGCGCCCCGGTGAACGCCCCTTTCTTGTAGCCAAATAGCTCGGATTCCAGAAGCGTATCAGGCAGAGCTCCGCAATTCACCGCGATGAACGGTCCCTTCTGGCGCGGGCTCAGACTGTGAATCGTTTTCGCAACGACTTCCTTACCAGTTCCGGTATCACCAAGAATCAACACAGTGCTTGGACTTGCGGCAATTGCCGGCAAAGCCTCAAACACTTTCTGCATCAAAGGACTTCGACTCACAAGGTCACCGACACGGAACCTGCCCTCCAGTTCTCGGCGCAGCGCCTCAACATCGCTGAGATCCCGGAAAGTCTCGGCCCCGCCGATCACTCTTCCCTTTGCATCGCGAAGAACCGCAGTGGAAACACTGATAGGAATCCGTTCGCCGTCCGCGTCGATAATGTATCCAGACTTTCCGATGTACGGTTTCCCTGTTTCCATCGACCTCTTGAGGGAGCACTCGGTTTCACACATGCTGGACCTGAACACGTCGCAACAACCACGACCGATAGCTTCTTTGCGTGATATACCCGTTATCTCTTCCGCTGCCCGATTGAACGACGTAATGTGCCACTGCGAATCTATAGTAAACACTCCGTCTGAGATGCTTTCGAGGATAATCTCGGTAGGCGTGGTGATAACACTATGCACTTTCTTTTTCATTTTGGTCGCCACTGCAATCCAATATAGCAACTGGGAGTTCGGCACACAATACTGGCCTGAAACCCGACAGCTACTCCTTCGCGAAGTGAACAGCTTGACGCAGCAAACGCAGTTGCCTTACGATTCACTTTCCGTACCTTCTTTCAGAATCTTGACCCCATGTCGTTTTATGAATTCCGGACAGATGCCGTGAATGAGGATCGCCTCAGAATATTTG
>QYQB01000283.1 GCA_007280275.1 bacterium | reverse complement strand
TCTGAAGTGTTGTCGGAGAGGGTTGTGCTGGGTTCGTTCCTGTAGAATTGCGACCAGTCGGCAATGGCCTGAACTTCTTCGAGGGCCGATATGAGGTAGTCTTCGCCCGTGGCTTCGAATTGGTATTTGGGGAAGCTTGGGGCGTCAGTTGTGGATGGGATCTGAAGACGCAGCTCGCATGCGGCAAGCACAAGGGCTGCAATGAACGATGTGAGAAGTGACAACGTGAGTTGGGTTCGATTGGGTGATGGGTGCATGGGAACCTCCGATGGTGTTGTGCGCGGGGTGCGAGGGAGTCTGACCCCCACCCCCCTATCCCCCCTTGAAAGAAGGGGGGAATGGTGCGCTGTTAGTAGTGAAAGATGAGAACCGTTGATTCGAAGCGTCGCTGTTGTATCTGGATGACGCCGATGTAGGTGCCGGTTGGGGCGAAGAGGCCGTCATCGGTGTCGCCGAGCCAGGTATGGGCGTGTGAACCCTTTGATTCGGCTGCGTTAAGCACGAGAGTTTTCACGAGGTACTCCTTTCCGGTTGAATCGACCTTGAGTATGTATGCATTCAATGTGGCCGGAGACTTGAGTGAGTAAAGGATTTGCGTGTTCGATTTGAAGGAATCGAATGCGCTGGGGGAAAAGCGAAGACTGCTTACCAGCTCCGGATCATCCAGTGCTGAGGGGAGCTTACAACTGCTTAGGAGTGACAAGATGATGAGCCAAAACAGTTCGTGATTATGCATTTGGCGCAGTGCCATAGTTATGTGTGATTCCGATGGACAGAATTTGTCTGATGAGCGGCTCTCGTATTTCTTGATGCTGCTGCAGATGCAAATAGGTGTTGTGCAACAATTTGGGTGTGCAATCGAGGTGAAGAGCATAGCTCAATTCGTTCAAGGCATGACGGATGCTCATCTTGTCTACAGGTTTCTCGCTGAAGGATTCGAGAAAAATCGTGTCTGAGCTCGAGTTTCTGACCTCCAGGTAAGTGCGGAGTTTCTTTAGAACTGACGCGTGGAGACGAAGGCTGAACAGGGTGCTGATAATGAGCGAGACAGGTTTACTGGTTGTGTCGATGGAGGAGAGTCGCAGCGTCCGCAGCTGGTATTTTCGGACTCCGTAAAATATCATCAGCAGCAGGATCAGCTCGTCCCTCCGATAGCGGGTAACGTCAGAGTCCTCTGAAGAAAGTTGACGCCGATTGAGATATTGGAAGAGTGAGACGATCTGATCTGAGGAGAGAATGCCTCCCCTGATGGGTGTGACGGCCAGCGCAGCTGCAGGATTGCCCTTGATCATGCCCTGGTTGAGAAGGAACAGGAAGAAGTTCTTGAGAGCGAAGGTGGCGCGTTTGACGGACCCGAATTTCAACCCGGAACGGGCAAGTTCGTGAAGGTAGTCTTCCAGATCCTTTGTTTGAATCGCGACTATGGAACTCAGGTCAGCGGAATCGGAATGGCGAGCAGAACGGTGGAAGAAACCATTGACATCTGAAGCATAGGCTTTAATGGTTCTGTCTGACATTTTCTTCTTCCTGAGATATCCTTTGAACTCTGTGAGGGTGACCTCTATGGGTTGTGGTGTGTCCTCAGGGCCCATGAGCAATTGGTCCAGAAAAAAATTCTTCTAGAGGGGATCCTATTCGGCGTTTTCAGTGAAATAACCCGCTCTGGACAGATGGCGGTTATTCGAATAACTACCAGTGAACAGATGACGGTTATTGCCCTGAATGGGTGAAGTCAGTAGGTGACATCACCTGGATCTCAAAGAACTGCGGGCCAATTAAGGGGAAGGAGGGGACAGAAAACAGTCGGCAGATTTGCCGACTGTTTTCTGGGAACTTTCAGGGGGAGCGGCGATTCGCGGGAATCTAGGTTGAGGGGAATGCAGCGAGGAACTCTGAGATCGAGCCTAACCAATCGAGACGGCGCAAAGGCAGAAAGGAAAGACGCGGCGAAAGTTGATCTTGATCGGAATGAACCGGGGATTTTGCTTCAATGATCTAGAGAAGTCAAGAGACCGCTCCGGCGGACTGAGCGTTCAGAGAGCCCAAGGAGAGCTGCGGCTTTTGTTTTGTTTCCGTCGCATTTCTTGAGAGCCAGATCAACAAGGTATTGTTCGATCAGTCCCAATGATTTCTGGAGCGAAGACTCGCGTCCTTCATCGATGAGCTGCTTCACTTTCGTCAACTCGATAGTATCCCTCTCTTCAAACAACTCCTTGTAGTTCCGGACTTTCAGGCTTCCGAGATATGCCTTGAGACCAAAGACGTTCTCCGGCCATGACTTGTTGAGCAAGAATCGCTTCAGGGCAGGTTGTAGTCGAGCGTTTCTCGAGAGGGTATGATTGCTGGGCTCATCGAAGTCTGCAATCAGGTGTTGACGCCGGAAAAAATGAGCGGCAATGAGCAGTATGTCTTCCCTTCGATCACGAAGCGGAGGAATCGAAAGCTGCTCAAATTTGCGGAGACAGCCGTACAGGGCTGCCACTATTTTCCCTTTGCGATGGAGTTCGCTGAGTGGAGAGCGTAGCGTGATGATAGGACGACACAGAACAAGCTGGAGGGACTTGGCGCCAGGACGGACCAGCTTCTTGGTCGCGATAGCTTGAGCCAGTTTTTCCTGGAGGTAAGGCGAGGCAAAGTTCGGGTGCTTGAGAACGGTTGTGGATGGGATCTCGAGGAGGCTGCGACGGGTGGTTGGGAGATCGGGGCTGCTGCCTCCCAATAGAGCGATGCGCTGATCCCGCTCAACGAGAACGCTGAAGTTCAGTGTTTGCAGTTCTGCGGAGCCGCGAGGGCTTTGGAGATGGATGAGGGTCGCAAGCAGAGACTTGCCGGTACCAGTTTCACCCACAATCACGAGAGGGGCAGAGCTGTCAGCAAGGGAAGGGATCCTCTGCTTGAGCTTGACAATGGAGGGGCTGCGGCCTATGATTTGGATGGGATCCAGAGTTCCGGTCCGGGATGGTAAGACCAATTGGGGATGACCGGTTCAAACCGTCTTGAGAAAAGGTTCTTCCCGGCTAATGGTCTCTGGACTCAGCAGGCCTCTGGACTCGTGGGGACTATTTAGGTGTGTCTACGATGATACGTAAAGAGGGTACAGATGGAATGGTGGATGAATGGAATGATGGGTTGTGGCGTTTTGCAGTAGTTGAATGAGCGTTCCAGCGAAAATGGAGATGTGCGCGGCAGATGCATAGCAAGAAGTACAACAATACGAAATATGGAGGAGGTTGGTTGGAATGCAATTGGAATCGATTGGCGAATTGGGTGAGTGGCAATTAGGATGGAAGAAATGGGAGGGGAGCCTTGTGCAAAAGAAAAGATGGGTTGTTCAGGTAGGTGTGACGCGACACGATAGTGCCTTGGAGCGTCAGTTACCTTTTTGCTTGTCCAAAAAGGTAACCGAAAAAGGACACGGAAATCGAAACCCGCTGGATTAGGCTGCCCGCGCACGAGCCGTAGATTTCGGCCGTAAGGAGTAGTGCAATCGGGTGCTGTCAAGTATTTGGCCGAAATCTGAACGCACGTGTTGATTCGGCCCGCCCACACCGCCATCGATTTCCGGGCGAGGGGCGAGTGATTAGCGACGGAGAAGATGAGGAAAGTGAAGCCCGAAACTGGACGCACATAGATGGTCGTCCGCCGCACCCGCCACGATTTCGGAAACCCGGCAAGAATCTTGTCGAAGGGCAAGTTCACTTTGAGGGGTGAAGCTGTGAGAATTTCGAGTAACAAAATGCCAATTGATTGATGTCGAAATGCAAATGGGAAAAGATTGCATAAAGAAGGGTGCCATTGTATCTTTGCACAAACGGAAGGGCGACGGATGAAAGAGAATATTACACCGCTGAGCTTCACAAGGATCGATAGTATGCCGGAAGCTCGATTTAGAATGATGATACCTGAACCAACACACGAAGAGATGGTTGGTGCAATGTACTATGAGGAAACTATCGTGTGGCCTCCGAAGGATCCCAAAAATGTTGATGCAGGAGGTGCGAACTTGAAGAGACGGGTTTGGGTGTCGTAGAGGAGCGTGAGTTGAGGGGGAAAGTTATTCTCGCCGGTATTGCACTTTATGTGTGGAAACCGCTCAATTTGCAGCGGGGCTGAGGCGCATCTCATCGCGGGGGAAAGACATCTACCAAGGTGGTGGGACACTGGGGGGTCATGCCTTTTCCCCCGCGGGAGACTGCAACAGTTGATGCTTTTCTTTCTACGAAGAAGAATCAGGATTCATTCTCTTCAAGGATGAATTCGATCGTCGGAGGAGATACCCTCGTATCGATGCGAAGCAGTTCCCTTTCGCCGCCCTTGAGTTTCTTCACTTGAACCTTTACAACCCCGCCGTCAAGAACCGCCCGAACATACCCAAAGTTGTCGACCAAGAGTTCCCTGGATTTCTTGGAAATTGGCACGCGTGTTTCAAAGGGGATTTTGGTGCGTTTGAAGTCCTTTGTTGAGTCCATGTTCAACCCGATGTGATTGAAATAAAAAGACCTAAACCGATAGCCTGATTGCAGGCCGTGGTGGCTTAGGTCTCTGGACTCAAACAAGGTCTCTGGACTCGGTCAGATTTTTAAGGTGTGGCGCGACGTGAATATAGCAAGTAGGACGTGGAAATACAACCAATGATTCCCATTTCAGCGCTCAAGGATACCTGAATGTACGGGTGTGGCGGAAGGTCCTTGTGTGAAGGGAGTGACACTTCCACGACCTTCGAACTCTATAAAAAGCTACTGACAGTTCGAGGGCGTGGAGGTGCCAGCGGGAGGATGCTCAACCCAACAGAGTGGCTGTGAGTGAGTGTGCGGCGACGGGCATTCGATAAAGACTATGATATTGCACGAAGCCGCTCACGAACGAACAGGCACGAGAGTGATACAAGTTGATGCGCGTTGGGATGGACAGGTGCCGCTGCGCGTCGTGTCTAATCTCATCAGTAACAGTCAATTTGGAAGGCGAATTACAGATGCCTTTCGACACTAGCAGGCTGCGGAAAAACTGAGTTCAAGATCAAGTTTTGGATTATCACATGAATTTTGAAGCAATGCAGAAGGTAGAGAGATATCCATATAGGACGTTGTCGACTTGTGAAGATCATCCTGCCGAGGCGTTGCGGGCGATGTCGACGGGTTTTCGGGTGCCATCAACATGGTTCGGCCTCGAGGTTCTTCATTCTTACCAAGTTGTAGACCGCCAAGCCAAAGGTGAACATCCATCCCACACGCCGAGTCCCTTTGTGGCGCGTCTTGCGCATGAGTCCAATGGTCTTGAGCCATCCAAAAATCTGTTCGACCAGCTTGCGCTTGCGTTGACTGACCTCATAGCCGGCATGACGGGTCGTGCGTGCGTCAATCGCACTCGAGCGACCATTCGTGCTTTGTGCAACGTGAGGAGTCACCGTGAGCTTGCGAAGCTTCTGGACAAAGTCTTTGGTATCGTAGGACTTGTCAGCTCCCATCGTCGGATGTTTGGACCGTCGGTCGGGAACTGCTTTGACCATCTCGTGAGCTGCTTCTCGTTCGGCTGTCCCTGTCGCCATCGTCAACCGGTCATCGACAGCCAAGGCGTAGCGATTGTCCATCAAGACGTGTCCCATAAACGACAGCCGTGCTTCTTTGCCCGGTCCTTTACGATACAACTGTGCCTCGGGATCCGTTGTGGATTGGTGCGTAGCGTTGCTGCGCTTCTCGCCGTGGAAATTTACAGTCGGATTGCTACCGCCATCGGATGGCGGCTGGGAAGAACCCTCTTTCTTTTGAAAGCTTTTCTGTCCCGCCCACGCTTCAATCAGTGTTCCATCAACAGTAAAGTGTTCGTCGCTCAACAG
>QYQB01000309.1 GCA_007280275.1 bacterium | reverse complement strand
TGTAACCAATTGACTCTGCGGTTCTCTGCGGGCTCTGCGTCTCGGCGTTAGAGATCACGAAAACCTCGTGAAGACGAATCTACTTAGCCCCCTCCACAATCTTGATCTCCTCCTCTGTCAATCCATAGAGCTCATAGACCAACTTGTCAATTTTCTTGTCCGTCGCCGCGATCTGGCGCTGTATGGGCTCTTTCTCGCTATCGAAGTTCGCTTTTTGCAGGTCCTTGTGGAGCTTGAGCATTTTTTCTACCAGCGTGACGACCTCAGCGTACGCTTTTCTGTCTCCTGGATCTGAAGGGTTTGCGTTTGGCAGCGGAAAAGAGAGGAGGTCCTTGATCAGGACCTTTGGAAAGGACTCCTTGAAAGCGTTCGCAGAGCTATGAAGATTGCAGAAAGAAATCAGTCTTGAATTGATGATGCCAAGCAAGAAACTCAACGAGTATTCACAGCTCTTCAATCTCATGCCATCGACAGAATTCGAGAAGATGAACTCGCCATCGACAGAAATCGCTTGGATTACTCCTTTCGATGTTACCTCTCTTATCAAGATCCGCGGCCCAATGAACCAACTAGGGTTCCGCGGTTCAGCGAGCCATGGCCCATAGTCGACATAAGTCCCATCCCATTTCAATGAATATCTCTCGATTTCACTTCCACCCAACAAGGGCTTGTGAGTTTTGGTCCTTTTCGTCCTGCTGTGGAATTTCTTGTCGTTCGCTTCCTTGCCAGTCTGTTTTGGGTCGCCCTTGCCCCTCTGGTAGATCTTTACACCCCACACCGCCTCAGCCACCGAAGACACTGCAGGCTTACTATCCCTAATTTTCCGAAGCAACCTTGCTATAGTCGGATCAGCGTAGACCTGAAAAATAAAACCAGGAGTCTTCTGAATATCCTCTTGAGAATACCGGTGGGTGAGACGGGTTTCTCTATCCCATCGTTCCACAATGAAATCGTTCCTTTTGATATATTGCTTGCGGAAGATAAGAACAAGTGTTTCAACGGTCGCGTCCTCGAAAGTCCTCCGAGGAGTGACGATGATGTTTTCGATCGTACACTGACACGCCAGAAACTTTCTCATCGGCTCGTTGTACTGCGAAGCGACCCAAGCTGATGGTACGATTAGCCCTATGGCTCCATTTGCATTCGCTACTTCGTCCGCCTTTTGCACGAAGACCGCGTAAGTATCTATTTGGTAGGTCGCGAAGCTGTATCGGCCTCGTAGATAGGTTTGTTCCAAGGGCGACATATCAGCCCCATACGGTGGATTACCAATCACCGCGTCAAAACCTCCGCGATTCGTGATTTCTGGGAACTCCGTTTCCCAATCGAAGGGGTTAATTTTCTGAATGGATTCAGAATCAAAAAGATCCGCTTGAGCCGAAATGTCAGTCCCAATGAGTGAGTTACCACACTTGATGTTACTTCCGAGCGAAGGAAGGTACGCCTCCTTGAGCGCGAGCATCATCTGCGGGTTAAGCGTCTCCGCATTTTCTCCTTCGAGCACCTTGAGATACAGCGACATCTGTGTCACCTCGACTGCTTGCCGGTCAATATCTACGCCGTAGATATTGTTGAGCAGTATGTCCCGCTTCTTCCGCGAGGAGAGGCGCAAATTGCCGTTGGCATCTCCGTACGCATCGGGCACATTATGGAGTGTCTCAACTTCCTTTGGGTGTTCACGATACCATTCCAAATGATAATCGGTCAGCTTCTGGAATGCACCAAGAAGGAAGGAACCGCTCCCACATGCGATGTCAATAATCTTGAGTTTCGAAACCTGCTTGGGAGAGAGCTTCAGCTTTCGTTTCCCTCCGTTTCCGTCCACATCTTCATAGAGCAACTTGCCCACCGTGTTGTCGACAATGTAATTCACGATATACTGCGGCGTGTAGTAGACGCCGCCGGCTTTTCGCACTTCCGGTTTTTCCTCGATACGGACTGTCTTCGGTGTAAGATGAATCGTCTTGCCGAGGAACTTCTCATAGATGCTCCCGAGAATTTCAACGCCGATTTCATTGAAGTAGTAAGGAGAGAACGGATAGTTGAGGCCCTGAAGGATCTTGAGGAGCACGTCGTCCCCGATCTCAAGTTCCTCACACTCGTGCGGAGCGAACAGTAAGCCATTATAAAGTGCCCGCCGTTGCTTGAAGAGATCATTGAGAAGTGAATAGAGCGAGACACCGGGTCTTCCCTGCCACAGACGAAGGATGGCGAGGAGTGTGTTTTCAACTTCGATTTCACGGTCCTCGCAGACTCGGAAGAACACAATGCGGTCGAGTATGCGTTGGACGGACTCGTTGAGCGTGTAGTCGGTCAGACGTCGCCGGTTTTTCGGGTGCTTTGCGATGTCACGCGCCAGTTCCTCGCGCCATTTGGAGAGATCTTCGAGGAAGTGTTTGTCGAGGGCGAAGTCACCGGTTTTTTTCTGAAGG
Organism: bacterium; assembly: GCA_007280275.1. Classification (GTDB taxonomy): domain Bacteria; phylum Bacteroidota; class Ignavibacteria; order UBA10030; family UBA10030; genus UBA9647. The sequence goes on along the minus strand of QYQB01000309.1, from coordinate 12,102 downwards.
AGCTTCCGCGTCAGTTTGTCAAGCGAGCCGGCCTCGACTGCTTCATGGGAGAAAGTGTCGTATATATGGTCAAACTGATCGAGATACTGGACGTAAGTAAGATCGAGCTCTTTTATGGCACCGAGCTTCGGTTTATCAAATTCCGGTCTGTGCGTACAATCGAATGTCCGGAATTGCTCGAAGTCCGTCAGAATGGAGACCGGAACCCTGCCGGAGAACCCGTATCGTTTGACCTGGAAAATCGCCTCATTGCTCTTCGAGAGATCAACAAATGGCTTTTTTGCCTCAACGAAGAACTTCGTTTGACCTTTGATACGGAAACGGTAGTCCGGCTTCTTGATCGCCTCTTTCCAACTTGCCTTGTAATTGTCTTCCGCTATGTAATCAAGAATTGAAGCGTATTCCTTGTGCGCCTTGCCGAGAGTGCCTTTCTTTTCAAATAACACCTCCTGCTCTTTCACCTCTTTACCTACGTTTGTTTTGACACGTCCCTCAGGAATCACTTCCTGCAGATAAAGGGGATTCATCTTTCGATTGTGGACGTCCCACCCAAGCGCCTCAAAGAAAGGATCGATGAGTTGCTGGCGTGCTTGCGTCTCGTTGAAACTGGGGGACTTAAGCTGGTAGATGTTCTTCTCAAAAAACCGAACCAGTTTCTCAATCGAGGATTTTGAAGTCGATCGTTGGTTGCTCATGTTCATTCACGGTGAATGCAGGACTGGCAGTGTTGCTCGATGGGCTGGTGTCAATCTACACGATTTACCGGGTGAATTCAACTGCCAATCCATCAGGCTTGACAATAAGGTCCTTCTGTGCATATATTATCTTTGTGCTTATTCAGTCGCACGTCTGCACTTCGATGCACTGTGGCCCTTTTTGGGTTGCGGCCCGGACGGCTTCTGGTTCTTGTGCGCGGCGAGACCCTATCCAATGATGCTCAACAACACATATCGCAAGAAACTTCTTCACGCCGTACTCTATTTCGCCACCAAAGTCAAGAACCCGTCCAAGGTGAAGATCTTTAAACTATTGTACTTCCTTGACTTTGAACACTATCGACAAACCGGTCAAAGCGTGACAAATCTGGACTACTTTGCATACGATTTCGGCCCTGTGCCAAAGGACTTCTACCAAGAGGTCGGAGACAATATAGTCCCGGAGGACTTTGCACAATTCGTCACGATTCTTCCGTTCGCCTCCGATGAAAGCGGCAAGAAGGGGGGCATTTTCAAAGCGAAAGCCAAGCCCGATCTCGCTGTTTTCTCTCCTCGAGAGCAAGAAATCCTCGAAAAACTCTCGTTCATGTTCAAAGATCTGGATGCCAAGGAGATATCGGACATATCACATTTCAAGAATCATCCATGGGACAGAACCATCAAGCAAAAAGGCAAACTCGCCAAGATCGATTATGCCCTTGCCCTTGATAGTGATGCAAAGGTCTCATTGGATGAGGCTCTTGAGGCCACAAGTGAGCGCCAAGAAATGCTCAAGAATTTTCCTCTCAAGCCCAACATCTGATCTCGATGTCACGGGGAGCCGTTTACTTCCATCCTCAATTCAAGTTTCACGACAATGAGACGGGGGAGAAGAGATTCGTTGTCCTCAATGAACCTCGGAAGGGGGAGCCCTTTCTTGTCGCCAAAACAACGACAAACCTGCGGAATCGCTCGTACGCGATAGGTTGTAATCCTATCCAAAAAGTCTTCCATGTACCGCAAAACACTGAACCATCGTTACCGCTAAGAACCTTGATTCAGCTGTTCGAATTCTATGAGTTCTCCGAGGCGGAACTTCTTGATGCGAGCCTTAGAGATAAGATTCTCGAGTACAAGGGAGACCTCAGCCCGTTGGCTCTCGCTCAACTCATTAACTGCATCAAGAAGCTCAAAATGGATATCCCACAGCAGTACTTTGCCATGATCACTCGCCCTTGATGGAGGAACGATTGAAGAAACGGCCAAATATCGAATCACTGTTCGCCGACTATATTGAGGTTGTTCGCAAGCTCCGGAAAGAATGCCCGTGGGATCGTGAGCAGACCCACCAATCCATCCGCCACAGCCTCATCGAAGAAGCCTACGAAGTCGTTGAGTCGATCGATCACGGGAACCTGGGAGAGCTGAAACTCGAGCTCGGCGACCTCCTCCTGCACGTGGTTCTTCATTCTATCATGGCAGAGGAAGAATCTGCGTTCACAATCGAAAACGTTGTCTCTGAATCCAGCGCCAAGCTTATCCGGCGCCATCCGCACGTGTTCGGTAATACGAAGGTGCGTGATTCAAAGGATGTGTTGAACAACTGGGAAAAGATCAAGCTCTCAGAAGGGCGGAAATCGCTGATGGATGGTGTGCCCAAGAAAATGCCCTCCCTGCTCCGGGCGCACCGGTTGCAGGAGAAAGCTTCGAAGGTCGGATTCGATTGGAAACGGAAGGAAGATGTCTGGCAAAAGGTGGTGGAAGAAATCGACGAGCTGCACGCGGCAGAACGGAAGCGTTCCCACGACCATCTGGAGGAAGAATATGGCGATCTCCTGTTCGCCCTGGTCAACTACGCACGGTTCCTCAAGATCAACCCCGAAAGTGCACTCGGCAGATCTACGAAGAAGTTCGCCAGGCGCTTTCAGCGCATTGAAGGAGAAATCCGCAAGCGAGGGAAGAAGTTAGAACACTCGACGCTGGAAGAGATGGATGCGATCTGGAATGAGGGGAAGAAGCTCGAGAAAAAGTCCTAGGGAGTGCCATTTCCAAGAATTCATATCGTATTCTTCAACGCAGAGGCGCCGAGGACGCAGAGAATCGCAGAGAATATTGTCACTACCTCTGCGTACCTCCCCGCCAGAACGCATGGCGGGCTGGCGCGAACTCTGCGTCTCCGCGTTGAGAACCAAGAAAAACGAAAACACAACCTTATTTTTTAGACCCGGTACTAGGCTGGGGGCTGCTCGCCGTGTTTGGGCGGCTTCGGTTCAGCATTCTTCCGGGCGCCGCCGTTGGCCGAATTGAACCGGTCATATGCATCGATGATGTCCTTCACCAACCTGTGCCGCACCACGTCATTCCGATCAAAATAGGTAAATCCCACACCCTGAACAGACCTGAGGATTTCCTGAATTTGCACCAGTCCCGAAACGGTTGACTGGGGCAGGTCAATCTGCGTAATGTCCCCCGTTATGACTGCCCGCGAGTGAGCTCCGAGGCGAGTGAGGAACATCTTCATCTGCATTGCAGTGGCATTCTGAGCCTCGTCGAGTATGACGAACGCATTGTGCAATGTGCGTCCCCGCATATAGGCGAGGGGGACAATTTCGATAATGCGCTTCTCCATATAGCTTCGGAACTTCTCACCTGACAGCATATCGTCGAGCGCATCGTAGAGTGGCCGAAGGTATGGATCGACTTTGTCCTGAAGATCTCCCGGGAGGAACCCCAGGTTTTCACCCGCCTCGACAGCCGGACGCGCCAGCACGACCTTTGTGACGTCGCGGTTCTTGAGAGCGGCGATCGCCATGGCAACTGCGAGATAGGTCTTCCCGGTTCCTGCCGGCCCTATTGCGAAAACGATGTCGTTCTTGCGAACCTGCTGAACGTACGCTTTCTGTCCAGGCGTACGGGGCTTGATAATACCGACCTTGGTATAGAGGATTGCGTAGTCGGAGTCGTCCGCGGCAATCTCCCGTGGTGTCTCCGGTGACGACCCGTTGACAGTCACGAGGTCGATGACCGTATCCACATCGTTGGGAGCGAGGTTGCCGTTTTTGTTCAGGATATAGATCAGCTCTTTGAAGATCTTCTCGACTTTAGCCGTGTCTCCTTCCGAACCCCGGACTGTTACCTGATCGCCCCGAACGGTGATCGTTGCAGCAAAGCGATCCTCAATGAGCTGAAGGTTGGCATCGTTGAATCCCAACAGTTGCATCGTATCGACGCCCGCCAGTTGAACTTTCCGTTCAGCCAAATTGATGAACCTCCTTGTGTTGCTCCTTCGTAAAAAAGCGAAACGCCCTCACGACCGCAGAGCGGCGCAACGAGGGCGTTTCAGAATCGTAGAGGCTTGTGTAATCAAAAATTCTACGGACGTAGTACTCCTTTACTTCTTTACAGGCGCTGCCGGTGGTGTTGCAGGTGCCTCCGCAGCTCTCTTCTTGCTCCAGTATGAACGGACCGCAGATTTCTCTTCTTTTGTCAGGTCTGCCTTTGGCGGGATGCTCAGGACCTGCCCCTTCTTGATCACGTCCGGGTTCTTTATCTTGTCCTTGTTTCCCTGCCAGATCTTCGGCCACATAAACGCGTTGTCATAGATCTTCGGCTTCTTGGCGATGTTCCAGAGGCAATCACGGTCCTTCGCCCACGTGCCGACCGTATAGGTCATCATCAACTGAGCGGACTCCAGTGTCTTGCGGAGCGCGTCGATTCTGTTCTGCTGTTCCTTGACCCGATCAAAGTACTTCGGCATTGTGCTCAACTTGCTCTTCTTTGCTTCATCGAACATCTTCTGGACATCATCGATTTCTCCCTTGCGTGCCCAGAGGTCCTGGTTGGACAAGCGAGACAGTTCATTGATCTTTCCATCGATCTCATCGAGCTTCGCAGCGAAGGCGCGTTCGGAGGCGGCATCGGCACCCACGAGAGCCATCAGGTCCTCAGTGCATTTCTTCAACGCAGCGGCTTTGTCGGCATCGGATTTCTTCAGCTTGTCCACTTCCGTCTGCAGCCCCGTCAATTTGTTCTTCAGCTCGTTCCGCTGTGCTGTAAATTCGGTGATTTGTTTCTGCCACTCTTCTTTCGTCATTTCCTGTGCAACGGCGTAGGAGCACACATAGAGCATTAAGGCCGCCACGAGGATTACACGATTCATAACTTTCATTGTCATTCTCCTTGGTAGGTAGCCTTAGATTACATTCCCTTTAATCGCTCTTGAACAAGCGCTTTGTCTTTTTCGCACTGTGCCAGCTGAGCATCTTTGTCGGCGATTGCCCTCAACAACGCGGCCTTCTCCGATTCCTTCGCCGAAATTTCCCGCTGCAGGGACGATACTTCGGCCTTCAAGTCCTCCAACTGCTTGAGCTCTGCTGCATTTGGTTTACTCGTGCAGCCGGTCGCCAACGTCGCCAGCAACGCGCCTGCAACAAATAGACCAGCAAATGATTTCTTCATGAGAACTTCTCCTATGTGTTCGATTGCGATAGCCCGTAATCAAAAAACCCATTCCGAACAATTATACATATTAGAGCCATAAAAGTCAAGAAAAACTACACCGGTATGTGTTTTTCGGTGAATCGTCTACAGCAGGCCGCGTTGGGCAAAACTTGAGAATTGCGCACCACCGATTATGATATGATCATAGACAGGTATTCCAAGGATGATGCCCGCCTCCTTCAGTTGCTTCGTGATCGCAAGATCCTCGTGGCTCGGCTCGGGATTGCCGCTGGGGTGATTGTGAACAAAAATGATGCTCGCGGCCTTTTCCTTGAGTGCTTCCGCGAAGCACTCGCGCGGGTGGACCAATGACGAATTGAGTGTTCCACTGGTGATCCGGATGTCCCGCATCAGGTGGTTCGAGGTTGTCAGGAGCAACGCCCAGAATTCTTCGTGGCGAAGGTCCCTGAGCCTCGGCGAGAAAATCCGGGCTACATCCTCGGGGGCCTGCATGATCGGACGGTCAACGCCATCGCTGGCCGGCAAACGACGGAGCAGTTCGAAAGCCGCTACAATGCTTGCAGCGCGGACACGACCAATTCCCAGATGGACGAGATCGGCGACCGACATCTGTGCAAGATCCCGTAAGGAGCGATGATCGGAGAGGAGTTTCTTTGCGAGGTCAACGGCGGTGGCGCCCCTCGATCCGGAGCGTATGAGGATGGCTAACAGTTCAGCTTCGCTCAGCGAGGCTGGACCTTGCTTCGCCAGTTTTTCCCTCGGACGCTCCCCCGCCGGCCACTGTTTGATCGTGGTGTGATAGTATGAAGCTTCGAAAACTCTTCGTTCGTCTCGGTCCTGGGATTGCAAGTCTCTCACTCGTTGCCAATGATCGCCTTCCGGCTTACATCGATTTCACCAATCCTCTTTATGACCCGCCCCTTGAATTGGAGGAGCGTGAGGCAGGAATTGACACGGCCCCGGTTGAAACTGATCTTCGAATGCACGCCCTGAAACAACCGGGCCGTGCTCAACGCCGACACGACATCTTCGCGGCGTACCGCTCCCTGACGGATTGTCCGCAGAAGCAGTTTCATCGCATCGTACCCGATCATGGCATTCAGCGACGGATCGTTCGAGTGCTTTGACCGGAACTGTCGGGCAAATTGCTGGTACTGCTGATCGATTTCCTCCCAGTATGAGTCTGCAGCAAAGATCACACCGTTAGCATACTGTCGGTTCTGATCCAACTCGGAAATGTCATTCCAGTTTCCGGTCCCCAGCAGTTGCGTCTGGAAGTTGAAATACCGGATCTGTGAAGTCACGATGCCGATCTCTTCTGAGCCGGCTATCGAGGCAAACAGGGCATCGATGCCTGTGACAGGATAACCAAGGCTGTCATACTTTGCCCTGACCCGTTGCGTCGGAATCTTCAAAGAGTCAGCGATCCGGACGCCGTTTATCCCAAAGAGAGATTCGACGTTTGCGACGGCGCCGGAGGTACTCAGCGAATCGAGAGCTTGCCGGGGCACACCCCAGTTCACCATGCGCTTCAAGTCAGCCGGACGGAGCTTTGCGCCAAAGTTAACAACAGTCGGCTCGCTCAATTCCATACCGCGCTTGCGCATCGTCATGAGCTCGTCCCGAAGATCGGTCTGACCGGGATTGTACCATTGCACATCAACAAACTGACCGCCAAGATCTTTCACTTCACGCACGAACGCTTCCACGATGAGTTTGTTGATGGTGTCGGAAGACGCGAGGACGGCAAGGCGCCGAGCTCCGAGAGACAGGATCGCGTACTGCGCCATCGCGCGCCCGCGCATGAGAAAATCCGGATTGGCCTGGAACACCGACTCCCCGATCGCAGCGATGCCGACAGATGTCGCCGTCGGAGTAATGATCGGGACACCTCTCTTGTTCGCAAGCCCGGCACTCGAGAATACTTCATGGCTGAACACCGGTCCAACAATCGCCAAAATCTGATCATCTGCGCTGAGCTCCGATACCTGGCGCGCGGCCACACCGGCATCCCGTTCGGAATCCCTGACTTCGAGATTCACTTTCGGCATGAACTCCGCGTTGTACTCATCTGCAGCCAATCGAATACCATCGAGCAATTCCTGACCAAGGCCCTGTGTACTTGACTGATCCGATTTGAACGTCAGGGGAAGTACAACACCGATCCTGACAACTCCGCTTCGGTCGATTCTCTCGAGCATCGCTTGCGCTTCTTCGGCAAGAGAGTGCGTCCCGGGCAACGCCAGGACTGTTCCGAGTAGTTCTCTGGCTCCCCTTGCATCACCGGTGCGGAGCACCTTCTCTGCAAGCAGCAACGTAACAAGGGCCTTTGTGGCTGGCTGATTTGCGTCCCGGAGTAACTCGCGCAATTCAGGGATTCCAAGATTTGTTGACGCTGCCACTCCGAGCATCTTTTCGGCCCGGGCGGCCAGCACCGTGTCACCCGAGATCTGACGCACCTTCAAGAACGATCCGGCCGATTCCTTGTACTCCTCAAGCTGGTAGAAATCGAGACCAAGAGTATACACCGCATCATCAACATATTCCGATTTTTCGAAACGATCGAGGAACTTGCGGAGAAGCGTGACGGACGATCGATATTCCCCCAGGTAGTACAGAGACTTCGCTGCCATCACGTACGATGCAGTGGTGCGGTGGGTGTTCTCCCGTTGATCGACGATGCGCTCGAATATCGCGAATGCCGCCTGATAGCTATGTCCCTGAAAGAGCCGCACGGCGTCCTGGAAATTCCGTTCGACGGCGGGCTGGTAGAGTACGGTGTCTTGTCCGGACGCCAGGCAGAACGCCGGTGCAGAGGACGCAGCAGCCGGAGCAAGAAAAAACAGGGACAACGCAAGGCGACGGCACACCATCGTGGCCAGATTATGTTTGCGAATGTTGGGATTGCTTGAGTTCACGGGTCCCCTGCAAAGCACGGGAGTGATGAGGTTCGAGCTGGAGAGCCTGCTCGAAGAGTTCGCGTGCCCGCTGGTAGTCCCCCCGACGGAGGAAGAGGAAGCCAAAATCGACGACGGCATCCGTCAGTTGAGGGTTCAGCTCGAGCGCCTTGCGCAGATAGCGCTCAGCTTCATCGAGCCGGTGTAGCGACAGAAGAGCTTCACCGCACATATGCCACGCACGCGGTTCGTTCGGATCCATTTCGATGGCGATGACAAATTCCTCATGGGCTTTCCGCCAGTCGTACATCTTCGCATAGGCTGTGCCAAGCATGTAGTGAGCAATCCAGCTGTATTGCTCGTTGGCGATAGCTTCTTTCAGGCAGTCAGTGGCTTCGGCATATGCTCCCCGGCGCAGAAGGAGTTCACCAAGCGACTCATTGATCTTCGGAAACCGGGGGTCAATCCGCCGGGCGGCGCGGAAGTGGATTTCCGCGAGCCGGATATTGTCACGATAGTAGTACGCCAGCGCGGCGTTGAAATTCAGATGAGCCCGAAGATCCTTGTTCAGGGTCTGCGGGTGTCCCAGGAGCTTCTTGTAGTACGTCAGCGCCTTCGCATAGTCGCTGAGCTTGAGATAGAGATTCCCGACGAGGAAAAGGATCTCCTGTGGCTCGTTGCTCGCCGACACGGCTTTGAGGAGTGTCTTCTCAGCTGCGGCGTATTGCTTGAGCTCAAACTGCACATACGCGAGTTCCACCCATGCGATGTCGAGCAACGGAGCGGCAGCGGTAATCCGGTAGTACCGTTGGAGAGCGTGGAGCAGCTTCCGCTCGTCAACGAGCGATCGCGCTTGATCCAGCCATTGAGACAACGTCTGTTCGTCGATCATCCTAGAGAGTCGGTCGAAAAGTGTAGCCACCCCGCCTGCCGACTTAGTTCCTCGGGGCGGGCAGGAAAGTCACGAAGACACCAAGGTTTGAGGGACCGTCATCTTATTCTCTTCTTTCTCTTTGTGCCTTAGTGTCTTTGTGGCAAGAAATGGTCTTTCATCCAAGCATCTTGCAGAAGATAGAGATTGACGGGCTGAATTGCAATCAAAAATCCCTTTGCAGAGAACGCAGCCCGACGACGAGCGCGAACGCGCTCAGCGAAGCGGAGAGCATGTAGATGGTCGTTGCAGGTGCAACGATGGTGGACATCTCGAACGGGAAAAACAGAAACAACGATTGGAAGTACTCGGTCATTGGAATAATGACAATCGATACCAACGAGATAAGATAGACGAGGGACATCAAAAACGTCAACGTTGCCCCCTGGGACGATGCCAATCGAATGGGGTTCTTCTCTTTGTAGTTTGCGAAATATCCCCCCAGTCCGAGATTGAGGGACACCAACGTGAGCGAAACCCAGAACGCGCTGAAAATGCCAAAGTACATCAACAGCGGCCGCTGTTCGAATGTTCGCACAAATGGCGCATTGGAAAAAACCGCGACGAGCAGAGCCGGCACTAACACCAGCAGAAAGCCGATGGCAAATTTTACAAAGAATGGCTTCTTACGGTTCAAGGGAGCGCTCAGCTGACTCCAGAACGAATTCCCTTCAATGCTGATGGCAGGAAAAATAAACCGGAGCGCGAGGGAACAACTCAGGAAGCCCCCGAACGCATACAGGACGAGATACCCGATCGTCTGTATTGTGGTCACGCGAAGCCTTAGGTTGACGTTCCCCACACTGAGAGCAAAGGCCGCCACCAGCACTGCCATCACGGCAAGATGGATCCACTGGCTTGCATCCCGGAAGAACTGGAAATACTCTTTCTTCAGCAGCGACTCCATTTGCGGCGAGAGAAAAGATTTCTTCCGGAAATCGAACAGCTTCAGTCTCCGGCCCGATTGCACCGTGTTGCTTCTCGCCTGGAACTCGAACGTGACAAGCCAGCTCCTGTAATAGAAACGGTGTGCAACGAAGAGAACAACAGCGAACATCGCGATGGTCACGAGAAGCAATTGGACAGCATGAGTGACAGCAAGGGCGCTGTTGCCCCTGGCAATGAAAAACAGCACATCAGACGCCCAGGCGTTGGGAAGGTTCGAAAGCAGCCCCGAATCCAGTACTTTGAGGTAGCCGTCTGCATTCAGGTCCATTCCTTGAGTCTTCTGAACCAGAGTGATCGGGTTGGAGACTTGAAAGAAGAGAACCACCACGGCAATGTAGAGAACCGCCAAGCCTCCCACCACCTTTCGGAATCCCAGCTTGCTCGCTGCCTTCATGAGCGACATCAGAATCAACACAGCGACACAGGCAGACAAGAACAGATACGGCAGGAGAACAAATAGCATGACCGCAAGCAACGTATACCACGCGTATCCAAAGTATGCCCCATAACCGAGGAGCGCCATAAAGACCATCAAAAAGAAGGTCGTGGAACTATAGAGAAAATTGTCGAGGAACTTGAGAAGAAAGATCTGCATGAAGGAGACGGGCTTCGTGAAGAGGTATCCCACTTCCGAAGACTTGTAGAGTGTTGCGTAGGACACGATGATATTCCCCATGTTCACCGAAACGAACAACACGAAGAGCATCATCGAGATGAAACGATGGTAGACGAAGAGACTGATCCGCGTCTGCTCCAGCACAAACTTCGTCACACCGAACGCGAGGAGGTAGGCCACGACAGCGAATCCGCCGAAGACGACGAGAGATCCGAGTCCCCTGACGGCGCTCACCATCCTTCGATCGAAGGTTGACTTCATAAAGCTGAGGAACTTGTACTTCAGGATGTGGAAGAAAATCGCCATGCGTTCAAACCCCCGCGAGCGGGCTCCTCATTTCGTCAATTCAAGGAAGACGGATTCGAACTTCCCATCGTACTTCTGCTTGTATGCCTGCAGGTTTTCCTGCGTTCCGAGGAAGACGAGCCGGCCATCCTTGACAAAGCCGATCCGGTCGCACAATTCTTCCGCAATGGGGAGGCTGTGCGTCGACATGAAAATGCTGGCGCCCTGGCGCGCCATCATTCGGAGAGTTTCCCGAACGATCTTCGAACTCTTCGGATCCAATCCGACCATTGGCTCGTCGATGATGAACACTTTCGGCTCGTGAACAAGCGCAGCCGCAATCGTCACCCGCTGGCGCATCCCTTGCGAGTAGTCCTCCGTCCGCTTGTCGACCCAGTCGCCGATCTCGAAGTGCTCGATGACCTCTTCGATCTTGCTGGCAATGGCTTTCTTCTCCATCTTGTACAGGCCGCCGATGAAATACAGGAACTCCCGTCCCGTCAGCTTGTCATACAGAAATGGCTGGTCCGGGACATACGACGTGTACGACTTGGCCTTCATCGGCTCTTTCACAACATCGAATCCGTTGATGAGAATCTCACCGCTGGTCGGCGAAAAAAGTCCCGTCATCATCTTGATGGTCGTTGTCTTTCCGGCGCCGTTCGGACCGAGGAATCCGAAGAATTCCCCTGGCGGGACTACGAGGGAAATGTTGTCAACGGCTGTGAAACTGCCAAATTTCTTCGTTACGTTGCGAAGTTCTATCATCTGGTCACTAGTACCGAGTCTAGAAATTGAGGTTGAGTTTTTCTTTGTTCTTGGTTCTCAACGCAGAGGACGCAGAGTTGTTGACCATATTCTCTGCGATTCTCTGCGTCCTCTGTTTACCCCGATTCTTCTTTCGGGGCGCCTCTGCGTTGAAAAATTCTATATGAATTATTGGAGACGGCACTAGATCGTTTTGGACGATGGTTCCTGCAGCTCCGGACTCATCGACTGACGAATCGCCTTCATTCCCATTCGATTGTGGCAGGGGGTTTTGTGCTGATATCGTATACAACGCGGTTGATGCCACGCAGTTCGTTGGTAATGCGATTCGATACTTTCGCCAGCACATCGGACGGGATGCGGGACCAATCTGCCGTCATCCCATCGACGCTCGTGACGGCGCGCAGGGCGACTGTGTATTCATAGGTTCTTCCGTCCCCCATGACTCCGACAGAGCGGACCGGCAGAAGCACCACGAATGCCTGCCAGATGTCATTATAG
>QYQB01000009.1 GCA_007280275.1 bacterium | reverse complement strand
GCACTGGACAAGAAGTTGCGCGGCGAGTTGGCAGAGCTGATAAGCCAGAAAGCCCTCGAAGCCCAGAAGGTGATTGAGAAGCAAATCGCTGAGGTTGCGGAGAACAAAAAGGCAAACGAGAAGAAACTGAAGGATCCCAACCTGCTTTCAGGTAAACGGAAACAGTACGAGGAAAGCACCGAGCGGGCGGAACGAGAGATCGAAGAGAAGCAATCAATACTTCGCGATACAAACCGCATAGAGGCAAATGCACGCCGCCTTGCGGACTGGGACCCGTACGACCAGAACGCGCACGCGGAGTTCTTTGACCGGGCGTGGATGTTCGGGATGAGCGACGGGTTTGATATTGTTCTCGGCAACCCGCCGTATGTCCGGCAGGAGGAACTCAAAGAATTGAAGCCTCTTCTCGCGACGCAGTTCGAGTGTTACACCGGAACAAGTGACCTCTATGTGTACTTCTGGGAAAAGGGTGTCAAGCTTCTGAAATTCGATGGGACGATCACATACATCTCTTCCAACAAATTCTTCAGAGCGGGGTATGGTGAAAAACTGAGAAGATTCCTCACCACGCAGACCGTGCTAAGGACGCTTATCGATTTTGGAGATAGACCCGTCTTTGAAGCCACAACCTACCCGTGTGTTCTGGTGGCCTCCCGCTCACGAAGCGCCAAACCGGAGGACAATCTCCTACGGGCTAGAACAATTGAGACACCCGATGAACTGGTGCGGTTTGAGGAAGTTGTGCAAACAAGCTCCATATCCATGCGCCAGAGCGACCTGGGTGTGGAAGGGTGGCGGATTGAAGACAGACAAGTGCTCGGACTATTGGAGATGATAAAAAAAGTTGGCGTGACCTTAGACGAGTATGTGCAAGGGAAGATTTACTATGGTATCAAGACCGGATACAACGAAGCGTTTGTGATCGATGCAGCGACAAAGGAAAGGCTCGTCAAAGAGGACAAGAGGTCGGCGGGGGTGATCAAACCATTCTTGCGTGGACGGGACATTAAGAGATATGCGGTTGAGGAAACTGGCCTCCACCTGCTCTTCATTCCCTGGCATTTTCCTTTGCATCAGAATCAAGGCATCGAGGGAGTTTCAAAGGAAGCCGAGAAGAGATTCAAAGTTGAGTACCCTGCTGTATACAAACATCTTGCAGCGTACAAGAAAGAACTTGAGCAGAGGAATGAAGCTGAGACCGGAGTGCGATATGAATGGTACGCCCTCCAGCGCTGCGCAGCATCTTATTGGAGAGAGCTTGAGAAACCGAAAATCGTCTGGGGGAACTTGGGGGACACTGCCAGCTTTTCCCTTGACCAAAACTTGCAGTATGTAAGTGCCCCCGCTTGTATGATTTCAGTGCCTGATAGGTATCTGCTTGGGTTGCTCAATTCAATGCTTGGAGACTATTTCTTTCATCAAATAGCTGCTATTCGTCGTGGCGGCTATCTGGAATACAAGCCAATGTATATTTCCCAGCTTCCCATCGCCGCGCCTTCAGACGGTCAGCGTCGTGCAATCGAGCAGAGCGTGGAGAAGATACTGGTGGCAAAGAGGAAGGATGCGAAGGCGGATACGAGTGCGTTGGAGAAGGAGATCGACCGGATTGTGTATGACCTGTATGGGCTAACAGAGGAGGAGATTGGGATTGTGGAGGGGAAGAAACGATGAAACGAGAAGAGAACAGAGGTGACATTGTCATCTACAAAGCCGAGGATGGCCAGACGGCTCTTGAAGTGACACTAGAAGATCAGACGGTCTGGTTGAGTCTGAATCAGATGGCCGCTCTCTTTCTGAGAGATAAGTCTGTGATTTCCCGGCATGTGCGTAATGTTTTCAAAGAGAAGGAGTTATTGCGCGACTCAACTGTTGCAAAATTTGCAACAGTTCAAAAAGAGAGGGATAGGGTCGTCGAGAGGCAGATTGATTACTACAATCTCGATGTCATTATCTCGGTGGGCTACCGCGTAAAATCTAAGCGCGGCACGCAGTTTCGCCTCTGGGCAACGCGTGTGTTGCGTGAACATCTCGTGAAGGGATTTACGGCCAACGACCGACGGCTCAAGGAACTACACCAAGCAGTCCATCTGATCACCGAATACGCAGAGCGGCGGGATCTTTCCGGCGATGAAGCAAAAGCGCTGTTGCACGTCGTCGAAGACTATACGTTTGCTCTGGATCTATTAGATGATTATGACCATCAACGGATCGCGGTAACGGCGGCTACCGAGCAGCCCGTTATACCGGTAACGTACGACGAAGCCACGAGAGCTATTGACCGATTGCGCCGGCAATTTCACGCTTCCGAATTATTCGGACGAGAAAAGGATAAAAGCCTGCACGGTTCATTGGATGGTATTTTCCAGACGTTTGGCAGAAAAGATCTCTATCCGAGTATCGAGGAGAAAGCTGCACATTTGTTGTACTTCCTTGTGAAGAACCACTCATTCATCGATGGAAATAAACGTATCGCAGCAGCACTGTTTCTTTGGTTTCTTGAAAAAAATCGACTCCTGTATCGTGACGATGGCACCAAACGCATTGCTGAAAACGCTCTTGTCGCCATGACCCTTCTTATCGCTGAAAGCCGTCCGGCAGAGAAAGACGTCATCACGCGGGTGGTCGCAAACCTGTTGAGTAAGAAGAATAACTGATGATCACTCACATAGGTACGTTGGAGTGAAATCGAGGGTCTGGCAGAGCAAATCCCTCCGCTAACGAAGAAGAGCCCCGCCAATCCCGCTTGGAAAACAGCGGGACGCAATAAACGCGAAAGACGGCGGACAAGCATCGACCGGATTGTGTATGAACTGGGAGTTTATCCCGCCCCGGTGCATCGGGACGGGAGGCTAACGCCCGCCTGCGCTTCGCTGCGGCGGGCAGGGAGGAGGAGATTGGGATTGTCGAAGACTCGACTTGTCGAGTGGAGGGGAAACGAGGGAATGTTGGTGTAGAGGTAGAATAGCAGGAAGAAGAACAGCAATGTCACCATCGGCACCAATATCCTCGACAACTGCACTAAGAGTCCAGTCAACGATGACGAAGACTACAATGAAGATAACGATGATAACCACCACGAGGACGGCGGGAGCACCCAAACGGGGAGTCCCGTTGTGAGTATTTTTGCACAGTTGGCTGTGCAAAAATACTGGTAAAAGGACTAATAGCCTATGGACAGAAGAACAAAGATCGCGGCGAAAGACTGGCAAGCGCTGCTTCGGAATATCAGACAACGTTCATCTATTTCACTTGCAGAAATTTCTTCGCTAGTGAAGAAGCACACCCATACGGGTGCAGACTATGTCATTTGGATGCTTCAGCAAAAAGGCGTCCTGAAACATGTTCAGGGGAGGAGAAGGGGTCTTTTCGTCGTTCTCGACGACAGTTCAACGGATGGCTTTGTGAGAGACCCGATTGAAGCAATACAAACACTGTATGGTCGCGATACGCTCTACTGCTATGGAACGGCGCTCTATATCCACGGTCTCTCCCGCTATGGCAGACTAAGCGAGTATTTCCTTCACAGTGATGTGCCTCGGACGCAACGACCCGTCGGGCAAGTCGTTGTTCGTTTTGTGAAGACCCGCCTGGGCACCAGCACCGGCGTGATGAAAAGGAAATACGGTTCTCGATCACTGTTCACTACTGATCTGGAGCGAACAATCGTGGACTGCATTCATCGCCCCGTGTATGCTCAGGGATGGGAAAATGTTGTGCATGCACTGCACCGAGCAGAGAAAGTAAATGCGCGGCGGCTTATCGAGTATGTCAAGAAGTATGGAACGCCATCGTTGGTGGCAAAGGTGGGCGTGATTCTGGACCATTTCGCACGTCAATGGAAAGTACCAGCAAATGATCTTAGTTCGTTGTCCGTCTATTTACCCCGGGAACCCGTGAAGTTTGGTCGGGGGTTGAAAGGTCCGTTCAACAAGAAGTGGAATATCTATGTCCCCGGAGATCTCTTGAATGAGTAACACACTAAAACATACGCAGCCAGTCGACAAAGACAATAAGATAAGTCAAAAGCTCGTCGAAGCGTTCAGCAAGAAGCACAAGGTTGAATACCCGACCGGCGAGAAAGTCCTCTGGATGTCACGTGTACTTCATGCTCTTTCTGTTTCTCCGATTGGTCCCGACTTTGCGCTCATGGGCGGATCGGCAATCGTCTTTCTCTACAGAAGCATGTATAGATTCTCCACCGATCTCGACTTGGATTTCATCGGGAACAAAGACCTAGGAAAGAAGGGGAAAGGCGAAATCAGTCAGCGCCAAAAGTCAGACATGTACGTCCTGCTGCCTATTGCAGAGAAGCTTGGATGCCAATTTAAACGAAATACACAAAAGGATGAACGCTTCGTGCAATACGAAATGTCTTATCCATCATATTACACGCGTAGGGGCGTTGTCGAACTCGATATGTCGTACAGATACTGTCATTCAGTGCTTGGTCCCGTGAATCTTCCCTGGCCGATCAGCTTTGATGGTATCATACCAAACTTCAAGGTCCAGTCACTCAAGCAGGAAGAGCTATACGCCAGCAAGGCTCTTGCCATGGTAGATGCAAAGGAGAGGCTCGACTTTCCCGGCAAAATCGGCCTCATGTTCAAGAGGAAGATTCGGCATCTCTTCGATGTCTATTTCCTGGCAGATGAGGTTATGAATGGTGATTCCAAAGTCGATATCGACCAACTTCATAATCTGGTTGTTCTGTTCGGGATGTCGAGGATGAAGAATTTTCAATATTTTCGGGGCAATGCCATTGGTTCCTATACCGAAGCTGATGTCAAAAATGAACTCAGAGCAGTGGTTCCAAGAGGAGTACCAATTCCGTCTGTCGAGGAGATGAAGTGGCAAGTTCGCAAGTTCTTCGATCTTCACGTTTACAACTGGGCGATCCGTGAACACAGATTCATTGAAGACTTCGTAGCCGGGAATTTCCGGCCCGAGGACCTCTTTGGAGGCGGGGCTATTTCAAAGAGCTTGCATGGTATGCAATACTACAAAGAGATCCTTGGCAAAGTGAGAACAATTAGTTAATTCTACTTTGAGTACAACACCATGAAAATGAAACCTCCGTTCGCCCTCAAGGTTCTTATCGCCGTGTCCGTCCTGAGCGCCGGGCTGTATTCACAAAACCCGATTACTCCGGCGGGCCTGTACATAGCTGATCCTTCGGCACATGTC
>QYQB01000259.1 GCA_007280275.1 bacterium | reverse complement strand
GCTTTCCCCAGGGTAGGGCCATCAGCATTCCCCACCCCAGGGCCATGAGCATTCCTCAGGGCAGGGCCACCAGCATTCCCCACCCTCAGGGCCACGAGCTTTCCCCACCTGTTGCATATCCGGATCACTGAGTGCCATGTTGTCATCCAGCTATTCATTCATTATAGACTGGAGGACACCTTGGCCTTTCACAAGATCAGCAATATGGATGCATGGGAAGTTCTACGCCGCTGGCACAACAACCAATCGATCTCTCACATCGCCCGTCTTCTGGGTTACGACCGCAAGACGGTTCGGCGCTACGTTCGTCTCGCAAGAGCCAAAGGTTTGTCACTCGATGCACCGCTGCCATCCAAGGAAGAGGTCCTCATCCTTGTACGACAGATGGAGCCCGTCGTGCGGCGCAGTGCGCAAGCACAAGTTCTCCTGGATCCGTTGCTTGTCGAGCTTGTCACGCTGGTCAGTGATCAGGATTTAGCCCTCAAACCGAAGATCGCTTTTGAGGTGCTCTGTGAACGGCACCAACTTACCGGCAAGGTGAGCTACACATCCTTCAAACGCTTCGTGCGTACCCATCAGATCGCTCTGCGGCCAGAACTCTCTACCTGCCGCAGAGAAGTGCCCCCGGCAAGCGAAGTCCAGATCGATTACGCTAAAGTAGGCATCCTCTATGATCCTCTCACCCAGCGAAGACGAACACTCCACGCGTTCATCGGTACTCTCGGCTTCAGTCGCCACAAGTACGTCGAGCTTGTTTTCAGTCAGGATCAGTTGAGCTTCATCGGCTCTCATATCCGTATGTTCGAGTTCTTCGGGGGCGTACCAGAGCGTGTTGTTCTGGACAACCTCAAGACCGGCGTGATCAAACCCGATCTGTATGATCCTTCACTCAACCGGACCTACCGGGAGCTGGCTGAACATTATCACTGTTTCCTCGATCCCTGCCGCATCGCCCAACCGAAAGACAAAGGCAAGGTCGAACGAGACGTGCCCACCGTCCGTCAAGCCGTCCGCAAACTCATCGTCTTGCATCCGACCGCAGACATCACTGAGCTCAACCGTCTCCTACGGCTCTGGTGCACCCAAGACTATGGCCAACGTAAGCACGGCACCACCCAGAGTGCTCCCTACCGTGACTTCCTTGAACAAGAGCAGCCCGCTCTCAAGGCACTCCCCCAGGAGAGCTTTGAAGCCGCCGAGTGGAAAGAGGCCACCGTCCATCCTGATCACTATATCCAGTTCAATCGCAAAGCCTATTCAGTTCCCCATCCTTATGTCGGCAGGAAGGTCTGGGTACGGGCAACCGAACGCTTGGTCCAGATTTACTACGCCGACGAACTGATCAAACAGCATCTTATCACCAGGTTCTTCCGGCACACGGACCATACTGACTTCCCCGAGAATGTCCGCGCCGTGCTCGATGAGGGGGTGCCTCGCACGATACTCAAGAAGGCACAAGCCATCAGTCCTCATCTCCACCAGCTGCTCCGTTCCTTGCTGGAGGTCCACGCCTTCATCAACTTGAGGAAAGCGCAAGGGCTGCTTGCTGTTGCTGATCACTTCGACCATGTCCTCGTCGACACTGCTGCCGCTTTTGCAATCCAACATCGGCTTTCTCTCAGTCCGAAGCAGTTCAGGCTGCTGCTGGAAAAACTACAAGCTGCTCAAACCACGACAACATCACTTCCCCTGTCGCAGCAGTCACTCGAGTTCATCCGCGACATCACCTACTTTATCTCATCACCACAGGAGGCTTCCTCATGAACGATCATTCACAACTCACCATGCAAATCCGGAACCTTAAACTCTCCAGCATGCTTGAACATCTTGACACACGGCTCATGGAAGCCGAGCAGCACGACCTTGCTTACACGGAGTTCCTCTCGATGATGCTCACTGATGAATTTGAAACACGCACTGCGAGAAAGATCTCCCGGCTCATGCACACCGCCGGGCTGGGCACAGAGAAAACGATCGAAACTTTCGATTTTGACTTCAACCCATCAATCAACGCCAAGCTCATCCGTGCCTTGGCCTCGTGCCGTTTCATTGAGCGCGGCGAAGGTGTCTTTCTTCTTGGACCAACGGGTACTGGCAAAACCCATCTTGCCAAAGCTCTTGCGCATCAAGCCTGCAGGCGACTCTACTCGGTCGGCTTCTACAGCTTCCACCAGTTGTTCGCCGAACTCGCCATGGCCGATCTCCAGAACCGTCTCTCCACATTGTTCAAGCGCATCCTGCACCTCGACCTCCTGGTCGTCGACGATTTTGGCTTCAAGACCATCGACCAGCAATCCGCCGAACGCTTCTACACCATCGTCGACGGACGATTCGGCCAGAAGTCCATCATCCTCACGAGCAATCGCGCAATGACCGACTGGACTGGGCTCTTCCCCGATCCCATTATCGGCAATGCTATCCTTGACAGAATGGCACACACCTCACATCAAATTGTTATCAAAGGACAGTCATACCGTAAGAAGCTCGCACCTAAATCCGAAAACGCTTAACATGCCCAATCACCCATCGCTCACCATGACCAGAGCACCCTGATCGACCACCGCTTGACTCCCAACTTTGGAGTCGTTATACTCTCGCTCAACCAACGCAACAGGTGGGGAATCCTTCTGGCCCTGCCTGGGGAATATGTTGGCCCTCGACAGACTATTGCGAAGAGCTCTTGCGGGCCCACTTTGGCGCTTTAGAGGTTGAATCCTATGATAATTCCGATTACGAAAAGGCTACGCATATTATTGATATGAATAAGCCTATCGATATTAATAATGCATACGATACGGTAATAGACTTTGGCTGTCTTGAACACATTTACAATGCACCCCAAGCACTAAGAAATGTGACATCTATGTGTCGCTCGGGGGGGCAAATTCTGCACGTACTTCCATCGAATGATTTTTGTGGGCACGGATTCTGGCAATTTTCTCCAGAACTGTTTTTCTCTCTTTATTCCAAAGCAAATGGTTACCAAGAGACCCAAGTGTTTGTAGCGCACACGCTTCGGGGAAACCATTGGTATGAAGTCAAGCAGCCTTCTAATGGCAAAAGAGCTATGGTATGTGGTAGGAACCAATACATAGTAGTCAGAACAGTAAAGGGCACATTTTTCTCGCACGACAATGTACAACAATCTGATTATTTGGTTGTGTGGGAGAAACAAGGTTTACCTTTGTACAGAGAAAACAAGTTCTCGGTAAAAGCAATACTTAGATTTGCCCTCCGATTTACAGGACTTCTCCCAGCTGCCCGTTATGTTTATCGTGAGCTGTATTGGAGATTTATTGAGGATCGTTTAGCGATTAGCATGTCAACTTGGAATCCTAATCTGACGAAACTTTCTCTTCGTGACTTGTTAGGCAGAGACTGAGTTGCCTCGTCCATACGGTACTCTGTGTCAGCCCTAAAACCAACTTGAACTTGGATCCACCATCGAGGTGCATCCCCTGTGTTTCGGAAACCACCGCTTCTGGTGGTCACCTTTGACAATGATTTGGAGTTAATCCAAGATGAATGGATCTGAAGCCCCCTTAGCAAGCGTATGTATTCCGGTTTTTAACGGAGAGAACTACATTAGAGAAAGTATTCACAGTGTTCTAAACCAGACAGAGAAAGATTTTGAACTTATCATAGTAGACAACTGTTCGACAGATCGCACGGTTGAGATTGTAGCTTCCTACAATGATCCGCGTTTAAATTTAGTTAAGAACTCGTCCAACATGGGTTCAATTCGCAACTTCAATCGATGCATTGAACTATCCCGTGGTGTATTCTTTGTACTTCTACCACATGATGATATTCTGTTGCCAACAATGTTAGAGACTTTCAGTAAACCACTAATATCAGATCCCAACGTAGGATTAGTATATTCTTCGTACAATATTATCGTGGGAAATGGCAAACCAACTCATCTCAGAATGGTTGCTCTTGAAGACAAGATCATGAGCAGTGAAGAAGCAATCAAGGAGTTTATTCTTCATGGTAATCCTGTCCAATGTGCGATGGTTCGAAGAGAATTGTTTTCATCCCTTGGCTTGTTTGACCCCGATTTGCTTGTTATGACTGATATTGACATGTGGAGCCGTATTGCCCTCAGTGGAAAGAAGGTCGCATATTTCAAAACCCCACAAAATTGCGTTCGAGTCCACCCTGGTTCTGGACAACGGGCATTTATTAAGCCTGATGAACATAGTCTTGGGACAATTGCCGATCACCTTGGGTATTCACCAACCCCGGCCTATATCAAGAACAACACCTTTCACTTGTTGGCTCTCAGGTATCTTCAAACATTATTTGAGAGAATCCCATCAAGTTCGGATCTTCAGAAGTTGCGAGCAGTATCGACTAATCGATTGATATTGCGATCATTAGTCAAAAATTTAATTTCTTGTCTGATACTGGGCAATTGGACTGATGTTAAGCAAGACATTGATTTACTTGCTAAAATGAGTAGGTGGGCAGGAGTATCCAAAATGATCCTAGAATTGTTGAGTATTCCAACGGAGTTGATAGGGCGGCTTCGAAGGCGTATATTGTCGTAGCATATACGAGAAGTATTCGATAAGAAGATACCTAGCGAAGCTGCGCCTGAAACCGTCGAGAAAGAATTCTGTTGCATCGAATGGATGAAGCATATGGTTATGCCGATCAATATCTTTAACGACCAGGATCGGACGACCTACGTGAACTTGAATGAACTGTTGCGCGACCATGTAAAGTGACCTGCCGCCGAAAAATGATCCAAGATTTGGTTAAGAGCGATGCAACGTATTACACGTGGCGGAAAGAGTATGGTCGATTGCGGGTTGATCAGGCCAAACGGTTCAAGGAGGTGGTAGCAGATTTGTGGATTGAATACGCCATTTTGAAGGAAGCCGCAAGGGGAAACTTCTAGGCCCGGTCAAACGGCGCCGGGCGGTGGATGAGATCCAGGAAGAATTACTCGTTACAGAAGGACGCGTCTGTCGTGTTTTGAAACGATCAAGATCGACGCAGCGACAACAGAGGGTGACCCAAAACGGATGAGGAGCCTTTGAAGGAACGAATTGTAGCCTCGGCATGTGAGTATGGTCGTTGTGGATATCGACGAGTGACGGGGTTCTTGAGCGAAGGTTGCAGGGTGAACCATAAGCGAGTAGAACTATTGTGGTGCCAGGAAGGGCTGAAAGTGCCCCAACGACAGCCTAAGCGGAAGCGGTTGTGTCTGAACGATGGATCCCGTGCATCCGTCTTCGTCCGTTGTATCGCAACCACGTTTGGAGCTATGATTTTGTCGCAGACAGGACCAGCGACGGAAGACCGATCCGGGTGCAGAGCATTGTGTATGAGCATTCACGAGAGTGTTTGAAGATCTACACCCATTCATGTAGACTGCCACAGAAGATTCAATCCTAGCGAAGATCGAACGAATTTCACAACTTATCTCTGGGACGCGACACTAGACAAACAAAGAACATATTGCATTTCCTCAAATCGTGGAGAAAGATAGGATGCCCAAAGTGTCAGTAATCATGCCTGTATATAATACTGAATTGTTCTTGGGTGAAACAATTGAAAGTATCCTTGCCCAAAGTTTTTCAGATTATGAATTCATTATCATAGATGATTGTAGTACAGATAATTCACTGGCTGTTATCAATTCCTATTCAGATCCGCGTATCAGGGTTTACCAAAATGATTACAATAAAGGATATGTCTGGACATTAAATAAGCTTATCGATTTATCAACTGGTCAGTACATAGCCAGGCAAGATAGTGACGATATTTCTTTAGTCAATCGACTTGAAAAACAGATACAATACCTCGATGAGCATATAGATATCGGTGTCTGCGGCACAAATACTCAAATCATTGGATTACAAAGGAGGCTTTCAACATTGCCTCTTAATGATGCGTATATCAGGGCATACATGGTCATTAGTACACCATTTTCTCATCCAACGGTGATGATGCGCAAATCATTGTTCGATGCTTCGATATTTGAAAAGTACGATGTTTCTTATTGTCCCGCGGAAGACTATGCTCTTTGGTTTGAATTGTCAAAAAAGACAAAGTTGGCAAATATTCAAGATAGATTGTTGCAGTATAGAGTTCACGAGAACAGTGTTACTCAATTAAAGAAACAAATCCAGACGGAGAATGTCAAAACAATTAGAAAGAACATATTGGCATACACGTTGTCGCTTGATATCAGTGATGACGACAATAACCTCCTCGCTTCAATTTCTAATCAAGCATACTTTCATAGTACCCAACTTAGATCGATCGAAACTTTGTTTTCCAGAATTATTGACGCAAATAGGTCCAAACGATATTATCCGGAAGAAGTTCTCTACAATGTTCTTTTTTACTTTTGGACAAAAGTGTGCATGAGGGCCAAGGATATTTCTCTTTTAAGCTTTTTACGTCTATATTGTT
>QYQB01000035.1 GCA_007280275.1 bacterium | reverse complement strand
GCTCGACCCGGTGGACTCCGCCGTGATTTATATTGGTACGCCGTTTGGCGTGTTCAGATCGACAGATGACGGTGCCCGATGGCAAAAGAAGATGTCGGGGATGAACACCTGGTTCGTAAGAAAGGTGATAATCGATTGGTCTGACCGGTCCGCCTTGTTCGCAGGAGCAGAGGACGATCTCTACCGAACAACAGACAAAGGCGAACACTGGGCTCCTCTGCACGTTGGAGTTCCAGGGATGGAAGTGGTTGTTCAGCATCCGGCCGACCCGAAGCACCTCCTGGTCGGTACCAGCGACAACGGCGTGCGCGTCTCGGTCGACGGAGGCAAGAGTTGGAAGGAAGGCAAAGGCCTTCCGAACACAGCATTCTACGCGGTCTGTGTCTCGTCAGACAAACAGACCATCTACGCCGGCGGCTACCAGACCGGTCTGTGGACGAGCAGCGATCGCGGTTTCTCCTGGAGCCTCCTCTGGCAGGACCCTGAAATTGAGGCGGTGTATGCGATTTTCGTGCATCCGGACGATCCCCGGCATATGATGGTTGGGACGAGCGGACAGGGAATTTACGAATCACGTGACGGCGGGAAAATCTGGAGCAATATTGGATTGAAGGGTTGTCACGTGAAGCAAATAGAATTGTATCCTTAAGGAAACACAGTTGTTCTAGACGATGGTCAACTCTCCAGTTATCTCAGGTGTCGAATGAAATCTACCTTCTCGCTTTTGTTCGCAGGTCTTCTGATCGTTGTGAGCCCGGCAGAACTCTTCTCCCAGGGATCCACAGTCTATGCTTCTGTTCTTTCCACTAAACTCTTTGTTGTGGGAGCGGCCAACCCGGAGACGGGTCTCTACCATCAACAGTCGTCGGAAGACACCGTATGGCACCACATGGGGGCCAGGAACATCAGAGAGTTTGGAGTCGCAGTTCACACGCCATCCCGCGGTCAGCTGATCTGTCTGGCTTCGGGCAATGGTGTTCACATGACAACGGACGGAGGGAGCACCTGGAAAGTCACAACCGGCTGGCAAATCACCGAAGTCCTTGCAGTGACAATTGATGTTGCCAATCCAGACTTCATGCTCTGTGGGACGCCGTACGGGGTTTTTAGAACACTTGATAGGGGAACCACGTGGGTGGAATGCAATAACGGCATTACGCAGAAGTTCACATCGTCGGTTATTATCGATCACTCGAATTCAAGCATTCTGTATTGTTCCACAGAGGACGGCGTGTATCGAAGCGAGGACCGGGGGAATACGTGGAAGCGCACCGGCTTTAATGTCGGCGGTGTGCGTGTTGTGGTCCAGAGTCCAAGAGATCCGAATGTGCTTGTCGCAGGGACCGACGACCACGGCATCTATGTCACCCGTAATGGTGGCCGGTATTGGGAGAAGTGCGAAGCCGGATTGGATCATTTGACCTTTTTTACTATCACATTCGATCCTGTAAACCCCAAAATTCTTTATGCGGGGGGATATATGACCGGTGTATACAAATCAACCGATGGGGGCGTGA
Organism: bacterium; assembly: GCA_007280275.1. GTDB lineage: Bacteria > Bacteroidota > Ignavibacteria > UBA10030 > UBA10030 > UBA9647. The sequence goes on along the minus strand of QYQB01000035.1, from coordinate 8,598 downwards.
GCTGGATGCGCAAGAATGTCGGCTTATCGAATCTGAACCTTCACTCGATTGCCGTTGATCCGACGACCAGCAATCGCGTGTTTGCAGGAACCCAGTGGGGGGGCGTATTCCGGTCGGACGATGGCGGCGACACCTGGCGAAACGTTGGATTGAGCGGCTCGCAGGTGTGGCAAATCACTGTGCAACCATTCTAACGAGGAAACCCGAACAATGAAACAAGTGACGTTCGTTCTGTTCCTGATCCTTGCTGTATGCGCGGGTGCGTATGCTCAAATCGTAAACCGTGAAACGTACCTCAAGGAATTCGAAAAACGCGTGGCGTTCGTGACATCGGTCTACGACACGATGCAAGCGACGGGATATTATCAAATTGCCGTGCGGTACGCACACAACAAGGAAATTGCGGTCGCCGACCGGATGTTCAAGGAACTGCTCCGCGATCCGCGTGGTGACATGTTCTGGATGATTCCGTCCATCGGTGCATATCTCGTTGGTAAGGACAAGATGTCCGCGGAGACGAAAGCTATTGTACGCAACGCCTGGAAAACATACGCCCCGTACCGCGGCGACACGGAAAATCACTGGTGTATGTACTATTCGGCTCTTTTCCTTGCCGCAGAGCAATTTCCGAATCTCCCCGGCTCGGAGTGGTACAACGGAAAGAGTTCCGATGAAAATCGCCAGGAGGCAAAAGAGTATCTGATTCACTGGATGAAGATCACAACGACCATCGGTCAGGGTGAATTCGATTCGCCGGACTATTTCCCGGAATACGCGATGCCGATGACCCTGCTTTCAGAGTTCGCGAAAGATCCAGAGATGAAGACCCGCGGCACGATGATGGTCAATTTCATCTTCGCCGACTTTGCGACGGAACATCTTGCAGGACAATACATTGGAGGATATAGCCGGATCTACCAGCCGGCGGTTTTCAAGCCGCTGCTCTCCGGAGCGTCGCAGTTCGCCTATCTGTATTTCGGAACCGGTGAGCCGACGAATTCTGGTTGGATTGTCCTCCCGGCTCTCACCTCCTATCGCCTGCCCGAGATCATCTACAGCATTGCGCTCGACCGCAGCAAGACGTACATCCACAAGGAGCGCAAGAGAGTTCGAAACGTCATCCGGTTCGGCAGCGAGAAAAACCCGCCAGTCTATAAGTATTCTTATGTTACGAAAGACTATGGCATCGGATCACTCCAAGGGGGCATCCTGCAGCCAATCCAGCAACATACATGGGGAGTGCGCTATCTGTACGGCCGGCCGTACACGACGATCTTCGGTCTGCATCCATATTGGTCGGGGTACGAAGTCGGCATGTTCTTCCCGGAAGAGGTGAAGACGCTCATTGCCGATGTCGTTGCATCGAAGGGGACATACAACAATCCCGACAAATGGACGGGGGGATCCCCGTTCGAGAGGACCTTCCAGCACAAGAACACACTGATCGTCCTTTACGATATCAAGCCGGGTACAACCACCGAACACATCGATGGTTTCTTCCCCAGGAACCTCGAAGAGCGGATCGTCGATCCCTCGGGCTGGATACTCTGTAAAGCAGGGGATACATACGTCGGATGGTATCCACTGCAGGAGTATGAATGGAAAGAAGAATTCGAGACTCCCTCAAACTCCCTGAACGATATTGGCCGGCCGCAGTTGGAGCGTGTCAAGGAGACAGGAAACTGGCGTTTGCGCAGCTACAAACTCCAAAACGGGTATGTGATTGAAGTGAGGTCAAAAGACGAAATCGGATCGTTCGATCGCTTCAAATCAGAACTTCGATCGCACGTCCCGAAAGCAACGCTCACACCAGGCTCGGTGTCCGTTCGGTATAGCACACTTGGCGGGGACAAAATGGATTTTGCCTTCCCAGAAAAGCGAACGTTGAACGGAACCCCCCAGGATCTTTCAAAGACGAAGCTCTTTGACGGACCCTTCCTGAACGCCGAGGTGGGGAGTGAGAAACTAACGATCACCTACAAGACCAAAAAGTTGATCCTTGATTTCAAGGCAGTGAAGGTCATCGAATGAAACAAGGACATTGAAGGGCGCTCCAAGCCATGAATCAGTCAAAACATCTTGATGTCGTTGTTGCCGGCCTTGCGCTGGCCGATGTCATCGGCCGCCCGGTTGAATTCAGCAAGCCCCCAAAACGCGGCGCCCTGAAACTCATCGACTCGATTACTCTGACAACCGGCGGCAACGTGTCGAATGTCGGTATCGACCTTGCGAGGCTCGGCTTTAGAGTCGGAGCAATTACAAGAGTGGGAAACGACTCGATCGGAAGGTTTGTGACCCAGCATTACCGGACATTCGGGATCGATACGGAGGGGGTCATCATCGACGCGAAAGCGCAGACGTCTGCAACCATCGTAGGAGTTGGTGACGACGGTGAGCGGACCTTCCTTCACACCCGGGGCTGCATGAAAAACTTCCGCGCGAGCGACATTCTTTCCCGCCTCCCGCTGATTCAGAAAGCTCCCATCTTTGCATTTGGCTATCTGGGCCTGCTTCCGGAGACGGAGAAAGAATTCAAGAACCTCTTCCGGACGTTGAAGCATGAAACGCCCGTAAAGATCTTTCTGGACACCGCCGCCTCGCCGCGTGTGACAGCAAGAGCGCTCAAAGAATTTCTTCCTTATGTCGATTACTTCATACCGAGCTACGAAGAAGCAGTGTCAATGACAGGGCGCAAGACGCCGGAATCAATCGTTGACGCTTTTCTCCAGGCAGGTGCTCCCTACATCGTTGGAGTCAAGCTCTCCGAACGGGGGTGTTACATTTCGGATGGCCGTCATGCCGAGTTTGTGAAAGGGAAACGCGTAAAGAAGGTTGTCGATGCCACGGGGGCAGGGGATGCATTTGTGGCGGGATTCATCGCAGGAACACTCAAAGGGCTCGATCCGTTCAGAGCAGCCAGGGTTGCGAACGCCGTTGCCGCAAGCTGTATATCGGCGGTCGGTGCGTCAACTGCAATTAGAACGCTGGATGAATATCTGTAGTCGACTGTTGTGCCGCACTCGGTGAATTCCGTTTACGATCGTCTTCCTATCGTCCTATGAAACCAACGTATCATATTGTTTCACATTCACATTGGGATCGCGAATGGTATTTTCCATTCGATCGCTTTCGGGCGATGCTCGTGGATATGATCGAAGATCTCATTGAGCTCATGGAAAAGGATCCCGAGTTCAAGTCGTACACGCTCGACGGTCAAATGGCGGCCGTGATGGATTTCCTGGAGACACGCCCTGATCGGGAGGAGACCGTACGTCGGCTGGTGGAGGAGAAGAAGCTGTTCATCGGTCCCTGGTACATCCTGAACGATGAGTTTCTTTCGAGCGGTGAATCACATATCCGGAATCTCTCCCTTGGATTTCGCCTGGGAAAACGCCTTGGCGGGGTGATGCGCGTTGGGTATATCCCGGATCAGTTCGGTCACATCGCTCAGATGCCACAGATTCTTCATGGATTTGGCATCGATACGGCGCTGATCTATCGCGGATTCGGTGGCGAACCTGGGCAGGAAGCGTCCGAGTATTGGTGGGTGAGCCCGGACGGAACACGCGTCCTGATGCATCATTTGCCAAGGGATGGGTACAGCGCGGGGTATTTCGGCACCCAGGACGGGAAGGTCATCCTGCAAAAGTTCGACCGTCTGCGCAAAGAGCTTGACGCCAGGGCCACAACCTCACAGCGCCTTTTCTTCAATGGCGGCGATCACCATTGGCCTGACACAGAAGTCACCATTGCCCTGGGACAATTGCGCAAACAGTACGATGCGGAATTCAAGCATAGCAACTTTCCGGATTTCTTTACCGCGGTGAAGAATGAAATGAACGCGTCGACTCCGTTGCCCCGACTGGAAGGGGAGACGCGCTTTGGCTTCCGCTATGCATTTGCCGTGCTTGGCGGAGTGTTCTCGAGCCGGATGTATCTCAAGCAACTCAACGCCGAATGCGAAACCCTCCTGGAACGGTACCTTGAGCCGCTCAACGTGCTTGCCATGGCTGCGGGGTTCCGAAGCAGGACACCGCAAATTGAGCAGGCGTGGAAGTACGTTATTCAGAACCAGGACCATGATGCGATCTGTGGCACCAGTGTTGACGACGTTCACCGCGAAATGGTGGTGCGCTACAGCAAGGCAAAGCAAATCGGTGAGCATGTCAAGGCCGAATGTCTTGGCCGGCTGCTGCCGTACGATGAGCGTGAACATCACGACGACCGGTTTGTGTTCGTGTTCAATCCCTCCACGTGTACGCGCAGCGAGGTGGTGCAAACAGACATCGAGTTCTTTTTGCAGGACATTGTGGTTGGTTTGAATCCTGAAGTCAAGGCGGATGCGAAGCGCCCTCCGGTGAAGGGATTCAAACTTCTCGACACGCGGGGAGCGGAAGTGCCGTATCAGGTACTTCAACGCAAAGAAAATTTTGGCGTGACGTATTCGAAGCACGATTATCCCCATCAGACGCTTGTTGATCGCTTCTCGATTCTCCTCGCGGCGAACGACCTCCCGGCGCTCGGATGGAAAGGGCTGACAGTCGTCAGGACGGAGGAGATGCCCCGCTACACGTCCGAAGTCCGCCTCGGTGACAATTTCGTGGAAAACGATTTTGTCAGGGTGGAAGTGGTCGAGAATGGTACGGTTCGCCTCATCGACAAGTCTACCGGCCTGAAGTATGAACAGATCAATTTCTTCGAAGACTCCGGAGACGTTGGTGACGAATACAATTATTCATATCCGGAGCGCGATGAATGGATTTTGTCAGACCAGGGCCGTGTGCATGTGACGCTTGAGGAGAATGGTCCGTTGAGGGGAGCGCTCAGGATCGACCATCAAATGATGGTGCCAGTGTCGGCCTCGCAGGATGAGAAATCCCGTTCAACGGAAAAAGCCGAGCTCGCAATCTCCACTGTGTTGACGCTGACACGCTTTTCGAAAAGGGTCGATATCAGGACGACGGTCCACAACACGATCAGGGATCATCGCCTCAGAGCGTTGTTTGACACCGGCATCAAGACGAGCGAGTCGTTCGCTGATACACCCTTCGCCGTCGTGCAGCGAAAACACCAGAACTACGACTCAACGCAGTTCTCCATCGAGCACCCGGCGATGGTGGCACCGATGCAGCGGTTTGTGACAATACGGGATGAACAGAAGAGTTTCACGCTGATGGTCAAAGGACTGCCGGAATATGAGCTCAAACTCGATCAGCCGGGCGTGCTGGCGTTGACGTTGCTCCGTTGTGTAGGAAAACTCTCGGGTAGAGACCTCATCACACGCCCCGGCGGCGCTGCTGGCTGGTGGAATGAAACACCGGATGCGCAATGCCCGGGAAAGCACACGTTCGAGTACTCGGTATTGCCAGGTTCAACACAGGATGCATCGGACTGGTCTTCGATTCTGAAGGAGGTCGAACTCTTTACCGTTCCCCCTCTGGCTGTGAACCGGAAGAATGATCAATCGGTTCTTGAACAGGGCTTTGTTTCGATCACACCCGACTCGCTGACTCTTTCAGCGCTGAAGGTGGCTGACGAAAAGGAAGGGATTGTGCTTCGCTTGAGCAATCCGGTCGGTCGAACAGTTGAAGGAACTGTTCATTTCGAAACGAGCGTGAAAGAGGCGTTTCGTGTGAAGATGAATGAGGAGATGATCGAAGCGGTCGTGGTGTCAAATGGCCACGACCTTCGCCTGACCGTAAAGCCGTACGAAGTCGTCACGATGTTGATCAAAATCGGCAAACAGTGAACCGTTGAAATCTTAAACTCAAAACTCACAACTCACAACTTCTATGTCTACTCTTCCTGGAAACCAACTTCGAACCAGCAGGATCCTGAACCCATCGACAGGCAAGGGGATCGTTGTAGCGATTGATCACGGACTCTTCATTGGCCCGCTTCCGGGTATTGAGGATTCAAGCAAGGCGATTGATGTGCTCCTTCCCGGCCAACCTGACGCAATTCAGATGACGCCCGGTACGACACGCGCCAATCTTCACAAATTCTACGGCAGGAACAAACCGGGTGTGATTGTTCGTCTCGATGCAACGAACATCTGGCGGAAGAAACCAGCTCCGAAAGAGGGATACTATACCCACGTCGCCACCGTGAAGGATGCGGTTCAACTCGGCGCTGATGCAGTTGTCACATTTCTGTTCGCGGGCTACGACACCGACGCGCAGGAGGCAGATAACCTGCAGACGCTGGCGCGCATCGGGAGCGAGAGCCGCGAGTATGGCATTCCATTTATCGTTGAGCCTCTGGCGATTCAAAAGGGGACGAACGTCGTACGGGACTTCGAAATCATGAAGCTGATCATCCGCATGGCGTCAGAAATAGGGGCGGATCTGATCAAAGCGGATTTCCCCGAATCGAAGAAGCAATTTGAAGAGCTTATCAGAATCGCATCGGTGCCGATTCTTGTGCGCGGCGGTCCGAAGATGGATTCCGACCGTGAAATGCTGCAGATGGTAAAAGACGCAATCGATTGCGGGGCGAAAGGCATCGTGTTTGGGCGGAATGTCTGGCAGCACAAGGCTCCGGCAAAGATTCTTCAAGCCCTGGCAGCCATCGTGCATGAAGGTCAGAGCGTAACGAAGGCGCTAAAAGTTCTCTAAGCGGGCGGCTGTTGCGCCGGTGCGATACGAGAATATGTGTGACAATCGATGAAAAGGGGTTAGACTATGCAGAAGGAAATTCGTGTCGGGATGATTGGGTTCGGGCAAATGGGACGTATCCATTCGTATGCCTATCGCTCCATTCCGCTCTACTACGACGGCAATCCATGTAAAATCACACTCAAGTGTGTCTGCGATACCAACGAATCTCTTGCGAAAAAGGGGGTTGAACAGGCCGGCTTTGAGTCCTCTACGACCGACTACCGTGAGCTCATCGCGCGCAAAGACATCGATGTTGTCAATATTTGTACGCCAAACAAGATGCACAAAGAGGCGGTGATCGGCGCACTCAAGAACGGCAAACATGTGTATTGCGAGAAACCGTTGGCGTTCAACGAGGCGGAGGCAAAAGAAATTGTCGCCGTCGCAGATCAAACCGGAATGAAGCACCAGATTACGGCGGAGTATCGGTTTATCCCCGCGATCATGAAGGCAAAGGAGCTGATCAATGCTGACTTTGTAGGTCGCGTGTTCCATTTCCGCGGACTCTATCTTCATTCGGGCTATATCGATCCGAAGCGCCCGCGGGAATGGCGGCTGATGAAGGAAATGATCGGTGGAGGCGTGCTCGTCGATCTTGGTCCGCACATCCTGGATATCATGCACTACCTCGTCGGCGATGTCGACATGGTCTCCGCAACGATGGAAACGTTTTTCAAGGAACGTCCGTTGCCAGAGAATCCGAAGAAAAAGGGAAAGGTGGACGTGGAAGATGCCATTACCGCCATACTAAGGTTCAAGAACGGTGGAATAGGGATTGCGGAAATGTCGCGCGTTGCCACCGGTGCTGAAGATGAGATGCGATTCGAAATCAATGGCCAAACCGGTGCGCTGGCATTCAACCTGATGAAGCCGAACGAGCTCCTGGCTTTCAATGCGAATGACCCGAAGGGCGTTCAGGGATACAAAGCCATCAGCACGGCTCAGAAGTATCCTGCCCCGGCTATCATGCCGGCTCCTAAGTTCACGATGGGCTGGGTACGGTCGCATGTGGCAGCGCAATACAGTTTTCTCGACTGCGTCGTCAATAACAGAATGCCATCACCGAATTTCCATGACGCACTCAAGGTCCACCACCTCATGGAAGCAATCTACAAGGCGGTCGAGGCAAAGAACTGGGTGAAGGTGTAGGCCCCGGGGTCTAAGCAGCGGTAGACGCAACTCGTTACCCACAACAAAAAGCAAAGGGCAACCTCGCATGGCAGGGACGTACACCGTTCAACAAAACCTCGAACTGCTCGGCAGGTATCGTTACACAGAGATTCAATTCATGGAATTGATGGGGAGCTGGGCCTATTCGATGGTCGACCCGGAGATCAAGATTGGATTCGGGCGACACATGTTTCAGGATTCGATCCATGCGGACCTGATCGGAAAGCGTATCCCTGAATTGAAGGGGCGATCACAGCGCTTTCATTCTATCCCTCCGAGCGATGAGTTTGTGAAGCTGCTGGAAAGAACCTGGAGAGAATCAGACGAGCTCTTACGGATGGTCGGCCTCTATCATGTGTTGAAACCCGAGCTTGTCAGCATCTATCGTCGCCATATCGATCATCTTGAGCTACCGGCAGATGAACCAACAGGTTACATCTTGCGACTCATAGCCGATGAAGAGCAAGACCACATAGAGTGGGGAGAGAAAGTCATTGAACGCTTATCGGGCAGCGCAAATCGAAGTGACGAAATCGTTGAGTGGCAAAAAAGCCTCTCGAAGGATCTGCAGGATGCGGGAGGGATCTGGGGCGAAGGAAAGAAACCGGGCACGTACGTCTTCCAGAAGGAACATCCATACAGTAAGCTTCCCACGCGTGACAGCCGATGGAACATCGTTCAAAACCCGGCGGAATTCCAGGAAAAGAACTGGTCATTCGACACAAACGAAGGAAAACTCCACCTGCTCCACGATCTTCTCAACAGCGAG
>QYQB01000019.1 GCA_007280275.1 bacterium | reverse complement strand
TCACACTCTTTTGTACGCGGCAATTGGCGAAACTCGAAGGAGTCAAATCCAATGATTCTCGCCAAATCGTGCCACGATCTGGATATCTTGCGCTGGATGATCGGGAAGCCGTGCACGAAAGTGTCGTCGTTCGGTTCACTCAGCTTCTTCAACAAAGGTCATGCTCCGGAAGGGAGCACGATGCGTTGCACAGGCGGGTGTAAGGTCGAAGCGACCTGTCCGTTTTCTGCGCTGAAGATCTATTATCGCAATCGTACGTGGCTCACCCACATGGATCTCCCTCTTGAAGAAGACCAGGGGCCCGCGATTCTCAAGCACCTCGAGGAAGGACCGTACGGTCGTTGTGTGTTCCATTGTGACAACGACGTCGTCGATCACCAGATCACGAACTTCGAGTTTCAGGGAAATATCACCGCGGCATTCTCGATGGAGGCATTGACGTCATACGCCGGACGCCGAACGCGGGTGATGGGCACCAAAGGCGATGTCGTCGGCGACGAGAACTTGCTGACGGTTTTCGATTTCAGCTCCCGCAAAGCGACCACGTGGGATGCCAGCACGGCGCTCAAAGTTCAATCCGGTCACGGGGGCGGGGACTACGGTCTGTTGCACGATTTCATTCGCGCCGTAAGCACGAAGGACGCGAAGGTACTCACCTCCACAATTCAGGAGTCGATGGAGAGCCATCTGATGGCGTTCAAGGCGGAAGAGAGCCGACACACAAAGAAGACGATGGAAGTGAGAATGGGTTAAGAGCCTTCCAAACAAATAATTCCCGGGAATGATGCAATGAAAGCGCGTTCAGTTGTCGGACTCGTCGTCCTGGCCCTCCTGCTTAGTGGAGGCATCCGTAGCCGTTAGTATGCAGCAACAACATTTGCCAGATTGGACTGACAGTGAAGAAAACACGCCTTGTTCTCTCCGTAGCTGTGAAATCGACAATCCCGATCCCGGTGAAGGCGACCTGATTCGAAAATGGTTCGCTAAATTTATCTGGCGATATCAGTATCTGTCTACGACAAACTCCTGGCATTTGGGCGACAGACGTTGCCCTAACAATGCTCCGACCTAATTGACTGCAGAACCATGAAAAAGAAACCTCCGTTCGCCCTCAAGGTTCTTATCGCCGTGTCTGTCCTGAGCGCCGGGCTGCATTCACAAAACCCGATTACTCCGGCGGGCCTGTACATAGCTGATCCTTCGGCACATGTCTGGCCTGACGGCAAATTGTATATCTACTGATCACTGGACGAAACCAGTCAGTACTATTGTTCGTGGAAACATCATGTCCTTGTTACGGAAGACTTGAAGTCCTGGACGTTGCATCGGGATGCCTTCTCATCGAAGGGTGAGGGGGATGCCGTCCCGTACAACGACAACCTCCTTTTTGCTCCGGATTGCGCCGTCAAGAAAGACACTTTCTATCTCTACTACTGTCAACCCGATCGCAAAAATCCGGAGGGAGTGGCTACGTCCTTGAGCCCGACAGGTCCCTTCACGAACGGTCAGCCCCTCGATCTCGGAGGATACAACCAGATTGATCCTTCCTTGTTCATCGACGATGACGGTCAGGCCTACTACCTCTGGGGGCAATTCACCTTGAAAATGGCAAGAATGAAACCGAATATGAGGGAGTTGGATCTCTCTACACTAAGAGATAGTATCCTGACCGAAGGAGAGCATTTCTTTCACGAAGGTGCGTACCTTGCCAAGCGAAACGGGATCTACTACCTGGTCTTCTCCGATCTCAGTCGGGCTGACATGCCGACATGCATCGGTTATGCCACGAGCACCTCACCGTTCGGTCCCTATAAGTACGGTGGAGTGATTGTCGACAACGACCATTGCGATCCGGGAAACTGGAACAACCACGGCTCGATCGTGGAGTTCAAAGGAAGATGGTACGTTCTCTATCATCGATCGACTCACGCCTGCAATACGATGCGAAAAGCGTGTCTCGAGCCAATCCATTTCGAACCTGATGGGTCAATCCCGGAGGTCGGGATGACTTCTCAGGGAGCAGGGGATCCGTTGGCGGCAACATCCACCATCGATGCAGAACGCGCATGTCTCTTGTATGGTAAAGTCCGAATTCAGGCATTCACTCCAGATAATGAAGAACTCGCTGGAATGGAAAACGGAGACAAGGCAGCCTTCAAGTATGTGGACTTCAAAGAGGGAGTGAAAAGCATTACCATTCGGATAGCGCCCGGAGAGGACGGCGGGAGAATCGTCGTTGCCATCGACCAGCCCTGGTCCAAGAGGCTCGCCAATATTACGATCTCCGGGGCAAAAGGAAAGAAGGAGTGGCAAACCCTGACATTTGATGTTGACCGTGTAGCCGGCGTACACGCGTTATGGCTCCAGTTTTTTGGAAAGGGAAGTCAGATGTTCTCAATCGATTGGCTTGCGTTCAATTAAGAAAGACAAAGAGATTCGATCGGCCATTTTCTACCACTAGCACAAGAAGGAGTACACAGCATGATCTCACGCCGGAGCTTTCTGAAAGTCGGAGGATTGACAGTTTCGTCCTTCGGTATTGCGAATGGGATGTTCAATCACGCTGCCGCGGCACAAGAGGCGAAGCTCGAGAACATGGTAGCGGGCGTCAAGCCGCTTACGCCGGAAGACTACGAAGCCAGGCTTGAGCAAGCTCGAAAACTGATGGCGAAAATGAAGATGGATGCGCTCTTCGTCAGCGGCGGCTCTGACCTCGGCTACTTCACCAACGTCAGCTGGTTTCTGAGTGAGAGGACTTTCGGAGGGATCATAAACCGGAAAGGGAAGACGATCTGGGTGTGGCCGGCATTTGAGGCCGAGAGCGCCAGAGAAATGATCCCGAAAGACCAGGAGCTTCGCACGTGGGAAGAACATGAGAATCCGTTTCAGCTGATCGGTGGAGTGATGAAAGATCTTGGTGCCGCATCAGGAAGGCTCGGCATCGCACCGGTGACGAGAAGTTTCGTCGGCTTCGGACTCAAGAAAGAGGTCCCGGGATTGGAGTTGGTCAACGGAGCAGTCATCAGCGAAGGATGCCGCGGTATCAAATCTCCCAAGGAGCTTTCCTACATGGATCTTGCCAACAAGATCACGAAACTCGCATACAAGGAAGGATTCAAACAGCTGAAGGAGGGGATGACCCCGCGTGATCTTTCCGGGGCGATCAGCGCTGCTCATCAGCAGATGGGTGTGCGGGGGAGCGGCGGACCTCAGTTCGGACCGAGCACCGCGTTTCCTCATGGCTCACGCGTCCCGCGTACGTTGCACGAAGGCGATGTTGTCATGGTCGATGGCGGATGCAGTGTGGAAGGATTTCAGTCGGATGTCACCCGCACCGTTGTTTTCGGCAAGCCGACGGACAACCAAAAAACCGTTTGGGATATTGTGAAGAAGGCGCAGACAGCGGCGCTGAAGGCTGCGCGTCCGGGTGTTGCCTGTGAGGACATAGATCGGGCGGCACGGAAGGTCGTCGAAGATGCGGGCTATGGCCCGGGATACAAATATTTCTCCCACAGGCTTGGACACGGCATAGGGATGGACGGCCACGAGTATCCTTATCTCGTCAAGGGCAACAAGCTCAACCTGCAGCCGGGAATGACCTTCAGCGATGAGCCCGGGATCTACATCTACGGTGAGTTTGGTATCAGGCACGAAGACTGCTTCGTGGTGACGGATGATGGTGCGCGTTATCTCGGCGGTATGGAGGCGACGGCGATTGATAAGCCTTTTGGAGAGGAGTAGTACTGAAGCAGGCTGGTCTTGAGCCTCTCGGCATGTGCTGGGACAGGTATGCAACGATGCTTTGCCGCATGACGAATCAGCCATCAGCAGGTTCTTTTCCTCATCAGGCAGTTCGTTCTGCTCTTGTTGCCATGCAGCCGTTTCACACTCAGAACGGAACTTGTCCTCCGTCGAATCCTTCCGGAAGATGTGGAAATTGCAGTTCTTACAGAGTACCTTCCATTAACTCCCCGGCCGGCGAAGTGCGGAAGAACTTCGCCGGTGAATTGAAGCTCTCGACTCCCAAAACGAAGTAAACATCAATTCTCAGGGATTTCACTTGAATAATAAACTGCTAGATCAGCGTGATGCCCTTCTGAAGCTATCGCACGATCTTGGTCGTGAAGACAGAGGGTGGGCGATTCTCGGGGAAGGCAATGCATCGGCACGAATCGATGGTGAGAGCTTTCTCGTAAAGGCAAGTGGCAGCAACCTGGGTACTCTCCGAAAGGAAGAGGTTGTTCAGTGCAAATCTCTGCAATTACTGAGCTTGCTCGACAGACGCACGGCGACCGACCAGGAAGTCGGCTCGGCTCTCTATGCCAGCAGAGTTGGCGAAGAGGCGAAGAAGCCTTCCGTCGAAGCAATCTTTCACGCCTACTTGCTGAGCCTGCCTGGCATCGAATTCGTCGGACACACGCATGCTCCGGCGGTGAACCGGATTCTTTGCTCTCCACGTGCGAAAGAATTTGCGGCACGAAGAATTTTTCCTGACGAGGTCGTCTGTTGTGGCAGTGAATCGGTTTTCATCCCATACACAGACCCCGGGCTTAAACTTGCACAAGTAATAAAAAAGACCACCGAAACATACCATAATCGAAGAAGAATCTTTCCTCGGGTTATCGTGCTACAGAACCATGGCATTATCACCATCGGCGGGACGACACATGCAGTGCTCGCCGCGATGGAGATGGCCGAAAAAGCTGCATCGATCTGGCTTGGAGCCGCTGCTCTGGGTGGACCTGTGTTCATGACGAACAAACAGGTCGACCGGATTGGCTCAAGGCAGGACGAAGAGGTTCGACGACGTGCGATGAAACTCTGAGGGATAAGGGAGACAAATTGGATACACGAAAGACGTATCGCTTTGTGAATTTCTTGTGGGATGACGCTGTAGCTGCGAAACTGGATCTTGTCGGACAACTCGTCTATCGGTCCAATTTGCTCGGCACCGACCAGCGCATTACGAATACCGGTGGAGGAAACACCTCTGCGAAAGTGAACGAGATTGATCCTCTGACTGGACAGAGCGTGGACGTCCTTTGGGTGAAAGGATCCGGCGGCGATCTGCGGACATCGACGAAGGAGAATTTTGCCTCGCTGTTTCAGGAGAAACTCCTGGGATTGCAGCCCAAGTACCTGAAGGCCGGGAAGAAAGGTCCGAAGACCGAGGTCGAGGACGCAATGGTCGGAATGTATCCGCATTGCACGTTCAATCTGAATGCGAGAGCCGCTTCCATCGACACACCGCTTCATTCCTTCATCCCGATCAAACAGGTCGATCACATGCATCCCAACGCGGTCATCTCGATCGCCGCGGCAAGAAACTCCCAGAGGCTGACGAAGGAAATCTTCGGGGACGACATCGTCTGGACAGCCTGGCAGCGGCCTGGTTTCGACCTGGGCCTGAAGCTTCAGGAAATCTGCAGGCAAAATCCGAAGGCCAGGGGCGTACTCCTCGGTCAACATGGAGTGATCAACTGGGCGGACGACAACCGCGCGTGCTACGAGCTCACACTTGACCTGATCGAAAAGGCGGCAGCATTCATTGACGCGCGCGACAAGAAGGAGAATACCTTTGGTGGACAGAAATATCGTTCACTCGACCCCCAGAAGCGCCGCGAGGTGTACGTCAAGATTCTCCCGTGGCTCCGGGGACAAGTGAGCCAGCAAAAGCGGCTCATCGGGACAATCCAGGACGACGACACGATGCTTCGTTTTGTAAACAGCGTGGATGCTCCCCGGCTGGCTGAGCTCGGTACGTCCTGTCCTGACCACTTTCTGAGAACCAAGATCAAGCCGCTGTACGTGGACTGGAATCCGGGAGAAGAGGGCGTTGATCAACTCAAGAAAAAACTTGCCGATGGTATGATGCAGTATCGGAAGGACTATGCAAGTTACTACACCCGGTGCAAGCATTCTGACTCGCCCGCGATGCGCGATCCAAGTCCGACCGTGATCTTGATTCCCGGCTTGGGAATGATCGCGTGGGGAAAGGACAAGAGCGAGTCGCGAGTGACCGCAGAATTCTACAATTGTGCTGTCGACGTCATGCGCGGGTCAGAGGCTATTGACGAGTACATCCCGCTTCCCCAGCAGGAAGCATTTGACATCGAATATTGGCTGCTGGAGGAAGCGAAGCTGAAACGCATGCCGCCGGAGAAAGAGCTTGCCCGGCAGGTTGTGGCTGTTATTGGAGCAGGAAGTGGTATTGGAAAGGAAATTGCCCATCGTGTCGTCAAAGAAGGAGCACACGTCGTTTGCGCTGATGTGAATGCGGATGCTGCCAAAGCCACAGCAAAGGAAATTACGGACAAGTACGGCCTCGGAATTGGTGTCGCGGGAACGGGGTTATCGAACTGCGGCCCGGCGATCGGAGTTGTCACCGACACAACAAGTCGCGCGGCAATACGTGCTATGCTCGACGATATCACGCTCGCGTACGGTGGCATTGACGGCGTCGTCGTCACGGCCGGCGTGTTTATTCCGCCCGACAATACCGGGCACATTCCGGACGAAAAATGGGCGCACACGTTTGCTGTCAACGTTACGGGAGCCTACCTGGTGGCGGATGAAGCGGGTAAAGTCTGGAAGGAACAAGGGTTGAAGGGTAATCTCATCATTACGACAAGTGTGAATGCCGTTGTCGCAAAGAAGGGAAGCCTCGCCTACGATACAAGCAAGGCGGCGGCAAATCATTTGGTGAGGGAACTGGCGCTTGAGCTGGCTCCTTTGATTCGGGTCAACGGGGTTGCGCCGGCCACCGTCGTTGAAGGAAGCTCGATGTTCCCACGCGACAGGGTCATCGCTTCACTGGCGCAGTACAAGATCGTCTACTCGGAAGGGGATAGTGATGATGTGTTGCGGGGGCGTCTTGCCCAAT
The DNA here is from genome assembly GCA_007280275.1 of bacterium. Classification (GTDB taxonomy): domain Bacteria; phylum Bacteroidota; class Ignavibacteria; order UBA10030; family UBA10030; genus UBA9647. Next base: position 1,485 of record QYQB01000019.1, on the reverse strand, counting down.
TCTACGCCGAGCGAACGCTTTTGAAACAGGCCGTTACTCCTGCAGACCAGGCCGAGGCGGTCTTCTTGCTCATGAGCAATCGTCTCGCCAAAACAACCGGTCAGATTCTTAGCATCGACGGCGGCTTGCACGAGGCGTTCCTGCGATAACTTGAATTGGGAGAGACGTATGTCCCCTGGCATCAAGGGTGATGCTGTGAAACGAGCGAACGCGCCTCTTATTCCAAATGAGAGAATCGAGCGTATTATCTTGTTGATCAGAGGCCAGAAGATCATTCTTGACAGGGACCTTGCGGCACTCTATGGTGTCGAAACTCGTGATCTCAACAAGGCGGTGCATCGCAATCTCGATCGTTTCCCAAACGATTTCTCGTTTCAGTTGACACGCGACGAGTTCGAAAACTTGAAGTTCCATTTTGGAACATCAAGTTGGGGAGGAACAAGGAAGCTTCCTTATGCCTTCACGGAACTCGGAATTGCGATGCTTTCGAGTGTCCTGAAGAGCAAGCAGGCGGTTCGGGTAAACATTCAGATAATGAGAACGTTTGTAGCACTTCGTCAGCTGATTGAAACGCACAAAGACCTCGCACGGAAGTTGGACGAAATGGAGAAGGAGTACGACCAGCGATTTCAAATAATCTTCGAAGCAATCAAGCAACTTCTTGAGCCACCTGCAAAGTCAGATCGGAGAATAGGATCCGGGTTGGGGAGCCGAAATCACCATATCGAGGTAGGCCGAAGCGGTAACCCGCGTTCGCTGGAGGAATGTTCATGGGCTTGGCACGTAATACACTCTTATGGATTTCTGAAAACCGCAAGCTCCGTCAGGCATTGCCGAAGTACAAGTTCATTCGGCGGGCAGTGTCACGATTCATGCCTGGCGAGCAACTGGACGACGCGCTTGCTGCGGCAGAGCGACTGAGGCGGCAGTCAATCAACACGATCCTCACGCTTCTCGGCGAAAACGTCACCGACGAACGTGAGGCAAGGCACGAGGTCGAGCACTACGTCGAAATGCTTCGCCAGATCAACAAACGCGGTCTGGACACCCACGTGTCTGTAAAGCTGACTCATCTTGGTCTCGATCTCAATGAGGAGCTGTGCGTCAACAACCTTCTGGCGATCGTTGCTGAGGCTAAAGCGCTGAACAACATGGTCTGGATTGACATGGAGCAAAGCCAATACGTCGACCGGACCATCGATGTGTACAAGAAGGTCAGGAAGACCTATTCAAATGTGGGACTTTGTCTGCAGTCCTATCTCTACAGGACTGAGGAGGATCTCGAAAACCTCCTTCCTCATCTTCCGGCCATCAGGTTTGTGAAGGGCGCCTACAAGGAGCCGCCATCCGTTGCGTTCAGGAAGAAATCCGATGTGGATGCCAACTTCTTCAAGCTGACCAGGACGCTGCTGGGGCACACGCGGAACGGTGCGAAGCTCGTCGCGGGCACTCACGACATGGAGTTGGTGCGCGCGACACAGGAGG
>QYQB01000213.1 GCA_007280275.1 bacterium | reverse complement strand
GTCTTCGTGTGTATCGTTTCCTTCAACCCGCGGCCACAAAACAAGTCGTCGATCTTGCCCACCCCGATTGTCTCAATCCCCTCCTGATGCAGAAGGTCCAGGAGCGTGGCAGCCGGGGGCTCAAGAGCGAAATCTCTTCTGTTCGTGGTGCGAACGTACGAGCCGGTCGAGCCTACGAACGGCCTGGCGATGATCCTGCCGACAGTATGGACTCCGATCATCACGTCTCGCCGGGTCACCGTACAGATCTCGTAAAGTCGGCTGAGCGGAATAACATCTTCATGAGCAGCGATCTGAAAAACGGAATCGCCCGATGTATAGACAATTGGATGCCCGGTCCGAACGTGCTCGTCACCCAACTCAGCGATGATCTCAGTCCCGGAGGCAGGCTTGTTCCCCAAATACCCACCGCACCTGGACAATGCCAGGAATTTCTGAAGGAGCTCCTCCGGAAATCCGTCCGGGTACAAAGGAAATGCTTTTTGTGTTACAATACCCGTCAACTCCCAGTGCCCAATTGTGCTGTCCTTCCCAGCCGAGCGCTCCGCCATTTTTCCGAAACACCCATCGGCAATATCCACTGGGGGCACGCCGGGGGCATCGACGATTTTTCCGAGCCCGAGTTTCTGTAAGTGAGGAAGACGGAGACTTCCGATCGCTCTCGCTGTGTTGCCAAGGGTGTTTGTCCCCTCGTCGCCATACAAACGCGCGTCAGGGAGAGCGCCGATACCGACGCCGTCGAGAACGATGAAAACAACCTTTCCTGGTTTCAAGGTAGCAGTTCCCTCAAAACGACCCGGGCCAACGCGACCGTTGAAGTTCCCTGATGGAACAGACTACTGAGGAATACGAGGAATGAGAGCAAATGTTAAGCTAGCACTTGTTTTTCGTTACACTTGCAGATCTGAACGCTCGATTGGTTGAACCGATAGGATCCGTGCGCCGAACGAATCGACTGAACAAAGAGGGTTGGAACCTTCACCGTCCCGCACTTAGGACACTTGACACCTTTTTCCTGGGAAGCTTTTTTAGCCTTCTCCGCAAAATCTGTCTGTTTTGCCATACTTATCTCCTCACCATGTTCTCGTTATTTAGAAAACCCGGACAACATTTCCGCCTGCCTCGACCGCTTTCTTCAACGTTTGGCTGGCGTTCTCTAACAGTTCGATGTCGCTCGTCTCACTGACAGCTCCACACACTCCTATGCTCACGGTTACGGAGAAGCTTTTTTGATCGACGTTGATGATGTTGCTGGCGATGTTTTTTCGCAATTTCTCAGTCCACAGGTGCGCCTCTTTCGCTTCTGTACTTACAAGCAGGGCCGCGAACCGGTTGAAATCGTATCGTCCTACAAGATCATATGGCCGCACGGACGATTTTATCATCCGACCGATATTCTGCAGAACAAAATCAAATCCTTCTTTCCCATACCGGTGCAGGTGCTCATTCATCGAGTCAATCGAAAGCATCACCAGCGTCAAGTCGGATCGAAAATCATTCGCCCGGTGGACTTCTTCCTGGACCCTGCTTACGAAGTAACTTCTCGTGGCCACGCCCGTCGTCTCATCCATGAGGACGTAGTTGTTGACTAGATCCGTCAGATTCAGTATTTCGAGCCCCACCGCCGTGGTCTCGACCAGCTTCTCGAGTAGCTTGACTTCCGGCTCGGAGTACGTCTTGGCGTCCTTACTTTCGACGGCCAGAACCCCATAGCAGCGGCTTGACGATACAATAGGCAGGATCATACACGCGCCCTTGGAATCGACTCGCTCAGCTTTGTAGAACCGAGGCAGTTCGATACCAGCCATCGAATCGATGATCCTTGGAACGCCAGACTGAATCACACCGCCGACGAGACTCTGATGGGGGTCGATTTCCTGCGTGGCCGTAACATAAGCATCATTTATTCGATTCAAGACAAATTGAACGACCCATGTTTTTCGATTTTCGTCAAAGAGAACAATCGACACATAGTCCCACGCCACCAATCTGGACGTTTCCTCTGCCAGAGTACGGACGATGTTGTGTAAACTGAACTCGATTTTCAACTGTTCCCGCATGCGGGAGATCGAACGCAAAACCTCCGAATCAAGGAGGAGGTCATATTTGTCTGTGTAACTCCTGATCAGCGCAGAAATCAGCTTGGTGAATTGACCCAGAGAGCTGAGTGTCTCCGGACCGTAGGCGTCTTCATCGATGCAGTCAATGGTAAGAACAGCCACTGGCTCATGAGGAATTGCAGCCGATTTCGTGTAGAAGATCGGAACAGCCACGAAGGTCTTCACGGGCTCAACAGCCTCGTAGTAACCAAGCATTTCGAGCTGTCCTGCGGCATTGACCTGGTTCAGGATCCTGGGCTGCCCGCTCAGAGCAACCTGACTGATGACGTCGCTTCCAAGCTCCCGACGCCGATGCGTCATGAACTTGTCGCTATCTGATACAAAACTCTCCAGAACTGCCTGGTTTTTATCCTTGTTTACCCAGAAAAAAGCCACCGAATGGGCAAAGTGCACTTCCTTCACTACGGTGAGGACTTTCTTCATCAGGAATCCAAACTCCGACTTCGGCCCCCCTTCTCGCACGAAAACGTCTTCGTTCACATCGAAGAAATCGGAAGGCTGAAACTCGTATTCAGCAACTGCTGCGATCTGGCCACGTCTCGCTGCCATCGCTGTCGATTTGTTCGTAGGATCCTCCACACTCTCCACTCTGTATTTTCGGTCAGTCGGTTGAAAATCGTCGAAGACGAGTTTTTTCATTTCGGCTTCTTGCTCCTGTAAAGTGACCGAAGTCTTGTATCCGTCACCCACCGATTGCTCCTTTGGACGCGGTCGCCATCGTGAAACGATGACGTACGCAAAGAGAGATCCTGAGAGCAAAAACGCCACGATCCTCAATAATGGTGAGACGAACAACAGTCCAATCAAAAACAAAATTACGCCCGATAAGACAACTAGTTCCTGTCTAAACAATAATCCGCTAGTCCAGAAACGACTTGTCTTTGACATCCGGGCGTCAGTCTTAATAAGTAAGAAATATGAATCTGGCCCTTAAATTACGCTAAATTTAACCATTTAGCCCAACAAAGTCAAGGTGAAAAATGAGGTGAACCAGCCAAACCGTCTCTCATCTCGTCTCTTAGTTTTTCATCAATTGGTTTTGAACGCGCAAATCGACAATCGCCTTGCAGTAGAAGCTTTTTTTCAATAGCTTTTAGATTACTAATTGTCGCACGCGTAACCACTCCAAGACCACATTCCAATGAAAGCTGTGATCATGGCGGGTGGGTTTGGAACCCGCCTCAGGCCGCTTACCTGCAACATCCCAAAGCCCATGGTTCCGATGCTCAACAGACCGATGATGGAGCATATCGTCGAACTGCTGAAACTCCATGGTATTACGGATTTGATCGCGACCCTGTATTATCAGCCGGACGTGATCTCGAAACATTTTGATGATGGGCATCGATTTGGCGTTTCGATGCAGTATTTGAGAGCGGAGGCAGACTTCGGGACAGCCGGGAGTGTCCGAAACGCGAGGAGCTTTCTCGACCAGCGCTTTCTCATCATCAGCGGTGACGTGTTCACAGACTTCGACCTTTCAGCCGCTGTTCAATTCCACGAGAAGAAAAAGGCGAAGGCGACAATCATCCTTACCCACGCCTCAAACCCCTTGCAATACGGGGTCGTTCTGACCCATGATGACGGGAAGATATCTCGCTTTCTTGAAAAACCCTCCTGGGGAGAAGTATTCAGCGATACGATCAACACCGGAATCTACATTCTCGAACCAGAGGTGCTTGACCTTATCCCCCCTAAAGAGGAGTTCGATTTCAGCAAGAGCCTCTTTCCCATCCTCCTTGAACAGGATATGGGACTCTACGGCTACATCGCCGAGGGGTACTGGAAGGATGTCGGAAATCTGAACGAGTATCAAGACGCCCATTCTGATGCACTTCGTGGCCTTGTGAAAGCAACGATACCGGGTGAAAAACGCGGAAACCTGCATATCGGGTCAAACAGTCGTATCGATGCAGACCCAAAGAGTCTCTCGGGGGTTGTCATCGTTGGGAAGAACACTCATATCCATAGCGATGTCACGATTGCGAATTCGGTGATAGGGGATGATTGCGAGATCCAACCGGGAAGTGTCATCCGCAATTGCGTCATCTGGAATGGCACCAAAATCGGAACGAATGTTGAGATGTCGACTGACGTCATTGGCTCCGGCTGCACAATCGGAGACGACGTGGTTGTTTCTGAAAACGTCTTCGTGAGCGACCAGTGCTTGATTGGAAAACGCAGTCGACTGTCGGCCAATATCAAGATGTGGCCCGAAAAGGTAGTCGAAGAGGGGTCCGTCGTCACAAGAAGCCTGGTCTGGGAGGATCGTTGGCTTCGAGACCTTTTCCATGAAGCCCGGGTCAGCGGCGTCTCGAACGTAGAAATGAACCCGGAATTTGCCGCCAAGCTTGGAGCCGCCTTCGGAGCCTTCGTAGGCTCCGGGTCCACAGTCGTCACAAGCCGCGATTCTGACAACGTTTCACGGATGATTAACCGCGCATTCATGACCGGCCTGATGTCTTCGGGCGTTCATTGCGCCGATCTCCGGGCAACATCGATACCGATCGTACGTCACGAGCTCCGGAGCGGTACCGAACGAGGCGGGATACACGCCAGGAAGTCGCCGCACGACAAGAATCTCACAGACATTATTTTCTTCGATGCAGACGGGAAAGACCTCCCAAGCGGGAAATCCAAATCCGTCGAGCGGCTCTTTTTCGGCGAAGACTTCACTCGTTCAAGCCATGATGCAGTCGGCATGATCAGGTTCCCCGAGCGCTCAACCGAGAGCTACATCGAACGTGGGTACGCAGCGCTGAACGTGCAAGCGATCCGATCAGGCGGAATAAAACTGGTCATCGACTATTCGAACGGAATCGCTTCGACCATTTTCCCCAACATCCTCGGGAATCTCAACGTTCAGGCCGTCTCACTGAACGCCTACCTTGACAGCCAGAAGCTGACGCGCACGAGAGAATTGACCGAGAAAGCCATCAAGGACCTCTCACACGTTGTGACGTCGCTGCAGTACGATTTCGGCTGCATGCTCGATCCCGGTGCGGAGAGGATGGTCGTCGTCGACGAGCGTGGTCACGCAATTGAGAACGACCGGCTTCTGACGCTGATGACCAAACTCGTTGTGATTGCTCATCCGGACATCAAGCGGATTGCCGTGCCCATCTCCGCTTCCGCCGAGGTTGATATGCTTGCCGAAGAATTCGGGCTCACCGTCATCAGGACGCGGGACAGCCATCTCGCCTTGATGGAAGCAGCATCGAACAAGCAGATCAGGTTCGTCGGAGGAACCAAGGGCGGGTTCATTTTCAATGAGTTTCTATTCGCTTCCGACGGTATGTACTCCGTGTCGAAGCTCCTGGAGTGTCTCGCTCTCTCGAAGAAGCGTTTGGGAGAGCTCGATGGCGGAACCCCCCGACTCCATATGGTCAAACGCAGCATGGCGTGCGCCTGGAATCTCAAGGGCCAGGTGATGCGCCATCTTATGAAAGATACCGAACGACTGCCTCGCGAGCTGATCGACGGTGTGAAAGTTTTCCCGCGACCCGGTGATCGCCTCACCTCAGTTCTTCTGATCCCAGACCGCACCCGCCCCATGTTTCACATCAACGCCGAATCAGCGGACGGGGCAATCTCCCTACAAATGGCCAATGAATACGAGGTGAAGCTGCACGTATGGATGCATGGATAGAAGTCTTGATAACGAGTGTCTCAGGTACTTAGGAGTAACGAATGAGAATTGTTGATTTGCTGAATGAGAAAGTTGT
>QYQB01000002.1 GCA_007280275.1 bacterium | reverse complement strand
TTCAGGAGGTTCCAGATGTTCTGGCCTGCATCGATTTTCCGCTGCCGATGGCTTTCGATCATCTGTTTTATGAAACCATACTGCAAAATCCCCTGCTTCACAAGGGCGGATTCCAGAATCGTATTCTCAGCGTAGGACGACCATTCATTCCGCAGCCACTCGTTCACCGGAGCCGCGAATCCCTGTTTCTTGCGGTAGATGATGTTGTTCGGAACGATTCCCTCGACGGCCTTCTTCAGAATGTACTTGGGTTCGCCGTTCCTGATCTTGAATTCCTGTGGAATCGTCATCGAATACTCCACCAAACGATGGTCAAGGAACGGGACACGAGCTTCGATTGAGGTGGCCATGGAGACCTTGTCCACCCGCATCAGGAGAAGCTCCGGGAGCCGGTTCTTGAACTCGAGATAGATCATTCGTTTCAGATAATCTGCGCCGGGATCCCGCCGAAGGAGTTCATCATGCCAACTCTTCGCAAGCGCGTGGAGGAACTGCTGATCGGTCTTCCGCTGGCCGTCAAGCAAAAGACGCTTGTGCGTTTCCGTGAAATTGATCGCCCCACCCCAAAACAATTCTTCACCCTTCAAACCCTTGCGGATGTAATCGAGCGCCAGGTATTCCTGTTTCCTTTCCAGAAACAGCGCCGCTGCTCCATAGATGAACGACTTCGCAAAGCCGGGGAGTGCCCGGTAAGCCTTCCACGCCGTGTTGTAGAACCGTAGTTCGCGGAGCATCGATTGATAGCCGGCGAATTGCTCGTCGCTTCCTTCGCCGACCTGAACGACGATCGTCCCGTTGTCCCGGGCCAGCTTGGAGACGAAATAGAGCGGAATACAGACCGGATCAGCCAGCGGCTCATCCTGATGATAGATGAGTTTCGGGAGAAAATCGAACGCCATCTTGTGATCGATGATCACTTCGTGGTGATTCGTCTTGAACTGGCTGGCGATCTGTCGTGCATAACCGAGCTCGTTGTATTTTTCCAGGTCCCTGATTCCCACGGAAAACGTATCGACCGGCCGGTCCATCAGCTCTGCCATCAAGGCGACGTTCGTGCTTGAATCGATGCCGCCGCTGAGGAAGACACCGAACGGCACATCGCTCATCATTCTGTCTTTGATGGACTGCCTGAGCAAGGAGCGTATCGTGCTGACGCAGGATTCCTCCGTCATTCCGGCGGAGTCTTGAACCAGGCTGGAGTGCGGAATCGGAGTCCCGTCGATATCGATCGATGGCTGCTCGCCGATGGGTACGGGATCCCAGTACTGCTCGTTCCGAAGGATACCGTCCTGTCCGACAACCATCAAGTGACCCGGTTCGAGCTTCCGGATATTCTTGAACAGTGTCGATGGCGCCGGACTGATGAGAAATGTCAGATACGCATCCATCGCCCGGGGATCCAGCTCACGGGAAACGGAGGGATGCTGCAAAATCGCTTTGATTTCAGAGCCGAAGATGAACTGACCCCCGGCCACCGTGTAGTACAGCGGCTTTATGCCGATGCGATCGCGTACAAGCACAAGAATCTTTTTCCTCTCATCCCACAATGCCAGGGCAAACATCCCGAGCAACTTGTGGACGAAGTTCAGGCCGTACTCCTGATACGCGTAAAGGATGGTCTCGGTGTCTGAGCGAGAACGGTACGTGTATCCCTTCGCTTCAAGTTCTTTTCGGAGGACAAGATGGTTGTAGATCTCGCCGTTAAAGATGATGCTCACGGACTTGTCCGGCGAGAACATCGGCTGATGGCCGGCGGGCGAAAGGTCGACGATGGAGAGGCGCCGAAAACCGAACCCTACGCGGTGATCGGGGGAGACAAAGGAGCCCGAATCATCAGGACCGCGATGCTTGATGGTATCGCTCATCCTGATGAGCAGGGCTTCATCGAACGATTGGTTCGAGTTACCGTAATTGTAAACGCCACAAATGCCGCACATTGCTACGCCTCAAGGTTGGCGGGAAGATCGCTACGCTCTGAGCTGTTCATCAGCCGGTTTTGGTATTCGTTTCTTCCGCCAATAATCGAAGCCAAAAAATCCCAATCCACCCAGAATGACAATATTTGCGGCGAGACTCAGATTCTTTCCAAAGTAGAATCCCTTGGGTTCAAATTTCATTTCGAGCTTATGGACTCCTGGCGGAACCACAACAGCCCTGAACAAATAGTTTGCCCGGTAGATGGGAATCTCCTTCCCGTCTATAAATGCTTTCCAGCCGACGGGGTAGTATGTCTCGCTCAGGAAGAGCAGGTTGTTGCCCGTCGTTGTTGTCTTTATTTCCAGATCCTGAATACCGTACCGCACGATCTCCGCACCGGCCGACGGGTGAGGAGGCTCGACAGAAATCTTCGGGTCCTCCATGAAGAACGCAACATCGCGGGGATTGAAGGACATGTCTTTGATCTTGTTGAGAATCGTGAGGCCGTCAGTCACTTCGTACCGATTGACGAAGAACGCCCGGGGAAGCATAAAGCGGTTGCCGTAGACCTTCATGTCGCGGCCATTGTATACCAAACCAAGCGCCGCGCTGGAGTCCGGAGTATTGGTGATGATGTACTTTACATTCATCAGGCCCCAGAGGAGAGGATTGCCCATGCCGATGACGTCGTCCATATCCTGATAGGCGCGCATCTTGGCTCCCTGGTAGCCGTAGGCGCTTTGGATGCGCCAGAAAGCAAGCATGTTGTTGTACGGTGGGCGCCCGTCCTTGAACTCGAGCACTCGAAAGAGCGACGTGTCCCTCTGCACATACTTGATATACTCAGGAGCCGCAAACACCTGCTTCTGCACGGACTTGTCGTGAGGTTCCATCGGCTTCGCGGCCACTCGCCAGAGATCTGTGGCGATCACGAGCGTGAGGATGGCTGCGAACGTGGTGAGTTTCATCTTCCGCTGAATAAAGGTGTATAGAGCTGCACACGTCACGAGCAGCAATCCCACAGCAACATAGATGTCGCTCGCGACCATCGACGAGAGTTGTGAAATGATCTCTCTGCTTGCCTGCGGAGGTATCTGTCGGAATACCTGCTCGACCACCCGGTCACGCGGCAAAGAGTAGTTCGCGAACGCGGAGAAAAGATTCTGGATTGCCTGGCGCGGCAAGAGACTCTCGAACGTCAACACCACCATGAGGAGTATCCCGGCCGCCGCACCAAACCAAACGAGAATTGACTTCTTCCTCTTTTGAAGCTCCGCGCCCTGGATCTGATCTTGCTCGCGCAAGAACGATGCGATTCCATAGGCTGCAAGGATGGGAACGAAGATCTGGATCAGGACCAGAATCATCGATGGGATGCGGAACTTGTTGAACATCGGGAAGTACCTGTACATCAGATCGTACAACAGAGGGAATTCTCTCCCGAAAGAGATCAGGAGCGAGATAACGATCATGAGCCCAAGGAATTGAACGAACGGGTCTTTCCTGTTCCTTACAAATCCCACAATTGCAAGGATCAGAACGATCAATCCCATGTACTGAGGTGCATGGGTAAATGGCTGTGGTCCCCAGTAGAAATTGACCGACGCCTCTTGATTGCCGGTGAAGAAGCCCTTGTAATTTACCTGCCCAAAGCCGTACCACGACGGGATCACCCACGTCAGGACCTCGCCGGGAGCAAAGGACCAGCTTGTCGCATAGTCATAATCGAGACCACCCTGAACGGTCTTGGTATCTCCCGGCTGTTTCGTGGAGACGATGGCGTTCGAACCCCGCATGGAGTATGGGTTGTACTCCAAAACGGAAAGGTACTTGTCCGAGTCCATGGCGAATGCCATCGCGCTCGCGACGACCAGGATAACACCTGCTCTCACGATGCCTTTCCATGCTGGCGCCTCCTCTGACCCGGAATGAGGGTCTTTTTTCTTGAGAAGAGATCGGATCAGGAAAAAGAGGAAGTACACGCCGAGCGTCAGGTACATGTAGAAGATCATCTGGACGTGACTCGGCATGTAGGAGAAATGGAGAAGCAACACAAGAAGAATCGCCAGAAGCCAGCTGAACTTTTCCCGTAATCGCTCGACGACATAGAAAATATACGGGAAGAACGCAATGACGGCAATTTTCGTGTTGTGCCCCGACATGACCCAGATGATGATATACATCGAAAACGTGGCCGAAAAAGCGGCGATGAAGGCGGGAAACTTGCTCTTCACCTTCTGATATGTGAAAAGATAAATGCCACACGCAAAGACAAAATAGAAGAAGAGGACCCATCCTTCGGCCGGGTTCAGGATGACATAACTGAAGACTGTCGAGGTTCTGGTAAGTACCTGGGCCGAAATGTCAAAGAAGCGGTCACCGCCCACGGTGAGGCTCCCATACGAGGGCATTCCGCAGAAGATGTAGGGATTCCAGAGGGGGAAGACCCCCTCCTGTTTGGCATCGGTCAAAAAGGTGTCAAAACTGCGGCTCGCCAGGATGTCAGCTTCTGTGAACATCTTCCCGCTGAAAATCAGCTGATTGAAGAACACGATGAGGCTGAGAAACAGGAGCGCGATGGCGAGGAGATGCTGATAGCGCTCGGGAATCAGCGGCGTTTCGCCGGCAGTCTGACGACCGCCGGTTCGTTCTTTATGTGATTTGCTCATGGGATAATTGGGGGTGGGTTAGTGCTGGGGGTTGAGAGCATCGAGAAGCGCCGCTAACTGGCGAGTGATTTCTCTCCGATCATAACGCTTCACTGCCTCCCGATCCTGTTCGAATTTTCGCTTATGATAGAGAAAATTGTCATAACATTCAATGAATGCGGCCTGAATCGCGGGAATGTCCTGATTCGGAGCCACGAGGCCCGAGCGCGTCTCGCGCATCAGGGCCGTAATAGCCCCCTCCGGAGCAAGCGCGATGATGGGCCGCTGAGCGCCGATATACTCGAACACCTTTCCCGGAACAATTTCATCGCTCCCTGCCGCCTCGTCTACGATCAGAAGCAGCGCATCGGAATGAAGCAGTGCTTCGACGCTCTTGCTGTGCGGAAGATACGAAACCACTTCGATCGAGTCGTGGACGCTGGAGCCCTGTAACATCTCGCGCACTTCAGATCCGAAACGCCCGATGAATCTCAGGGCGATTCTTTTTGGGTCGACCTTCCCCTCGTCTACCAAACCCTCGACTGCCCGCAGAAATGTCCTGGGATTCCGCTTGCCGTACATCGAACCTGTGTACGTGACGGTGAAGCGCTCGTTCGCCTGTGCATCGAGGACCGGATAGTCTTCCCGGTCGAAGCCATTCGGGAGATGGAACAATTTCTTCTGGTCGACATTCGGCTCTTTTGCGATGACGTCTATCAGGATGCCGCGCCATGCAGCTTCGACCGCATTTGCATCGTTGAAGACAGCTCGCTCGAGATGCTCATCGATGGCGCGCGGGAGAAACCAACGATCGGGTGTGGACAGGAAACCCGTCCATGGGTCTCGAAATCCCGCGACCCATGGCACTCCTGTAGCCCGGTGAAGCTTCCGCGCAATAACAGACGTGGTGTACGGTGGCGATGAAGAATAGATCGCATCGATGTTCTGCTCTTTGATGATCTTGAGCCCTTCGGGGACCGCGTACGGGTACCAGCCGATGCGTGCATCCGGAATGAAGAACGTCGAGCGGACAAACTCAGCTAGGGACTCCATTGCAGACCCCCCATGTCTTCCCCCCTGCGGAATATTCTCCACATCAACCGGAGCGTTCGGCGGTTTTCCGGTTAGCGTGCGGTAGAGGCGGTACGGCTCGAAGATCTTCGTCCGGTGTACGATAGTGTGTTGGGGGATCTCAGCGAGCAGCGACTCGTCGCGTGCCGGGTAATCACCATCCTGGACTGTGAGCACGACAGGCTGCCAGCCGAATTCCGGCAGGTACTTGACGAATTTCAGTACGCGCTGAACGCCGGGTCCACCTGACGGGGGGAAGTAGTATGTGACAATCAGAACCTTTTTCACAGTCTATCGCAGGTTAAGCGTTACTCAGGCGAAGCAACGAGGCTTTCAGCCCAGACTACCTGGGAAGAAGTCACGCAAAGACGCCAAGCCGCAGAGGTTTAAATTGCTCGAACACAAATTCACAAAATCTAGTTTGCGATCTTTGTTTACCCCGATGTTCTTTGTCGGGGCGTCTTATCGTGATAATTATCTGAGCGCTGGCTAGGTCTTCGTGGCGATGACAATGAGGCCAGTTCCTGCCTTATTGGTGCCAACATAGTCAAGATACATAAGAAGGAGTGTAAAAGGAAGGGTAAGGAGATAGTAGAAGGGAAGAAGGACGAAGAATATCTTGTTCGTGTTGAGCAAGAGCATGGGGTATTTGATGCCAAGCCGCCATGCGATGGATCCCCACGGGCCGTAGGCGAACTTGATTTTATCCACGTTGAACCCGGCCGACGTCAACTTCGTCCGCATCTCCTCAATACCGTAACCGTTGCGGGCGTGCTCCTCGATGAAACTCTCGTCTTCGGGTCCATGCGCGTCAGATCCACCGAGATCGGATGGTGTGTTCACGAGCAGCTTGCCGCCGGGGCGAAGACTCCGGTGCAGGTTTCTGAAGACTCCGACGTCGTCAGGGATATGCTCCATCACATCCACAGAGATTGCCAGATCGAATTTGTTCTCGTGCTTGATCTGAGTCAGGTCTTCGATCGCAAACGTTGCGTTCGTCAAGCCGGCATTTCGGAAAAAGCGCGTGCAGTCTTCAACCTGTTCTAACTTGATGTCGACTGCGTAAATGGCCGAATGCGGGAAACGCGACGCGCAATAGTATGAGTACTGTCCGAATCCGCACCCCGCGTCATAGATCTGTTTCGGCGCTTTCTCGCCGCCGAGCAGCAGCCGCAGCTCGCGCTTCACATGCCACTCGCGCAGAAACATCAAACCGAGCAGTTTGTAGAAGAGCTTTCGGAGGAAAACACTCTCACGAACGATGTCGCCAAAGATTTTTTTGATGGGGTCGTATTTCACGCGCGTTTGTACCTGTGTTGTATAAACCTTGTAGGGAATTGACTAAGAGTAGTCTTCTAAAAAATGCCAGTCCTCTTACCAATGTCATTCCCGCATGTTGTAAGCGGGAATCCAGACCATGGGCTAGAGTGTTCAGTCGTCTCTATTGTTCGTGTCTGGATTCCCGATAGAAGTGTTCGGGAATGACAAAGGCGGCGGGATCAACAGGTTTTATCGCGACCAAGCCTAGCTAATTTCCCCGCGTCAACTTCTCAATCGCATGAATCAGATTTTCCCAGCTGTACTTCTTCTTCTCTTCGCGGACGTTGTTGACGAATTCTTCCTCGCGATTGCCCTCATAAAACCGGACGACCGCGTCTGCAACTTCCTGAGGTGCCTCGGGTCTGACAATGAATCCCGTCCGATTGTTCAACACAACCTCCGCGAGACCGCCAACGTCTGTCGCAATCACCGGCTTGTCGAACTGATAGGCAATCTGGACAATGCCGCTCTGTGTTGCAGAGACATATGGCAGGACAACGACATCTGCCGCTGAGAAGTAAAGGCTGACCTCTTCGTTCGGGACATAGTCCGAATGGACAACCACGTCATTCTGGAGATTGTTCTCTACGATCTGATGACGGTATTTCTGTTCATCATCATAGAACTCACCGACGACCAGTAATTTCACTTTCATTAGTTTCAGAATTGAAGGCATCGCATCCAGGAGGGTGTGAAGTCCTTTGTAGCGGCGCACATAGCCGAAGAAGAGAATCGCGCGTTCGTCTCTGATGCCTAGCTTTGCGCGCGCCTCAGCTTTCGGCAAACCGTTTCCGAAAATCTCATAGACGGGATGAGGTACGAGGGCATACCGCGATCCAGGCAAAAACGCGTTCAAATCTCTTTCGACCGATGCCGACTGGACAATGAAAGCATCGACGGCGTTGAATGCATAGCGGGTAAAAGCCATGTCACCGGGACGCTTCTCGTGCGGTATGATATTGTCGCAAATGAAGAGCACCTTCGCGCCTGTCTTCCGGCGTACGAGACGCGCAATCGTGCCAAAGCATGGACCAAAGAACGGCATCCAGTACTTGAAAATGAGCAAGTCCGGCTTCTTGCGTGCAATTGCATTTGCAGCCGTAATCCAGGTAAGCGGATTGATCGAGTCGATCAACTGTTCGCTCGGCACGGCCCCCTCTTGACCGCCCTTCTCGTCCTGTGTTTTACCCGGAAACAGGATGGTTGGATATTGCCGTGAAAAAGTCACAATGTCCACATGATGCTGTTTGGACAAATGTTTGTAGAGCAGCGCGTTGAAGTGTGCAATGCCACCGCGCAAAGGGTATGCCGTTCCGACAATGACGATGTTCACTGCGTCGCTCCCAGCTCAACTTTGTAGAGGACTGCCGGCGGATTTGTTGTGTACGTCAGAGGACGCAATTCCTTTGGCGCGGAGCGAGGATTCAGCAAGTACTGAAACTGCTGTCGCATGCCCGCCTCCATGAGGCTAAAATACAGATACGATGCTTTGGACCTGCGCATCTCGGCAACAAGCTGATCGTAGCTCTCGACATAGGGGAACATCTCCAGTTTCATATCGAGATAATAGGCGATGTGCGGCTTGCGCGCAATGACAACCTTCCCGCGTTCCGAGTCACCGAAGTTCTGATGGAACCAATCGCCGAAGGTCAGGACCTCCCGGGGACCGGAGTCGATGTTCTCCCCGTTGGACTTCAGAGAGCTGTAACCGGTCCACATGATCAGGATGAGTGCGACGATGCCCCCGATGTGCATCTTCTTCCAGAAGCGATACGGTGCAAGGGAGGGCATGCTCAGAGTTTTTAGTGCGAGCACACTGTAGACGGGGAGGAGGATCATGGAAAAGCGCTCGCCATAGAACACCAGCAGCAGCACACCAAAGAACGCAGCGCTGATCAAAAAGTAACTCAATACCCGCCGCTCTGGACGATACTTGATGAATGCAGCAATGCCCAGCAGCGAGAAGACACCCACGTGCCAGCCGACGAGGAGATTGAGATCGCTTATGCCGTGATCGATCAGGTTCTTCACCAGTGACTTGACGAAGAGGCCGGGGTCCGCAAAGAGCACCTGTGCAAGCGAAGTGAACTTCTGAGCCTCACCGTACCAATACTGATCCCAACCAATCTTCCCCTTCGCAAACATCTCATACGCAATGTTGAGATAGTTTTTGTTGTAGAAGAAACTCCCTTTCTGAACCAGGCAGTAGATTCCCCAGGGAGAAATCGCAACAAGGAACAGGGCAAGGAAAACACCGGAGGTTTTGACGCGGTCTTTGAGATTTTGCTGGAACGGGTTCGCGACGATAACCGCCAGCGGAATTCCCACCGCAGCGGAGAGGCCGTTGTACCTCGTAAGATAACCGATCGCTGCAAAAAGAGCGGCGAACGCGATGTTGGACCATCGCATGTGTTCATCACGGAGTACAAAAAACGTCGAGGCCATGATGAGTGCAACGAAGAGCATGTCGGTGCCAGCTGTGTATGAGTACCGGATAAATGTCGTGTTGGCGGCGACGAGGAGTGTGCCGAGAAGAGCGATGTCCGAACGGAAGAGTTTCTTCAGCAGTTCGAAAATCAGAAACAGGGAGATGGCGGCAGCGAATGTCGAAAGGACGACCCCGGCATGGAACAGGTCTCGCGTGAAAATCGAAATGAGCGCAAGGACCATCGGATAGGCCGGTCCATGGAAGTCTTCAATGGGAACTGCACCTTCGAGGATGTGCCTGGCCTGAGGGACATAACTCCAGTAGAAATCCGTCTCAACGTTGTAATCGCCAACGACGTGGTACTTGAGGCTCACAAAGAGCATCAGGATGAAATAGATGCCTGCGAGAACGAGCCCCGCGTAGCGGCTGTTCACAGAGTCGGGAAAAAAAGGGAACAGCGATGTCTGTGGTATGTTCTGCAGTCTAGGTTGTTTGGCCATAGAATCTCACTTGATGCCTATCCCGAGTAGGCGGTCGCCGAATACGCCGAGAGACTTTGTCAGTCCGTAATTTGGATAATGCAGAATCTTCTTCACCGCTTTCTCGAATCCACTTCCCCGAAGCGTGATCGCTGAAGGGGGTTTGATGCGCTGGATGATGAGGGCTTCTCTGAAGCCCGCGCGTTCAATGATTGCGCGCAGTGTCTTCGGTGTGAACTCATTGACGTGGTAGGGGGGGAGCGTCATTTTCTTTTTCATCCCGAGCAGTCGCATGCCGGCGGTCGCACAACGTCCGGTCAGGCTATTGAACATCGACGGCACCTCAAGTGCAACGACTCCGGATGCTTTCACCATCGAGTGCGCTTTCGTCAACATCTCCAGCGGTTGGATCAGATGCTCCAGAACGTCCCCCATAAAGATGACGTCGTACCTGCCCGGTTCTGGGGCGAGTTCCTCAACGGAGCCGCGCCGAACATCCAATCCGAATTTCTCCCGACAGGTTCGAACTCCGAGTTCTGCATATTCGATGCCGCTGACAGTATATCCCTGCTTCCGGGCATACTCCAGAAAGTATCCCATCCCGCACCCAATCTCAAAGAAATCTCCCGACGGTATGAACCGCCGGATCCATCCAAGAATCTCGGGAAACTTGACCGATCCTCTGATCGCCGCGGTTTCGTAGTCTGACGCCGAATGCGCGCCAGAGTCCGCACCGTCATGCAAGAAGTACTGGTCGCTATAAAGCAGCTTGAGTTCATCCGCAGTCAACCGGGGATCAAGAAAGACAAAAGTGCAACGTGAGCACTGTTTTGCCTGGTATTGTTTGTTGTTGAACTCGTAGGTGATCGGGAAATCGCGGGTAACGGCTTGTTGGCACAAAGGGCAGGTCGTCAAAGGTCCGCTCCAGTCGGCAACACGTTCGGGTTACGATCGGAGAAGCCGTTCGCACGCATCAACGACGCTCTTGACTTGCATATGCTCCATGCATCGGTATTGAGCATTCGTGCAGGATGGTTGATAATAGCAGCGACATGGCTTGTCAGGTTCGACGATTGACCCGAGGCCGTAGAGCTCGAACTCATGCTTATTAAAGATGTTGTTGAATAGGACGATCTTCTTCCCCAACCCGATCGTGATATGCATTGCCATGGTAACGCCGGTGACCACGAGGTCGCACTGGTCCACGAGCTCGATGAATTGCTGCAGGGGAAAATGACCGAAGTATTTTGCCTTCGTCGCGCGGGCCAACTTCTGATT
>QYQB01000318.1 GCA_007280275.1 bacterium | reverse complement strand
GGGCTCAGCTTAGCGGATCAAGCCGACCAGCAGGTGGATCTGGTGGTGGTAGGGGTGGGCGCGGCGGCGGACAGAGTCCCGGCGGGATGGGGAGCGACGCACCAGAGCCGCTCAAACACTGGCTCATCGTGCACCTCACAGTCCCGAATTAGAAAAGGCCACTCTCCCGACTATGCGAGCAAATACGAGGAATATTTTTTTCCAAGTGAATTCACACACTCAATTCACAATTTCCATCATTCATCATCACGGAGCACACTTATGAAATCACTTACACACCGCCTCCTCATTCTCACCGCGATGGTCCTTGTCGCCGGCTTGCTGCAGGTTGCCTTAGCTCAACCACAGGGTAGGCAGATGATGTCGCCGAAACAGCGTGCTGACACGCTCGGAAAACAACTCTCGCTTGATTCGGCGACCGTAGCTAAGATCGCGGCGATCTACGAAAAGTCTCAGAAGGTCATGGCAGACAAGAGAACCGAGCTTCAAGGCGACATGGATGCAATGCGAAGCGCCATGACGGAAATCCGGGAGAAGGTCACCAAGGATGTTATGGCTCTGTTGACAAAGGAGCAGGCGACGAAGTACGAAGAAATTTTGAAGGCGCAACCACAGCGGATGCAGCGCCCACGCAACAACTGATCCGGATACACAAACGATATCGCAGGGGCAACATCTGGCGCGGGCAATTCCCCGGGCTTGTGTTGCCCCTTGCTGTTTCAGTCACCCTCCAGTATATTAATCCTCAAAGTGCCAGGCCTTTCGGGCGGATGTCACCTCCTCTTGCGCGATCTCCTTGTGCCAGAATAGCTCTATGAAAAGCTCTCTTTTCTTGCGGAAGAAAGAATATGCCCCATGACGGACAAAGTTGTTCTCATTACCGGATCCACTGATGGCATTGGCAGGCAGGCAGCGCTTGAGCTTGCCGCCCTGGGCGCGACGGTCCTTGTTCACGGCCGTGATGCCGCGCGCGGCAGAAACGTCGTCGAGGAAATCCGCACTGCAACGGGAAATCCCAAGGTTGATCTGTTCATCGCGGATCTTTCCTCGCGGCAGCAGGTTCGCCAGCTTGCCGCGGATATCACGAACCACTGCAGCGCTCTTCATGTCCTGATCAACAATGCGGGTGTCTTCATGAACGAACGACGGCTGACGGTGGATGGGTTGGAAACGACGTTCGCTGTCAACCATCTCGCCCCGTTCCTTCTGACGAATCTCCTGCTGGACCTCCTGAAGAAAAGCGCACCGGCACGAATCATCACCGTCAGCTCCGTGGCTCATACGCGGGGAAAGCTGGATTTTGAGAATCTTCAGGCAGAAAAAAACTTTGGGGGGTACAGCTCGTACGCGCTTTCGAAGCTCGCGAACGTGCTGTTTACCTACGAACTTGGAGAGTTGCTTGCGGGAACCGGCATCACGTCAAATTGTCTCCACCCGGGCGTTATCGGGACGAAACTTCTTCGCGCGGGCTTCAACATCACCGGTGCGAACACGTCGGACGGAGCGGAAACACTCATCTACCTCGCAACTTCTCCTGAGACCGACGGAGTGACCGGAAAGTACTTTCAAGAGAAGCAGGAAACCCCCTCGTCACCGATCACACATGACATCGCCCTCCGCAAAAGAATGTGGGAGGTGAGCGCACAACTCACAGGACTCTAGCAAGGTGCCACGCACCCCGTTGAGAAGTCCGACTTCTACCCGGCGAAATCCGGAAGAAGTCGGACTTCTACCGTGAGGTGCGTGGCACCTCACGCGCATGTTAGTTCGGCACAAATCCTTCTGCAGCAACGCGCGTTGTTGAACTCCAAACCTGCTTTCCGCGAACTCGCAGGTACGTCCCATCGACAAGGCTATAGCGGACAGTCTGATTTCCTTCACGATGAAGGAGCAGCACCGGCGCATCCGTCTCAATCTCTCCGTCTCTGGTCAACCCGGATGAAACATACAAATCATCGACTCCCTCAGGCGACTTGATTCGAAAGTGCGTCTCCGATATTGCAGCATGCTCAACCAGAGTGCGCTGGTCGCGGTAGGGAAACAGAAGAACGTTGTACTGCATCGTGCCGGCGGCTTTTGAGATCTGGTCGAATGCAATCCAATTGATCTGCTCGGTCTTTCCCGGCGTGAGGTCACTTGTGCTGGAGGCCATCGAGGTGCCGGTACGCGGACTCTCTCCGCCTGTGAGTGGACAAACAAACATGCCCGGTTGACTGGTGCTATGATACTCCCGCCCATGACGCACAAGGGTTGTCGGAGTGTGGAAGTACCACGAGAGTGTGTCTCCCCCCTTCTCACACTTCACATCGTCGAGGATGAGCCAGTAGCGGTGGTTCACAAAAAGAACCTGGCGGCGATGACGCACTCCCAGGGTTTCATATCCGCGGTGTTCTCCCGAGAAATACTCGAGCAATGGACTTGAACTCCACTTGATACTCTCCCCTTCAATGAACTCGCGCTCCATGTTCCGATCATTGACTGTGACCATGTTGTGCGCCCGCGAGGATTTGTACCACGGGATATAGAGAGGGTCATCATACGTCAAGCCAAGTCCTGCATCGACGGCCAGAGCCTTTCCGTACGCGTATATCTCAAAGTCGAGCATGTCACTATGCGTATGAGAGCCACTCCATTTGCCGTAGTTGATATTCATGTAGAGGGCGTCCCGAGTCCAGTCGCTTCTCATAACCGTGAATCCGGAGGCGGGCATATGGCGCGACAAAAACGGTGGAAATGTCAGCGGTGCGGCCTTCGGGGCGACGTCTGACAGGTTTTTGAGGACACCATAGACGTACGGCTTTTTATAGAACTCTGCTCCATCCTCGAGAATGAAAGTGGGAAACAGTCCACGGTGGCTGTCATTGATCGCGGGAATTTCACCCGTCGGCGCCAGCATGGCGATCCACCAGTCGATCGTGTTCCCCATCCGTTGACGGATTGCCTGTGCAAGATCCTCCCGCACATGGTACGTTGAAAGCAGGTAGTAGAGATTGCGATAGGTGAGATACGTCGCCTGGGTATAGTTCCTCGGCGCCCGTTCTGAATGGCCGCCGTCCTCGAAGAAATCCTGCCGCAGGTGTTCATCCAGACGCTGCAATGCAAGGTTCAACCACGCGGATGATTCCCTGAACTCGGGGAAAACCATCGCAAGTTGTGCAAGCATGTATGAGCCGTGGATCTGCCAGTTCCCCGAGCGATATCCCTCCCACTGTTCGAGCTCGTACAACCACCGCCCCGCACCCAGCATTGTTTTCAACATCCGTTCATGCGTCCGCCAGGAGCGTTCCTGGAACGGAAGGAAATAGTACTCAATGAACATCCGGTTTCGGACACCGAGGCCGAGTTCATAGTACACCACATCGAATTCCGGAAAGCCGCGAGTGATGCTGTTTCGTTGGCCATACCATTGGTGAAATAGCTCATCGAATTTTGCAAGGTACTTCTGTTCACCGGTCATGAGGTAGGCACTCGTCAATACTCTTGACCAGCCCCAATAGTGGAAACCGTACTTTCCTGACTGGCCGATCTCACGGTTGAAATCTACCTTGAGCCCAAAGTCAACAACGACGTCTCCCCATGGCCGAAAGATGTTCTTCAAGAGGAGTGCTGCCCGGCCAAGCACTGTGTCGCGTGCCGCCGGGTATTGTGTCGCGTACGCCCGGATTTCATCATACCCTTTCAGCATTTCTGTATCGATCAGAAGCTTGTCGGTCTGCGTTGCATAGCGCGGCTGTTGTCTTGCATCCCACCATGCCCCCCAGGCCTGATATGCCTGAGCGAAATCTCCGCGTCCGGCTGCTTGTTCAACATCCTTCAAGCCGGGTTGATCAAGCACGAGCGCTTGGAAGAGATCGCCATCGCTGATGGTCTTTATTTGGTGTTCGAGGTACTCGGCATTCTTGAGCTGCGAGCGATCCGACAACTTGAGCTGGGCGAAAGCCGGCCACGTCATCGCCAGGAACACAAGAAGTGCCTTCATAGGAATAGAGCGAATCATTGTGATTGGTTGCTTAAGAAGATGAAAGGTAGTTGCTCAGCGTGATTGCCACAAAGTCCCTAAGACACTAAGGAAAGCACGTCCATTACTAAGATGTAGTGTGTGTAGGTTTAAACCCGGCATACTTTGTAGTATCATCACATCTTGCATGACGATATTTCTATCTAGTGCTTTTGTGTCTTCGTGGCTGAGTAGTTACGATGAACGAGGAGTTGAGAACGTCTGATGCAGTTGGAAGGAGGGTGTTGCGCACGCACTACGGGACGACGATTTCGAGGCCTTCCCGAGCGCCGACACACTCAGTAGTTCCGTTGTACAGCCCTGTGAGTTGTTTGGCTTCCTGGACCATTCCAT
The DNA here is from genome assembly GCA_007280275.1 of bacterium. Taxonomy (GTDB): domain Bacteria; phylum Bacteroidota; class Ignavibacteria; order UBA10030; family UBA10030; genus UBA9647. The sequence continues at coordinate 4,858 of QYQB01000318.1, read as the reverse complement.
CCACGAAGTCGTCATCGTGCACGGGATCATGATGAAAGAGAGCAAATTTCTTTACGTTCGCCTGGACGGCAAAGCGAACGACGGACTCGAGAGGAGAATGCCCCCAACCCCGCTTCTCTTTGTATTCCTCGGTTGTGTATTGCGCCTCGCCGATGAGGAGATCTGCTTGAGAAAGGAATTCGATGAATTTCTCGTCGAGGTAAGTCGGAAAATCCGAGGCTGTTGACGGATTCTGTGCTTGCCGGAAGAGTGTGCCTTGATACGGCTCGTTATCTGTCGCATACACGACGTTGGTGCGGCCGTCAGAGACGCGGTATGCAAGACAGAGTGCGGGATGATTGAGATAGAAATGTCGGACCGTCAAATCGTCGATGGTGATATCTTCACGCATCTCGTGGATGTGGATATTGGGGCTCATCGCTCCCAGTTCGACGGGAAAGTAGTCCGAATCCATCTGAATGGTAAGAATCTTGTCCAGGGACTTGTCACGACCGGGCGGACCGTAGAGATGAATGGTATTCTGAGGTTGGTATGCTGGAAGGAAAAAAGGAAATCCCTGAATGTGGTCCCAGTGCGTATGACTGATGAAAACGTGAATGGTCAGCGGCTGGGAAGGAAATTCCTTCAAAAGACTGTTGCCGAGCTCACGCATCCCGGTGCCGGCATCCAAGATGATGATGTGATTACCAGTGCGCAACTCAACGCAGGAGGTATTCCCTCCATAACGCATCGTCGAAGGTCCCGGGGTGGCAATGGAACCCCGTGTTCCCCAGAAACGGACCTTCATCATTTGGAATTCTGACGTTTGTCCATGTGTTCGCGTGCCGTCTTCAGCATTTCGGCCATCTCAAAGGGCTTCACAACATAGGCATCCGCTCCGAGCTCGGCGGCCTTGTCCATATCGGGCTTGTACGACTTTGCCGACATGATGATGACGGCCGTCTTCGAGAACTGTTCGTCATTCCGGAGAATCTGGCAGACCTCGAAGCCGAGCAATCGGGGCATCACGAGGTCGAGGAGAATGAGTTCGGGGAGTTCCTGTCGCGCGATTTTGACTCCGTCTTCTCCATTGTCTGCCTGGAATACGGTGAACCCGTCCCGCTCAAACCCCATCACAATCATCTTGCGGAGGAATTCCTCATCGTCGACGATGAGCACTCTTGGTTTCACTGGATTCTAAACTCCTACTCTTCGATACATCCGTTGAGTTCTCGTGGGTGGGTATCCCGACGGTAGCGGGTTTGTCACGCTGACGGGAAACTTATCAATTACTTTGCCGAAAAACAACACAACGCTGTGATTTCTGCTATTATCAGCAGTGAGAAGACCTCAAGAGACGGTATGGGCAACTGCAGGCACGTCCATGGGGATCTGGTGAACACGGATCGAACGGCCTCTGGCGGGATCAGAAATGCATCCTCCGCGAACGATATATGGAGGCAATATGGGGTGGATTCTTGTAGAAGCTCAGGGATTCTGGTCGTCCCAAATCACCCCATGAGCGAACAAAGTGAGCAAGTGGATGGTAGATTTCAGGACCCCGTTTGTTTTTCAGGCGGGACGCCTAAACTTTGCGAACATTGAGTAGAAGACTTTCGAGGATAGAGGCTCACCACAAACCATCCAAAACGGAACGGACTTTCACTTCGTCAATCTACAATCTGCATTCGTTCGTCGGGGTGACAGGATTCGAACCTGCGACCCCCTGCGCCCAAGGCAGGTGCGCTAACCGGACTGCGCTACACCCCGAAGAAAATTGAATGATTTTAGTTGCGAACACAATGTACGGAAGGTTGCTCACGAACGCAAGCACTCATGCCTTGTTGTCCAATCCTGCAATACAAGAAGCCTGGGCAAGAACCAGGAATTCATTTGATCCCTCAACGGTGAGCAACTGAGTCACTGGGCCAAATTGACTTTCATCGATTTTCCATTACCTTTCCCCCATCAATGACAGCCAACAATCAGGGTGAAACACAAGGAATCATCACGGCGGCGTTCACTCACCCTTGGCTCCCACCAATAATCCATCGAGCATGTAGAAGAATGTCCGAGAGAATCATCGTATGCGAAACAGACACATTATCAAAGAGAGTGAAAGAGTAGAGCTAAAGAGATCTCTGAGCGAGCACAAGGAGATCCTGGAGACCATCTCGGCTTTCTCAAATGCCTCGGGTGGGACAATCTACGTCGGAATCGATCCATCTGGCCATACAGTCGGCGTCGTCATAGGTGCGCGGACAATGGAGCACCTGGCAAACGAAATCAAACAAAATACCGATCCGAAGGTATTTCCTTCCATAGAGAGCCAGAGCATAGATGGAAAGCAGATAGTCAGAATTGCCGTCCAGGAATTTCCCATGAAGCCAGTTTGGGCTTTTGACAAGGTCTTCATTCGCGTTGGCAGGTCGAACCAGCGTGCCTCAGCTGAAAAGATTAGGGAGTTCTTGCGCGAAAGCCTGCCGTTCCGCTGGGACCACCAGATTCCGCCAAAAGCATCGCTTTCGGAGATTGACGTCAGGCAAGTGCAATCGTTTCTTCGGAGAGCCAAGGAAGAACGAAATGCTTTTTTCGAAGGCTCCAAGCAGGTTTCCACGGTGCTCTCAAGGTTACGGTTGCAGAAGAACGGCAAGCCGACCCTTGCGGCCATACTTCTCTTCGGCAAGGACCCGCAATCGCGGGCCATCCAGGCGCAGGTTCGCTGCGGGCGTTTCATCGGGACCGAGCCAGTAGACTTTGCCGACATGAAGGTGTTTCAGGGCACAATCATCGACCAGGTTCGCGAAGCACTGGATTTTATCCAGCGGCACATCAACGTGGGCGCAAGGATTACGGGAAAGCCGGAACGCGAAGACGTGTGGGAGTATCCAAAGGAAGCTCTGCGTGAAGCAATCGTGAACGCGGTCTGCCATCGTGATTATGAAGATCCGGGCAACGTCCAGGTGCGGATCTTTGATGACCGCCTCGAGGTGTGGAGTCCGGGGGTGCTGCCACCAGGTGTCACGGTTGAATCCCTCCAGCAGGAACATGGGTCCAAACCCAGGAACGGTCTGATTGCGGATTGCTTCTATTTGGTCAAATACATCGAACAATGGGGAACGGGCACGAATCGAATCATCAGCCTATGTAAAGAGGCAGGACTCAAAGCTCCGCAGTTTTCCCAGAGAGCTGGAAGCTTTGTCATAACCTTCTGGCGTACGAAGTCTCGCGGGAAGACCGTCAAATCCGCTATCACGCTTGGTCAAACACAGGAATCGATCCTGAGTTACATCAAGGAACACGGCGCAGCTAGCACCGCTGAGTTGGAGAATCACCTGGGAATTAGTGCTCGTGCTGTGCGCAAGAACCTAGCGGGCATGCGGCACCTGCTAAAGCGGACTGGCAAATCGGCTAACGATCCCACGGGCAGATATGTCCTGCTCGAAGGTTCCGACTGAGTTCCGAGTAGGTTCCGACTGAGTTCCGAGTAGGTTCCAACTGTCAATCAAAAAAGGGAACAAATGACAATAGATTTTGAGAACAATAGACCAAAAGGATACAATAATAGCGAAGGTAAGTTCTTAATCCCGTTAATAAATGAGATGGTGAGACTTATTGCAGATACCCAAACTCGGTATTTACATGACACTATAAAGTTAGATGCAAAGCAACGGCAAGTGTTATCAACTCTCATAATCGAATTTGCCGAAGATTTACATAATAGCCTCGGGCTTTGGAATGGTGTGGAGTACTACAACAAGCAATTGTTCAATACACCCCTACCCCTTTTTGTAGACAACGAACATGAAATAAAACAAGCGTTCGAAGTGAGCAGAATAAAATGCTTTGTTCATACTCTCTTTTTTGAGTTTGACCCTGATTTAGTTATAGCACCCAGCCACAAAGATTTGGACTTACTCGCAAATAGTATTTCCGCATTCTTAACCGCGAATTTTCAGACCGTTCGCCACATTTCAGGTATAAAAGAGTTTCTATCGCAGCCAAATGACTTAGGTTGGGATTTTAAGCGGAAGTTGATTTGGGTTGGTACACATTCATACCTATTTAGGACTAGTTTTCTTAGATATATCGCCGAAAATAACAAAGGGAAAATGGCAATTGCATTTATTGACGATTTTATTTGCCAGGAAAACACTATTTGGTCGGGGTTAGGAGTAATAGACATATTGGCTAAGGCTCTTGATCTGCCTGCGAAAACGGCTAGTGATGTGCGGAGTTGGTATGAACGATATGTTTCATACTACCGCGTTATCTCGTCAACAGACAACGCTTTGACTTTAGAAAACATACTCAACGAAACCCGCTATATAGTGCGTTCGGATATTGAACAGAAAAATGTATTCAAGGTAGGCAATGTTATTCTTGGAGGCATTGTTCCGTATGGTGACTACTGGTACTGGTCTGGAATGCAAAGTGATTTTGGTAGGTTAGACAAGAATGCTGTTGACAAATTAAGAAAAGGCTTGATTAGAAAATCGTCGAGAATAGTATACCGTTACGACAAACAACTTCTAGCGAAAGCCAAAGAGAGTTTGAATGTCCACTATAAAGAGTTCATCGCATATTTTGGTAGTGAATTGATAACTTTTAGGGATGGACTCTCAATGGCCGCTGCATTACAGAAGAAAGATAGAGAAAAATTCGAATCGCTTCCAAAAAATGAACTAGAAGCGCACTTGAAGAAACATGGGTTAAGAAATCCTTTCCCTAAAATGGATTTACCAGATGAATTGCTGAATTCAGAAAATGGGGTTGGCGTATATTTCAATCCTGATGCAGGAACTGAAATCATGCTTGATTTTGATCATGTATTGAGTGGATTTAGAAAAGAGGGCAAAGATCTAACGGATGATGAATG
>QYQB01000025.1 GCA_007280275.1 bacterium | reverse complement strand
TAACGGAACGACTGGTGAGGGAGCTGCGGTGCAGCGATCTCGAGGGCGTCTACAACAAAGTGGACTGAGTTGGTAGGACGCACGACGAGCCGCCCCGCGTCACGCGGCCTGAACCTGACGGTCCAGAAGCGGATATCTGGGGACTGCGGCGAAGGAAGAGGGGGTACGGAGCCGGAACGTACGATGAGTTCGATACACATCCACTGGCGCACATCACGACCGTGGACGAAATCCACGCATACCAGTGGCCCAGCGCGGCGGATCACGATTTTGCTGCGTTCCGCCAGATGATCAGCAAAGTCCCGCGCCATCGCTTCGTGCGATCAGGCGAGTACGAGCCGTTCCTCCTCTACTGTGCGATGAGAGGACTCGAACAAGGATTGATGGATTTTCTGGAATACCCCGAGGTACTTGATGCGGCTCTCGACCACATTTTCGAATACTACTATGAACTGAACCAGCGGGCGTTTGAGATCGGAAAAGGTGTCATCGATATCGCTTACCTCGCTGAAGATCTCGGCGGGCAGCGTGGACTCCTCATGAGCATCGATGACATCCGGCGGTACATTCTTCCGAAACAGAAGAAAATGGCTGACCTGGCAAAAAGCTACGGTATCCGCGTATTCTATCACACCGATGGAGATGTCCAGTCGGTAATACCTGATCTGATCAATGTCACCGGCATTGAACTGCTGAATCCGATCCAATGGCGGTGCCCGTCCATGGAGCGCGAAGGATTGGTGCGTGATTTTGGCGACAAGATCATTTTCCATGGTGCGATGGACAACCAGCAGACGCTTCCTTTTGGCACGGTTGAGGATGTGCGGGCGGAGGTGGTTGAGAACCTGCGCATCTTCTCGGGAGCCCGTTGGATCTGTGCCCCATGTCATAACCTGCAACCCATCACACCCACCGAGAACATCGTTGCGATGTATGAGACCATCCACGAGTACGGTCGGTTCTAGTGCCATTTCAAGAAATGATATTATATGTCTTATCGCGGAGACGTCCCGCCAAGGGCGGGCGGGATAAACTGCGCACGCGGAGAATCGCGGAGGACGTTGTGCTGACAGCCTCTGCGTTTCTCCGCGGTCTCCGCGGCTCTGCGTTAGAGACCGTAACAACAAGAATGAAATATTTCCTTGAGGACGCGGCACCAGCATGAAGAATTCATCCCGCTGCTCGCAGTAATGCCAACAAGCGGCTCTCATCGTTCTCCGTTTCGATTGGAACTGTTAGTGTGACAATCCCGTTGCCGACAAATCTTCGCTGTGAATATCTGCACAACCCGCTGGGCGTCGATGTTAAGCGCCCGCGGCTGTCCTGGGTTCTTGGGCATCCGGAACGGTCACAAGTTCTGACGGCCTTCAGGATTCTTGTCTCCTCATCTGCTGAGTTGGCAGCACAATGTGTCGGAAACCTGTGGGATAGCGGGAAGACGCCTTCATCGGACAGTAATTCGACAGAATATCGCGGAACTGTCTTGCGATCGTTTCAGTCCGTTTGGTGGAGGGTGCAATGGTGGGACAAGGACGATCGGAAAAGTGACTGGAGCCCGACAGCTCGATTTGAGATGGGAATCCTGCACGAAAAGGATTGGGTGGCAAAGTGGATCAGCAGAAAGGACTGCAGAGAATTCAAGTCGAAGGGGAGTGTGCTTCTCGGTGAGCCTCTGGGCGACTACATCAATGCTTATACACTGTACCTGCGTCGTGAGTTTACTCTTGCGAAGCCGGTTGCCCGGGCGAGGGCACACGTTTGCGGACTCGGATACTATGAGCTCAGTATCAACGGGCGCAAGGTAGGGGATCACGTCCTCGATCCAGCGCAGACAGACTACAAAAAGAGTGTGCTCTACGCCACGTATGACATCATCGATGACCTCGTACGATCAAAGGCGACGCAAGACACTGGAAACTTCGCAGTCGGTATCATCCTGGGCAATGGCCGGCACATCCGAAGCTATGGGTATGATCATCCCAAGGCGTTTATACAGCTGATGGTCGACTACGAAGACGGAACAAGTGAAACGTTCGCATCAGATTCTGGATGGAAGGTATCGTACGGCCCGCTGCAGGAGAACGGACTCTACTTCGGCGAGCGATACGATGCCAGGCTGGAAATGGCTGGTTGGGATGAAGTCGGATTCAATGAGTCCGGGTGGGAGGAGGCGATAGAAGTCCAGGGAATGATTCCGGCTTCCCAGCTGATGCCCCCGATTCGGGTAGTGAAGTTGCTCAAGCCCGAGAGACACTTCGCTTCGGCTGAAGGTGCCCATGTCTATGACTTCGGCCAGAACTTCGCGGGTTGGGTCAGAGTATCGATGCAGGGACCACCTGGCATGGAGGTGTGCTTGCACCACGCCGAACTCTTGAATGAGGATGGCACGCTCAACACATCGCCGAACCAGAACGCCGAGGCAACGGATGTGTATATCCTAAAGGGAGACGGGATTGAGACATACGAGCCGAGGTTCACGTACCACGGATTCCGCTATGTCGGAGTGACCGGTACGCCTGCAATGCCGACAGTCGTGTCCATCGTAGGGTGCGTTGTGCATTCCGATGTGGAGCGCGTCGGCGAATTCTCCTGCTCGAATCCGTTGCTGAATCGGATTCACGGGAATGTTCTTTGGGGCCAGGTCTCGAACCTCATGAGTATTCCCACCGACTGCACCCAGCGTGATGAGCGGCAGGGATGGTTGGGAGATGCCCACCTCGCGGCAGAAGAGTCGATGTTCAATTTCGATATGGCGGCCTTCTACACGAAGTTTCTCAAGGATATACAATTCGCTCAGCGGGAAGACGGGAGCCTCCCTGATACGGTTCCGCCATATCTCGGCCGCCTGTATCCTGCTGATCCGGCCTGGAGTTCCGCATACATTACGATTGCCTGGTATGTGTATCAATTCTATGGTGACAGAAGTGTGTTGGAGTGCCATTTTGACTCCATGAAGGAATACATCCACTTCCTTCGAGCGAGCGCGGAGGATTGCATCATCAAGAGCCTGGGAAAGTACGGAGACTGGTGCCCGCCTGGCAGTATCGCGCCGAAAAGGACACCGGTCGAATTGACTTCAACATGGTATTATTATCACGACACACTCCTCTTATCGAAGATTGCGGGAGCGTTGCATCGACTGGAGGATCAAAAAGAATTGGAAGACTTGTCGCGCGAAATCAGGGATGCCTTCAACACGCATTTCTTGAAGGAAGGTGAATATGCGGTAAACAGATTTGCTCCTGTGGATCGAAGCCCGGGCCAGACCTCCAACGCCCTTCCTCTTTACCTGGATATGGTGCCGCCAGATGAGAAAGCTCACGTCCTGAGTCGGCTCTTACACGGAGTAGTCGCGGAACAGGATTATCACCTCGATACTGGTATCCTCGGAACACGATACTTGCTCGATGTGTTGACAGAGAATGGGTGCGCCGATGTCGCTTACAGGGTCGCCTCTCAAAGGACGTATCCGGGATGGGGGTACATGGTGGAGGAGGGGGCCACGACATTGTGGGAACGTTGGGAGAAGATAACCGGTGGCGGGATGAACTCGCATAATCACATCATGCTGGGGAGTGTGGACGCATGGTTCTACAGGATTGTTGCCGGCCTCTCTTGCCTTGAGCCCGGCTGGAAGCGCATCCGGTTCGCGCCCTCCGTATTCGAAGGGCTCGACAGTGCCCACGCCTCGTTAAGAACCGTGCAGGGAAATGCGTCCATCACGTGGCAGCGGAACGAAGACAGCCTGTCGATTGATGTGTGCATCCCCGTTGGTTCGCTCGGAGTCGTAGATGTCCCCTTGATTTGGGAGAACCAGAAGGTAGAGGAAGGGAATCGAATTATCTGGCAAGCGGGGCAGCCAGCGGTGTCAGATTCGGACGATATCCGATTCCTCGAAACGGGGAAGAAGCACGTGAGATTTGAACTTGGCAGCGGCGAATACCACTTGAATTCAACTCCAATCGCAGAGAGACCCTGATGAGTATCAAAGCGAAGCTTTCAACGTTTGATGCAACAATGATTGTCGTAAGCCTGGTCATCGGGATTGGGATCTTTCGGACTCCGGCAATGGTTGCCTCTTCGACCGGAACGTCGCTCATATTTTTCGGCGCGTGGATACTCGGTGGTTTGATCAGCTTTCTCGGAGCACTGACATTCGCCGAGATCGGGTCGAGGTTCCCGAAGCCGGGGGCGTTCTACAAAGTTGTTGCGGAAAGCTATCATCCGTCTGTGGCATTCATGCTCAATTGGACTAACGTCACCATCGTGAATGGGGCAGGGGGTGCTGCAGTCGCAATGATCGGTGCAGAGTATCTCATTCCAATTGCCTTTCCCGAAAGCTGGCGAACACAATTAGTGACGCAATGCACGGCGGCAGGCCTGGTGTTTCTTCTGATTCTCATCAACTACATTGGAATCAAGACTGGCGCCTGGGCTCAGAATATCCTGACGGTGATCAAGATTGTGATGATTCTCATGCTGGGGTTTGTTGCCTTCTCTTTCGCGGGCGTCAGGCCGCCGGAACCGGCACAAAGTTTGACAAGCGAGCCATTCTGGGTCGCTCTTGGCATCGGGTTGATCTCGGTGTTTTACACGTACGGCGGCTACCAGTGCACACTGAATTTCGGTGGCGATATCAAAGAGCCCGAGCGCAACATGCCGAGGGCTATCTTTTTCGGCATCGCAATCATTATTGGTTTGTATCTGTTGATTAACCTCGCGTATTTCAGCGTTCTCGGTCTTCAGGGAATCGCAGGCTCAAAACTTGTGGCGGCGGAGGTCGCGAGGGTCTGCTTCGGCCAGTCGGCATACTTCCTGGTTTCAATCGCGATCTTCTTGTCGGCTTTGGGATTTGTGAATGTGACTCTCATGCAGATTCCCCGGTCGTATTATGCGATGGCACAGGATGGCGCCCTCCCCTCCATTTTTATGAAGGTGAACCAGAAATCTCAGACGCAGGAATTCACACTCTTGTTCTTCGGCGCAACGATTGTGATATCGATATTCTTCCTCGGTACATTCGAGCGGTTGGTGAACTATGTGATGATTTTCGATACATTGAACAACGCTCTGGTCGCCTCCACGATCTTTGTTCTTCGCCGTCGCGGAATTACATCCCCAAACGGGAAATCATATCAGGTGCCATTCTATCCATTCCTCCCGGGATTCTTCGTCCTGTTTCTTCTTTTCATCACGGTCAACATCATTGTGACACAGCCGGAATCACTTCTTGTCGGAGGAGCGATCCTGCTTGCCGGGTATCCGGTTTTTCTCTTGCTCCGAAGAGTCTCAGGCAAGCATTGAGGTGAAGATTCCTCTTCTTCCATCAAAGAGAAGTGACGGTAGCGCCGACGTCGCGGTTCCCGATTTTCAACGCTTCCCCATTGCCTTTCGGGCAGATTGAATCGATTGATTTCCCGCGGATTTTACGGTATCTATCATCACGTCAGCAAGAAGCATTTAGACAAGTACGTTGACGAATTTGAGTTCCGATGTAATTCTAAGCATGTTCCCGATGCCCGAAGATTCGGCCTTATGCTCAATGTTTGTAAAGGGCGATTGACGTACGATCAATTGAAAGAATCATAGGCCAAACCCGTACACCATGCTGATATGAAAAAGAAGCAAGGCAAATCCAAAAAACAGCAATCCGCTAACAAACACGGCGGCAGCCGATTTCAGGGGATCGTAAGTGATCGTAATCAGCAAACAGCCCAATCCAATGACACACAGGAACACAAAAAGCACCAAGCAAACAATACCGAGGATAAACGAATGAGTACCGCTTGGGGAAAAGTTCAACAATTCATGGTGCGTCAGGATGCCGCCGAGTGGACCATGGCCGTTCTTACATTCTTTATTGTTGTTTTGACTTTGGCAACCACGTGGTTTAATTGTCACCAGATTTCGATTTACGAAGAAAGTACACATTCCGATCTTCGAGCCTATTTGCAGGTTTTGAATCCCAGAGATGATCGTTTTAACGAGCAGCCTATACTTTGGATAAGCATCGTGAATTTCGGGAAAACCCCAGCGACCAATGTTTCCGTGGCTCCGACATTCTCACTGTGGATAAGGGATATTCTCCCCATTGAACCCACTTTCTATAAGCGCGACGCCTCGCGCGGATTCATGATCGCTCCGAACGAAACGCTCTATGTTCCCCTCAGACACAGCCTGGATTTCTGGAGGGAGGACACGACTTCCACGGCACAAGCTTTTGGCGTCGTCTACTACGACGATCATAGGGGAGAGGCTCACAAGACGATTTTTGCATATCAGTGGGAGCACATCAGTCGTTCTTACAGGAAGATGGCGCACTTTAACTATGGAGATTGACATGAAGAGAACCAAACCCGTCGCCACGACAACCGCGAAGAGCGAGAAGCCCCCGAAGCTCGAAATGAGTTTCGAGGAAGCAATGCGCCGGATCGTTTCCGTTCCGCCAGCTGCGATGATTTGACCGTGAGGCTTTTTACGGTTTCCAGGAAATATTCCCGTCTTGGATCTGTCAAGTGACTACAAGCCAGCTCAAGAATACTCGTCAACGAAGAACTGTCATTCCCGCACGCCTGCGTGCCGAAACGACGCACTTTGGCGTGCAGGCACGTTTTGAGCGGCCAGCCCGCCGGCGGTCTGGCGGGGAATCCAGGCTGCGCGGCCTGGACTCCCGACAAAGACATTCGGGAGTGACATCGATTGTTGCGATTGCTACAAGTCACCTTTGGTTGATTTGAGTACTTTTGTGAAATAGTAGTTCATTCATTCAGTCCCAAATCCTGCGCCAGAAGTATGCCTGACACCGTTCGAATAACCCTGTTACCTCTCGGCCATGAGTTCACCGTGCGGCGCGGGACTCCTCTTAGGGATATTCTCTTCACCTACGGGGTCGAATTCCCCTGCGGGGGCAATGCGGTCTGCGAAGGGTGCAAAGTCAAAGTGCTCTCGGGAAATCTGCCTCTCACGCAGGAGCAGGAAAACATGCTTTCCCGGAAAGAGGCGAAAGAAGGGTGGAGGCTGGCCTGCAGATGCAACGCAGATGAGGATATCACGCTCGAACTCGCTCAATGGGAGGCGAAAATCCTGGCGGATGACAGCCGGTTCGAGTTCTCTCCCCGGGAAGGATTTGGGATAGCGATCGATCTCGGGACTACCACCCTGGCGGCCCAGTTGCTTGATCTGCAGAATGGAAACGTCCTGGCTGTCGAGACAGGACTCAACGATCAGGGGCGATTCGGTGCAGACGTAATGAGCAGGGTCTTCTTCGCAGTCATGGAGAAGGGACAACCTGCGCTCGAATCTGCCATCCGGTACCAGTTGGGGGAGCTCATCGGAAAGCTCATCCTCACTTCCAAGGTTGAGGCCAGTCGGGTGGTCGATGTCGCCATTGTTGGAAACACAGTGATGCATCATTTGTTTTCAGGACTCGATGTTGCACCTCTTTCGCAGTACCCATTCAATTCTCCGACCATCGGACTCGCGAGTTTTGGACCTACTCAGCTTGGGTGGAGCATGATTCCGAATGCCGTTGTTCGGTTTCTCCCGTGCCTGGGAAGTTTTGTTGGGAGTGATATTCTCGCGGGGATCATGGCGACAAACATACACAAAAGCGAGTCGCTCGTCGGGCTCATCGATCTGGGCACGAACGGAGAGATTGTTATCGGCAATCGCGAGCAGCTTCTTTTTTGTTCCACAGCAGCTGGACCGGCGTTCGAGGGATCATGCATTTCGATGGGGATGCGTGCAACAACGGGGGCGATAGTCCAGGTGCTCGGCGCTGGCGGTTCTTTCAATTGTCGTGTGTTGGGGAATGGTGAGCCGCGCGGCATTTGCGGGAGCGGGCTGGTCGACGCGGTCGCTGTCGGCCTGTCCACGAATCACATTCGGGAGGATGGGAAGGTCCTGACTGCAAACGGCGTGCTGAATCTGTGTCCACCTGTGGAAATCACGCAAGCGGACATTCGGGAGCTGCAGGTCGCAAAAGCCGCGATCGCAGCAGGAGTCCAGATTCTTACGAAGGATGTCGGTGCTACCATCGGAGACATTTCCAGGATCTATCTTGCCGGAGCATTCGGTAATTACATTGACCGTTCGAACGCTTTCAGAATTGGTCTTCTTCCTGTGCCGCCGGAGAAGATTCAGCCTGCAGGAAATACAGCCTTACTCGGTGCAAAGCTTGCGCTCTTCCAGGCGAATTCTGATGCCTTCGGCCAAATCAAAAGTATCGTCCGACACGTCGCGCTGAACCTGGATGAGCAATTCCAGGATATTTTTGTGGGGGAAATGGGATTTCCAGAATTGCCCCCTTCTCAACCCATAGCTTCACCAGAATGAGGACAAAGGAAGATGAATAGGGATGTCCGTTCAGGTGTGGCCCGCCGCCTCTCCCCGTTCCACTTCATTGCGAGTTTCCTGGAACGAGCCGGAAGCTTGACGGTGTTCTCTGCACGTTTCTTCCCAAACGTTCTTGTTCCACCGTACGAATTTGGCGAGGTCCGACGCCACCTCGATGAATTGGGCTCGCGCTCTCTTCCACTGGCTGGGATAACGGGTTTCATAGTCGGTTTGATCATAGCGATGCAGACGCGCCCGACATTGTTCCGCTTCGGGGCTGATTCCTTTCTTCCTGCGATGGTCGCTATTTCGTTTGTACGTGAGCTCGGTCCTGTTATCACGGCGTTGATCGTCGCCGGACGTGTCAGCTCGGGGATTGGTGCCGAACTCGGTTCCATGCGCGTCACCGAACAGATCGACGCAATGGAGGTCTCAGGAATCGACCCGTACAAATTCCTTGTCGTTACACGTGTGTTGGCTTGCGTAATACTTCAGCCGCTGTTGACAGCGATCGTAAACGCGGTTGGCCTGTTCGGCTCGTACGTCGCAGTAGCTCTCGAATCGAGCATGTCCTGGCGACTCTATTGGGACAGTGTGGTACAGTCCCTGACTTTTGCAGACCTTGTTCCCGGCCTGGCGAAAACCGCTATATTCGGCTTCATCATCGGGATTGTTGGCTGTTATCAGGGCTTCACCGCGGAGGGAGGCACAGTCGGGGTCGGTAAGGCGTCGACGACTTCGGTTGTCGTATCCTCCATGCTCATCATCTTCGTGGACATGATTCTTGTGAAGCTTACGGTGGTGATATGGCCCTGATCCAAATCCGCAACCTGTCTAAGTCGTTCGATGACAATCACGTTCTTCGTGAGGTGAACCTCGATATCGAGAAGGGTTCGACGGTTGTGATTCTGGGCAAGAGCGGGATGGGGAAGAGCGTTCTGCTCAAGATTATCGTCGGTCTCATCAGGCCTGATTCCGGAAGTGTTCTCATCGATGATCGGGAAGTGGCGGGGATGAAGCGCAAAGAACTGAACGACCTTCGAAGAACAATGGGCTATTTGTTTCAGGGCGCCGCCTTGTATGATTCGATGAGCGTGAGAGAAAATCTCGCGTTCCCGTTGGTGAGACAGGAAAAACTGAACGAAGAGGAACTGGAAGAGAGAGTCCTCAATCAACTTCGCCTCGTAGGTCTCCAGGACGCTATCGAAAAGATGCCCTCAGAGCTCTCAGGCGGGATGAAGAAGCGCATCGGCCTGGCCCGCGCCCTCATCGCTAATCCGCGGATCATGCTCTACGATGAGCCGACGACTGGTCTCGACCCGATCACCTCTCGGGAGATAAGCTATCTGATCAAGAATTTGCAGGAGCGATACCAGCCCACCTCCATCGCGGTCACGCATGACATGCAATGTGCAAGGATCATCGCAGATACAGCGGCAATACTTCATGATGGGACGCTTGACCAGCAGGGAACCATCGACGTTCTCGAGCGCTCTCAGGATGATACCGTACGGAGTTTCTTTGCGACACAATAGGGAGACACCATGAACAAGAAAAGTTCATTGATCCGTGTAGGCATCTTTGTGGTGCTCGGAGGAGTGGCGGTGGCGGTGGGGATCTTCCTCGTGGGCAAAGAGGAGGGGCTGTTTCGTCAGAGCTTCCGCGTGAGTGCTTTCTTCAATACGATCGAGGGGCTCCGGACAGGCGCATCGGTGCGGCTCTCCGGCGTTGACGTGGGTATCGTCGACAAGATTGTCATCTCGCCCCAAAACAACATGGTTCGGATCGACCTTAAGTTGCGAACCACGGTACGAACATTCATAAAGAAAGACTCGTACGCGGCAATTGAGCAAGAGGGCCTCGTAGGCAGCAAGTATGTCTCACTCAGCCTGGGCACGTCGGCCTCCGAGGGGGTGACCGACGGGGACATCCTGTTGAGCAAAGAGCCCTTCAGGCTCTCAACCATTCTCGAGGATGCTCAAGGGATGATCACTAACACCCGGCAGGCGACTGCGGAGTTCACCAAAATTCTCGCTGCGGTCAACGCGGGGCACGGAACCCTCGGCAAATTAATTACCGATGAAGATGTTTATCTGGCGATGAAGAGAGCCACAGCGCAGGCCGATTCGAGCTTGCGGAAAACGGCTGACGAATTCTCCAACATCCCGAAGTTCGTCAGTGGTGTCAGCGAGAATCTTTATGGGGTCACAAAGAACATTGGGACACTGATATCCGACGTTGATTCGACAGTAATCAACGTCCGGGATATCGTTGCGAAGATCAACCAAGGGCAGGGTACGCTTGGAGCACTCGTTGTGGAGCGAAATGTCTATGATAGTCTGATGGTGATCGTTCAGAAGGGTGTCGCGATGGCCGAGGCTGCACGGGACGGTGCCGACAGGTTTGATGAGAACATGGAAGCCTTGCGTCACAACTGGTTCTTCAAAGGTTATTTTGAGGACAGAGGGTACTGGGACAAAGTGGGATACGAGAAAGACCTTGACGCGAAGATCGCAGAGCTAAGGCAGCTCGAAGAGAAGCTCAACCGGAAATCGGAAGAGCTCAAAGTGCGTGAAGAACAACTCCGCAAGCGGGAAGAAGCTCTGCAAAAGAAGTAACAGTGAAGAGGGCTGACTCTCAAGAACCATCCAACAAGGCAGGATCGTACTGTATGGCTACGGGCAAAGAAAAGACTGAACCTCTGAACTTGATGGCAGGCCTTGTCTGCCCAATACCGATTTCTGATTACCCACAGGTATTGCTGGCCCATGGGGGGGGGCAAGCTCAGCCAACAGATCATACAAAAGATGATAGTGCCGCAGTTCAAGAACGACCTGCTCGATCAACTCCATGATGGTGCGGTCTTCACGCTGGACGGAGAGCGACTCGCATTTTCGACCGATTCGTATGTGGTCAATCCGATTTTCTTTCCCGGAGGCGACATTGGAGAACTGGCGGTCAACGGCACGGTCAATGACCTGGCGATGTGCGGTGCACGGCCGTTGTTTCTGTCAGCGGCTTTCATCATCGAGGAAGGATTTCCGATGGATGATCTGTGGCGAGTGATAATCTCAATGCAATCTGCTGCGACGAAAGCGGGGGTGAAGGTGGTTACAGGTGACACGAAGGTCGTAGACCGGGGGAAGGGGGACAAGATTTTCATCAATACATCAGGCATAGGCGTTGTTGATTCCGGAATTCAGATTGGGTCCCGGAATGCCCGCGTCGGGGACGTGGTCATCATCAGCGGACCGATCGCAGTCCACGGGATTGCGATCATGTCGGTACGAGAGGGACTGGAATTTGAATCTCAGATTGAAAGCGATACAGCTTCTTTGAATCACCTCGTCATGCTGATGCTGGCTGCGAGCAAGAACATCCACGTGCTTCGAGATCCAACCCGAGGTGGGGTGGCGAGTTCACTGAATGAGATTGCCGAGTCATCACGCGTAGGAATAAAGATCGACGAGGAGAAAATCCCGATCACGGAACCGGTTCGCGGAGCTTGTGAGATTCTTGGTCTGGATCCGCTCTATGTTGCAAACGAAGGGAAACTCATTGCCTTTGTCTCGCCAGGGGACGCGGAATCGGTGCTCTCAGTGATGCGACAGAATCCGCTCGGAAAGGAATCCGCGGTTATCGGTGAAGTTGTTGGCGATCATCCGGGAACTGTCGTGATGAGGACTTCCATCGGTGGATCACGCGTCGTGGACATGTTGTCGGGAGAGCAGCTCCCGAGAATCTGCTGATTCTACAAATCGTTGAGTACTTCAACAGGCGCTGTTGAATAATTCATCTACAGACATGAACATTATCTGACAACAACTTAGGCAATTCGGTACAGACTGCTCTGGTTGCGTGTCGGATTCTTCATCACCTCCTTCCGTCTCGTTCTTCACCACTACGCGTTGCTCTCCTAACTCACGATTTATCAGAAGGTTGCGCTCGTCAGAATCGGGAATCGCCCGTATTCATTGGCACGAATTTGTCATGTGTAGTATGTGAGGCCCTGAAACGCCAATGGGGATCCGATCATGTCATTCATTCTTCTTTTGCTATCGCTGGTGGTCTTCGTCATCCTCGAACTCGTGAAGAGATCAGGGAAGAAGTCCACGATGCGCGAGAAATCGATCCCAGACGCACAGACCAGCCTCAAAATTGTCGAGCGCTATTATCATCCCGGTCATTCGTGGGTGGTGCTGGGCTCACCTGACGAAGTGACTATTGGGGTGGATGATTTCGCTCAAAGGGTGATCGGCCACGTCTCAGATATTCAACTTCCCGAGCTCTGGGCCAATGTGCAACAAGGACAAGTCTATACAACCCTCAAACATGGGGGGAAGTCGTTGCCACAGGTCGCGCCGGTCTCCGGAGTCATCGTCGGAATCAACAGGAAACTCGAACAGAATCCGGACCTGGTTAATGCGTCTCCGTTTGATCAAGGATGGATCGTCAAGGTTGCACCTGCAAACCTCTCGCTGGAGCTGCGAAATCTCCTGAAAGGCGTCGTGGCCGAGCGCTGGGAAGAGGCTGTTCGGAACCAGCTCGTCAGTTGGTTTTCGCATCCCTCGCAGCCGGTACTGCAGGACGGTGGGAGGATCGTCGATGGTGTGAGCGATCTGCTGAGTGACGACGGATGGCAACGATTTACGGAAGAGTTTTTCCCAATAGCAATGACAAATCGAAACAACAATCAAATCAAGAACTAAAGGAGCTACGACCATGACCGTCATATTTGTTGTGATGACAATTCTGTTCTTCCTGACGCTGGATGTAGTCGTTCGCCGTGTCCGAGCGAAAAAAGCTGTGCCGGCCGCGCTCGGTCGGACCGCCCCCTCGGCGTATCCTGTACGCATCCCCGAAGGGATCTTCTTCGCTCGTTCACATACCTGGATGAGCCTGTTTCCGTCTGGCAAGATTCGTTTGGGTGTCGATGATTTTGTCGGGCGCTTGCTGGACAAACCGCAGGTGGAATACCTCAAGGGTGCCGGCGATTCAGTGAAGAAGGGAGATCCTCTGTTCGCACTTTGCGAGGGAGGCCGCACGTTGACCGTCCGCGCTCCGATGGATGGACGGATCGTAGCAGTCAATGATGAGCTGCAAAGGAGGCCTGAATTGCTGAAAGAGAACCTTTTCAGCGAAGGATGGGCATTTACTCTCCAACCCGAGAAGCCATCAGAGTTGCGCCAGATGCTTTTCGGTGAAGAGACAAGGAAGTGGATTCCTGGCGAATTTCGAAGGCTTCGTGATGTGTTCGCGTCCGTGAGTGCCGGAGGCGAACTTGTTCCAGCCTTGCTGCAAGATGGTGGTCCCCCGGTCGCCGGCGCCTTGAAGCAGATGGGCCCCGATGTTTGGGAAAACTTTGAAGCAGAATTCCTTCAGGTACGTTAGACACAAGGGGACAACCAATGACAAAGAAAAAAGCAATGCTCATCGATATCACGATGTGTATCGGATGCAACAGCTGCCAGGAAGCTTGCAAGACCACGAACAATCTGGCGGCCGGGGAGGAAAAGGCCCTCTCGGCAACCACGTACACGGCGCTGAATGAGTACGATGGCGTTTTCGTTCGCCGAATGTGTCAACACTGTATCGACCCGACGTGTGCATCTGTTTGTCCGGTCGGCGCATTCACGAAAACCCCTGAAGGACCGGTCCTGTATGACGAAGACAAGTGCATAGGGTGTCGGTACTGTATGCAGGCGTGTCCGTTCCAGGTGCCACGGTATGAGTGGAGCAGCACGTATCCGCGCATTCAGAAATGCGTGTTCTGCCACGAGAGGATCACGAAGGGCCTTCAACCGGCGTGCGCTGAAGCGTGCCAGGTTGGCGCTACGAAATTTGGTGACCGGGACGAATTGCTCAAGGAAGCCGCGGAGCGCATCAAGGCCGAACCATCGAAATATGTGAACCGTATCTATGGTCAGCAGGAAGTGGGCGGTACATCGATCCTGTACATCACCAGCGTCCCGTTCGAAAAGCTCGGATTCAAGACGGAGCTTCAAACGGCGGCGCTTCCTCCTCTTACGTGGAATGCCCTTTCCAAGGTTCCGAGCATCGTTACCGTTGGCGGATCTCTCCTGTACGGAATATGGTGGATTACGAACCGCAGAACGGAAGTCCAGCATCACGAGCTGCGGCAACGGGAAATGGAAAAGGGGTCAAACGGTAACGGCAACCACTAACCTTCTCAATTCGAGGTGAAGACAATGAAACGGTTTCTTTCCCAACTAACATTTTGGAAAACACTCGCTGGCGTTATTCTTCTCGCAGGTGCGTATTCGACCATCGTGCGATTCTTCGGCGGCCTCGGGGCAGCGACGAACCTGAGCGACGAGTTTCCATGGGGGCTGTGGATTGGCTTTGATGTCCTCTGCGGCGTCGGACTGGCAGCCGGCGGATTTACGCTCGCTGGGATCGTCTACATCTTCAACGTCAAACGCTTCGAGCCGATCATCCGCCCGACGATCCTGACTGCGTTCCTGGGATATGTCCTCGTCATGTTCGCGCTGATGTTCGACCTTGGCCGACCGCTTCAATTCTGGCACGCGATCATCATGTGGAATCCACAATCTGTCATGTTTGAGGTCGCCTGGTGCGTCATGCTTTATACCAGCGTGCTCGCTTTGGAGTTTTCCCCGGTCGTCCTCGAGAAGTTCCACATGGAGAAGACAAAGAAGTTTGTCAAGAAGATCACCATGCCACTGATCATCGTGGGTGTTTTGCTTTCGACGCTTCACCAGTCTTCACTCGGCTCGTTGTATTTGATCGTCCCTGACAAGCTGTATGCTCTATGGTACACGCCATACTTGCCCGTATTTTTCTATGTGTCAGCGATCGGCGTTGGTTGCGCGATGATCATCTTCGAATCATTTCTTAGTTCGAGGGCGTTCAATCGGGGGCTGGAACTCGACCTTCTCACCGAGATTGCCAGGGTAGCTGTCATGGTTCTCGGTGTGCTGATGGTCATGAAAGTCGTGGATCTGGCAGACAGGCATGCTCTTCCGCTCCTGTTCAAACCGCGAACGGAAACGTACTTTTACTGGCTTGAGATGATCGTCGGGATCATTGTCCCGTTCGTTCTGCTCGCCCAGAGAAGAGTGCGGGAGAACCAGACTGGATTGTTCTGGTGTGCTGCTATGATGATCATGGGTTTTGTGCTGAACAGGCTGAATATCAGCATTACCGGCATGGAAGGGTGGGCTGGAAAGGCCTATTTCCCAAGCTGGATGGAAATCATGGTCACGATCAGCATCGTCACGGCGGGATTTATCGTCTTTGCACTTGCTGCAAAATATCTGCCTCTCTTTGAACACGAGAAGCCGCATGTGCGGGTGAAGCCGGAAGCTGAATGGATCGAAGACCTCCGCAGTGTTTCGCAACTCAATTAAGTGAGGCATGCAATGAGTGAGTCTGATTCTCAAAGAAAATACCCGATCGTTCCACCAGATGAGATCCGGTGCGTGTGGATGGATGCCGGATTAGTTTCCTACCAGCTGTGCGAGAGGAAACTCGAATGTGACGAATGCCCGCTCGATAT
>QYQB01000123.1 GCA_007280275.1 bacterium | reverse complement strand
AGAAAATCAACATGCGCGGCACTGCCGTGCTCATGGGCACACACAACTACGATCTTGTCCGCAAATATCCTGCACGTGTCATCCAGCTCAAGGATGGCAAACTGATTGACATCGAGATTAAATAAAAAGGCGCTGACACGTATCGCGCCAGCGCCTTCGTCTTACAACATGATCTCTATCAGCGTACCTGTTCCACTCTCCTGATTTCCGCATGCGCAAGCATTAGTGCACGCTCTACGCCGGCGCGCAAGGTCATCAATGACATCGGACACGAAACGCAGGATCCGGTCAAGCGCACCTCAACGATACCGTCATCAGTCATGCGCACGAATTCGACATCTCCGCCGTCCCTCTGAAGATAGGGGCGGACCTGCTCCAGACTCTTCTGAAGGATTTCCGTCGTTATCATTCGGCATGCCTCAGCTAGTTTGACCCACCGATGAGTATTTCCACCTTCTGGGACGGCGGAGCGGAGACGTGGAGGATGCTTATCTGGGCAGCAAGTTTCCTCGCAATCTGGCGAATCGTTTCTGCATGCTGCGACGTTTCATCCATCACAACTATTGGAGTCCCCTGATCTCCTCCGATTCGTATCCTCGTGTTAATCGGAATCTCGCCCAGGAAGGGAACGCCGAGTTCTTTCGCCGTGCGGCTCCCGCCACCGCTGTCGAAAATGTTCTCCCTCTCTCCGCAATGGCTGCACACGAAATAGCTCATGTTCTCGACCATCCCCAGGACCGGCACATTCACTTTGTTGAACATCACGAGTCCCTTCCGGGCGTCGGCAAGAGCAACGTCCTGGGGAGTCGTGACAATGACGGCTCCCGTCAACGGGATTGTCTGAACGAGCGTCAGTTGGATGTCACCGGTTCCCGGAGGAAGATCGAAAATCAGGTAGTCGAGATCTCCCCAGTTCACATCACTCATAAACTGCTTCACTGCACCGCTGGCCATAGGCCCCCTCCAGATGACCGCCTGCATCG
The DNA here is from genome assembly GCA_007280275.1 of bacterium. Classification (GTDB taxonomy): domain Bacteria; phylum Bacteroidota; class Ignavibacteria; order UBA10030; family UBA10030; genus UBA9647. Next base: position 46,187 of record QYQB01000123.1, on the reverse strand, counting down.
GGTCGACGAGAAAGCCGATGGACATAATCTTCACGCCATAACGCTCAAGCGGTATCAGCTTGTTCTCTGAAAGTCTGGGTCGTTCGTTCATGCCGAACATCAGCGGGATGCTGGGCCCGTACACGTCGGCGTCCACCAAGCCTACCTTCGCCCCGTCGAGCGCGAGGGATACTGCAAGATTCACTGCGACCGTCGATTTTCCCACACCTCCTTTGCCGCTCGCAACGGCAATCGTGTTTTTCACGCCGGGCAAGATGAGATCCTTTTGTTGATTCGAGTGCGTCGCGACAGAGGCAGTCATCTGCACGTCCACTTTGCCCACGCCGGCAATTGCACTGCGGATTGCCCGTTCACTGTCGGCTTTGAACTGATCTCGGACAGGGCAAGCAGGCGTGGTGAGTTCGAGCGTGAAGCTCACGTTGTTGCCGGATATTTTCAGATTCTTGACGAAATTGAGTGTAACGATATCCCGATGCAGATCAGGATCATTTACCGCTCTTAGCGCCTGGAGCACGTTTTCTTCAGTAAGTGGCAGCATTCAGACTCCGTACTATTCGATGGTGTGATATGATACGATGGGTGAGATTCCAACATACAGAACGGTAGACACCTGTCGTTGGTTCCTCTTAGGTTTAAATAGCACGCGGTCATTCATCCCTTCATCACTCCAATGGGGATGAGTTTCGCGACTTTTCGTGCAATTCCTGCATTGTGCACGACATCGACAACGAGACTGACGTCCTTGTATGCGTCCGGATTCTCCTCCGTCAGCCCGCTCTTCGATGCGCCTCGAACATGAATTCCTTTCTCTTTCAAATCATGCAACAGTTGTTCAGCCGTGATCTGCTTCTTCGCCGCGTGCCTGCTCATCGCTCGCCCGGCACCATGACACGACGAGCCAAACGTCTCGTCCATGGCTTTCTCCGTCCCGACCAGCACATACGAGCACGTCCCCATGCTTCCGGGTATCAGTACGGGTTGTCCCACCTCTGCGTAGTCTGCAGGAATCTCGGGTCGATGTTTCGGGAAGGCGCGCGTTGCGCCTTTACGATGCACAAGAACCTTGCGGGATGAGCCGCCGACACGGTGTGTTTCTTCCTTCGCAATATTATGGCACACATCGTAAACGACTTTCAGGTCGCTGGAACCGAAAATCCGGCCAAATGCCTGGCGAGTCCAGTGAGTGATCATTTGCCGATTAGCGAATGCGAAGTTTGCGGCAGAGGCCATCGCATGCAGGTAACTCTGACCTTCCGGCGACTGAATCGGGACGCAGGCAAGCTGACGATCGACAATCGTGATTTTATACTTGCGCATCGCATCCTGCATGATCTCGAGGTAATCAGTGCAGACCTGATGTCCAAGGCCGCGGGAGCCGGTATGGATCAGGACGACAATCTGGTCAGTGAAGAGGCCAAATGCCTTCGCAGCCTCCTCGTCGAAGACTTCCGAGACAAACTGAATTTCGACAAAGTGATTGCCTGATCCAAGCGTCCCAAGTTGGTCGCGCCCTCTCTCCTTTGCCCTTCTACTCACCTTGTTTGGATCGGCATTCGGGATCTTGCCACTTTCCTCGATGTACAGAAGGTCTTCAGCATCGCCATAACCATTTTCAACTGCCCAATGAGCCCCTCGTTCCAGAACCCGGTCCAGCTCGTCATAGCTCAGACCGCCCGCGATTCCCTTTTTCCCTGTCCCACAGGGGATATCCCGAAACATCTGATCCAGCAGTGCGTCAAGTTTTGGTTTCACTTCGTCGAGATGAAAACCTGATCGAAGCAGCCGAACACCGCAGTTGATGTCGAACCCCACGCCTCCCGCAGAAACGACCCCTTTGTGAATATCCGCAGCTGCGACTCCACCAATGGCAAATCCATACCCCTGATGTGCGTCCGGCATCGCCAGAGACCGGCCGACCAGACCGGGCAGCGTGGCCACGTTCGCCACCTGCATGAGAGTGAGGTCGTTCTCGATCGCCTTGATCAGTTCCGAGCTTGCGAAAATCAGGCCTTCAACATTCATCCCCTCCCGGAAGCTCTTCGGTATGAGGTAACGATAGTCGTCCAGTTTCTGCAGCCGCGTCATTGTGGGCCACCAAGCCTGGATTCCTCAGATATCAAGGAAGACTGACACGACGCAACCATTTTGCCGTTCCTCAACCTTCAGTTGGTGGTACGTAATTGCCTTCACATCCATCTTGAGCCGATGTTTATTCCCGTCGACCGTCTCACCGGCCAAAACAGCATCAAGCTCCGTCGCAGCGAGTTTCTTGATGGTGATCGTAGAGGTTACAAAATCCTCTCCGTCGTAAAGGTAGAGGATTTCTGACAGCCATTTCACGAGCAGGTTTTCTGCGTCTGTGCCATGCAGCGTGACAGCCTTTTGCTCGCGAGGTTCAACGCTTGCTGGATCGACAATGATCGAAATCAAGCCCAGCGCCGCCTGCTTGAATGCACTTTTGAGATCGGGACCAGTGGCCTCGATACCCATGTCGGCAGGATGCTCGAGTATGCGATAGCCTTCGTCCATCGTCCCTTGCTTGCTGCCATGAAGGCGTCAGTTGTTTCGTCCAGTCTGTCTCAGCTTGATCAGCCTACTCTCCCCACTGCGAGGCATCGCAAAGGAGAAAGGACAGATCAGGCAAAGTTCAACTACATCAGAGTCTTCCCGCTCAATCGCTTCAGCGCCTCGAGATAGAGCGAGGAAGTCTTGAATATCACGTCCTCCGGCAGTCTTGGCGCGGGGGGTTTTCTATTGAAACCGATCGAATCGAGATAGTTCCGCACAAACTGTTTGTCAAAACTCTCCTGACCTTTGCCGGGCTTGTACTTGTCCTTCGGCCAGAATCGCGACGAATCCGGCGTCAGCAACTCGTCAATCAGAATCAGATCGCCCTTGTCATCGATCCCAAACTCCATTTTGGTGTCGGCGATGATGATCCCTTTCTGCTCGGCGATCGCGGCGGCACGTGAATAGATCTCGATTGAGACATCCCTCACGCGTTCCGCAATATCCTTTCCGACGATGCTCGCTGCTCTGGCAAAGTCTATGTTCTCATCGTGTTTGCCCACATCTTCCTTCGTGGCGGGTGTGAAGATGGGCTCTGGCAGTCTGTCCGACTCCGTAAGCGCCGCAGGTAACGTGATGCCGCAGACGCTCTGATGTTCCTTGTATTCCTTCCAACCCGAGCCGGAGAGGTATCCCCTAACGACGCATTCGATGGCGAGCGGTTTTGTCTTCTTCACATACATCGAACGCTGCTCCAGGTCCCCCCAATACGGCTTGCACTCCGACGGAAAGTCGTAGACAATAGTCGAGATGAGATGGTTGGGAATGACGTCTTTCATTTGCTCGAACCAATAGTCCGATATCTGAGTGAGTACCTTTCCCTTGAACGGAATTCCTTCTCCCATGATGACATCGTAGGCTGAGAGGCGGTCACTTGCCACAATCAACAACGCATCCCCGAAGTCATAAATATCCCTCACCTTCCCTCGGTTTACAAGCTTCAGTCCGGAGAAGTTTGTCTGTGTAACGACAGGCACTTTGAATGATGAAGACATCGTGGACCCTTTTTATTGGTGGTGTGACAATGTACTGGAATGTTCTGTGAAATGTGACAGCTTTACTTCAGCAGTTTTTTCTAATCGAAGCGGTGAGGTAGCCGTATTCCTCGTCGGCGATGTGCGCGTTCGGGTCAACGTGGATGCACTTTGGAAATCCGAACTTCGTGTCATATTCAACACTGAATCCCACGATTGCGACGGAGGGAATCCCAACGACAACGCGATATGCACATATTCAGGGAAAGAATGAGCACTCTTTCTTCAAGGCCTTCTTCAGCCGCTGGAGATATTCCTCCATTGCGATTTCCTTGGCACCGAAACGAGCAAGATGTGGCGTCACGAACTGTGTATCGAGCAGATCAAAGCCCCTTGAATTCAAGCGATCCACGAGGTACACAAGGGCGATTTTGGAAGCGTCCCGCATTCGACTGAACATGGATTCCCCGAAAAATGCCCCTCGAATTGCCACGCCGTAGAGTCCTCCGACCAGCTTCTGATCCTTCCAACATTCCACGCTGTGTGCATATCCCAATCGATGCAGCTCAATGTAACTTTGTATGATTTCTTCGGAAATCCAAGTCTCTTTTCTTGCAGCACACGCACGCATGACCTCCTCGAACTGGTTGTTCACAAGAAGCTCAAATGGCTCTTTTTTCATCGTGAGGGAAAGGCTACGCGAGACACGGAACCCACCCAGTTCAAAGATGGCGCGTGGATCGGGGGAATACCATCCTATTTCGCCGGACTTGTCATCCGCCATCGGGAAGTAGCCTGAGCAATAAGCTTTCAGAAGGAAATCAGGGTCGATGATGTTGACCCGCGTTCGCATCTCTCCCATTCTTCATGCCTGACCAAATGATTTTGTAGTGCGAAATGCTCTGACCTCCGATGGTCCGATCACCCGATTGTCACGACGATCTTGCCGATGCTTTGCCGTGATTGGAGAAATTGGTGCGCCTCCTGGATCTTCTCGAAGGGATATACCGCCCCAATCACAGGCCGCACGACACCTTTTTCATACCAAGCTACGAGCTTCAGCATCGCATGCTGCAAATAGTCAGCCTTTTCAAAAAGGAAATACAGGTTGAACCCGCTCAATGTCACATTTTTCGAAACGATTGACGGAGGATATATCAAAGGAACCGAAGCAGACTCGATCAGAGCTTTTATCTTCGAAACCCCCTTTCGGCCCGCTATGGCTGCAAAACCATATAGAACGTATCTGCCCATGGGCCTGAGGAGCTTCCATCCTTTACGAAAGACTTTGCCTCCGACGGAATCCAGAATGACGTCGACCCCCTGGCCATTGGTCTCCTGTCGAACGATTGCTGCAAAATCCTCTTCAGCATAGTTGATAACCACGGCCGCACCCAAATCCCGCGCCGTCTGAGTTTTCGAGTGGGAACCGACTGTGGCGTACACTCGAACGCCGAGATGCTTTGCGATCTGCAGGGCTGCCGTTCCAACGCCCCCGGCTGCGGCGTGCAACAACAGGCTTTCCCCTTTTTTCATTTGGCCAAGAGTGATGAGCGCGTGGTAGGCTGTCAGGTATGTCACCCCAAACGCTGCAGCTTCTTCGAATGACATCTTCTTTGACATAAGCAAAACCAACGCCGCCGGCACTGCAACGTATTCTGCGTATGCCTTCTGCCTCGTGAACCCAAAAACACGGTCCCCTTTCCGAAACTTCTTCACGGACTTCCCGACACTCTCCACCGTACCGGCAAACTCGATGCCAGGGACAAACGGAGGTTTAGGAATCCCAGGATAGTACACAAGGCGAGCGAACACATCTGCGAAATTCAACCCAATTGCCCGAATCCGGACCCGGACATCCCGCTCCTCGATTCCTGGGACAGGCATTTCACAGAATCTCAGAACCGCCGGCGGGCCGAACTTGGAGATTTCTACCGCTCTCATGACAGTTGCAGTCTCTTCGTGATGGGCTGATTTCACTATCGGGCTCCTGAGATGTTGTTGAAAAGGATAACACAGTTCTTCTGGACTTCCTTCTCTGCGACGAATGCTCTGGCGGAATTCCGGAAATCATTTCCTGTGAGAAGGATGTTCGCGGATTCTTTACCCAGAATTCTCAAGTAGGTTGATGTGCCTTGTTGAACTCGGGAATCCCGAATGACAGCCCCATCGACGCGGTTGAGCTCCAGCGCTGGAACATCCGAACCAAGCGACGCCTGGCGGCCGCCGAAATTTTCCACTTCGAGCCCCTTGACATCTTCAAAGTACAGCGCGGAGCGCCATTGTTTCGACTCCGGATTGCCCCAGAAGACCTCGACATTCCGGAGTCTCAGGTTTTTCGCCATCTGAAATCTGAGAGCGTGGACGGCCTTGTCGAAGGCCACCGTGGAATCCGAGGAGAGATACAGCTTCACGTTTTCAAATGTCACCCCGTCCAGCCAGCTCTGCGGATGTCCATTGATAACGCTCGAGCCTTTGCCGTGAGCGATGACATTCTGAATCAACACGTTGCGAATTGACCCTGCCGGCGGCTCGTTCTCGAATTTCACGTGCTTGTGCACTTCACTCCGGCGTTTGATATTGAAGTGAAATGGGTCCCCATCTCCCCACCAGAACCAATCGTGCCGTCGGCATTCGATCGTCAGGTTCGAGAGCACCACGTCGCTGACATAACCCCCATCGAATACCATGAATGCAATTCCGCGATTCGAGTTGGTTATACTGCAGTTGTCGATCGTGACGTTGCGGACACAATTCATGTTCCCGTCACAGAATTTGATTGCACTCGAGGCGGAGGAAAGGCGGCAATTCGTCACCGTGATGTTTTCGCATGGCATCGCAGGGCCGAACCAATTCATGGAGTAGAACACGATGGCGTCGTCTCCTGTTTCGATGGTGCAATTCGAGATGCGTACGTCTTTGCATCCGTCGGGATCGATCCCGTCTGCCCAGACTCCTTCAGCCAGGCTCGACCAGATGTACACCCCGTCGATCACCAATCGTTCGCATGCATAGGGATGAATGGTCCATGATGGCGACCGCAGGAGCGATAGCCCCGTGATCCGAACATCTTTGCAGCGAAGGAGAAGAATCAGTTTACCGAATTGATCCTTTTTCGGGAAGGAGCGCATCAGCGGCTTGCCGAGCGCCTCCATTTGTTCCAGGTTGGGTCGGATGAAGTCATCCTGGATATCGTTTATCCTCCACTCATATGCTCCCTGCCCATCGACCGTCCCTCGTCCCTCGATTGTGATATTCTCCAGATCCTCGCCGTAGAGGAGAGCGTCTTTGTCGAACGCCTCCTTGACCTTGATTGAATACAGTGTTGCCCCCGCCTCAATGTGGAACCTGACGTGGCTTCGCAGATGGAGTGTCCCGGAGGAGTATTCCCCCGGCGGAAGATACACCATACCGCCCCCCGAGCGCGCACACGAATCGATCGCGCGTTGCAGAAAAGGCTGGGCGTTATCGGATTTCTTGCCCGTCGCGCCAAAGTCCCGGACATTGAAAATACTTTCCTGTCCATGCACAGACATTGCGGCGAGCACCAAACTGACAAACGACGAACGGAGCAACGGTTGGATTTTCATGTTGTGGCGTCCCTTGTGACATGCAGAGAGATTGTGGATCAACAGTGAAGAAGAGAATGGACCTCGGTCCGATCGGACCGAGGTTTGCAAACCAGGTACTCGTATCACGGGAAACTTAGTCGCCGAAGGAAGTTCCTACCGCTCTTGCGGCACGAATCAGTTGAGAATCCGGCGGCACGGTTCGCAGCTTGACTATCGCCTCCTTGACCGGGACGGAGGATACTTCATTTCCCTGGAGACTGACCATGTGGCCGAACTTCCCTTCAGAAGCCAGCTCAAGCGCCTTCGTTCCGTACTTGCTGGCAAGGATGCGATCGAACGGTGTTGGGCTCCCGCCCCGCTGCAGATGACCCAGGACCGTCACGCGCGTCTCCAACCCGGATATCTCGGTAATCTTCGCTCCCACAACGTCGCCAATTCCTCCGAGACGAATCGGATCGGTGCGCTTGGAATCCTGTTCACGCACAACGAGGCCGCCTTCGGCCGCCTTTGCTCCCTCCGCAACGCAGACGATGCTGAACTTGCTGCCATGTTTCCCGCGTTTGAGGACGTGCTGGCAAATCTTGTCCCACTGGAATGGGATCTCCGGGATAAGAATAACATCCGCGCCCCCGGCCAGGCCGGACCCCAGAGCAATCCACCCGGCATAACGGCCCATAACCTCAATAACCATAACCCTATGATGAGCCGATCCTGTCGTATGCAAACGGTCGATCGCTTCTGTGGCTACAGTTACAGCCGAATCGTAGCCAAACGTGACATCGGTCGCTGAAAGATCGTTGTCAATGGTTTTGGGAACGCCGATGAGATTCAGGCCGAGATCCGTAAACTTGTCAACGATGTGCATTGTCCCATCGCCGCCTATCGCGATCAGGGCATCGAGGTTCCAGTCTCTGTAGTTGCGGACAGCGTTCTCCGAGCAATCGAGAATATCGATGCCCTGTGGAGTCTCGACGGGGAAATGGAACGGATCACCCTTGTTTGAGGTGCCCAGGATCGTTCCCCCCAGGTTGACGATACCTGAAACGTCCTTTGGCGTAAGCTCCCGCATCCTTCCTTCCACAAGTCCTTCAAACCCATCCAAAATGCCAACGACCGTCGCCCCGAAGTAAGAAATGGCGGGCTTCGCGATGCCTCGAATAACGGCATTCAATCCAGGGCAATCTCCTCCGCCGGTCAGAACGCCAATTCTCTTCAAAGATTTCATAAAATTCCTTTAGAATTCCAGTGTCTTCTCAATGATATGTGATTCCCTTCCACAGAGTACATCGGCAAAGATATGCATTTTCTTCACCGATTTCCAAATTACGATGATATCGTGGGCAAATAGATCTCGTTTCGGTTTTTTTCTTGTTTGTCACTCAAAAGCGACGTATATTGCACCCGCAAATTAACGTACACCTCAAAGTCCGGCAGGAAGCGCTCCATCATTCCCTGCTGGGCGACGTAGCCTCGCTTGTGCGTCGTCGCTGTAGATGAATTGACCTTGTCCTCTTTTCGTGACCTTCCAAGATTCACGAGGCCGGACATCGCAACACATCCATAGCACACAAGAACGTTTCGGCTAGCTGCCTCGTGTACATCTTCAATCATCATTTCCGAAAGGAAGCGTTCCATGGAAAAAGGAACAGTCAAATGGTTCAATGGAGCCAAGGGTTTTGGCTTTATCACTCGTCAAAACGGCGAAGACGTATTCGTCCATTTTAAGGCGATCCGTGGTGATGGCTACCGTACCTTGAACGAGGGTGACCAAGTTCAATTCGATGTCCAGCAAGGACCGAAGGGTCTGCAAGCCGCAAACGTAGAGAAGGTCTAAGTTCGTCTGTTCGATACAACCCCAGTGAGATATTCTCATCTGGGGTTTTCTTTTTCAGTCGCTCACGAACGTGGGAAGTCGGTTGCCTATGAATAACGGTACGGTAAAGTTCTTTAACGTGTCGAAGGGTTTTGGATTTATCGTCACTGAGACTGGAGAAGAGGTTTTCTTTCACAAGAGCAATGTGAAGAATACTGGTTTCCGGGATGTTCTTTCTCAAGGCGATACGGTGAAGTATGAGCTCAAGGACGAGCAAAAAGGAAAACGCGCGTACAACATCGTTCGTGTCTAGATCCCTTTAGGGAGCAAAGTCCCCGTCAAGGGGACTCTGCTCCTCACTTTTCTCCCCCCTCCCGCCCCACTACTTTTGTCCTTTGAATGCGTCCAGTTGTTTCGCAGGTCCGGATTCCGGAATTGACTGAATTGTCTTGAACTTCTCCGTCAGGTTGTTCAGCTGCTTGTCAGCTTTGTCGTAGTTGTTCTTGGCGTTATTGAGCTGAGACCCCAGCGTCTCAAACGTCTCTGAGAACTTCTGGAGTTCAGAACTCAGGCGCTCGAGGCTCTGGAAAATCTCCTTCGCGCTCTTCTCAATCTGCAACCCCTTGAATCCCATCGCAATGACCCGCAGATGTGCGTAGAAGCTGTTCGGAGAGACGGGAATCACTCTCTTCTTCATCGCATAACTATACAGTCCTTCCTCCTCAGCGACCGATTCATCTTTGATGATCGTTTCGTAATAAATGTTCTCCGCCGGGACGTACATGAGCGCAAAATCAAACGTTCCTTCGTCAGGAAGTATGTATTTCTCCGAAATGGCATCAATATGCTTTTTCACGTCCGAGCGGAACGTTCTTACAGCGGTCCGCTTTTCCTGTTCGGTCTTCGCATCAAGCATCTTCTGGAAATTCTCAAGAGGGAATTTCGAATCAACCGGAACCATGCCTCCTGAAAGGAGGATCACAGCGTCGACCGCCTGTCCGTTCTTGAAGCGATGCTGCATCTCAAAGGATCTGATTGGCAACACCTGCCTGAGCAGGTCTTCCAGGAGCAATTCGCCCAAACCGCCGCGAAGCTTTGGCGCCTTGAGCATTTCTTCGAGTTTCGACACGCTTTGGCCGAGTTCCTTGATCTCCTTCGTTGCCTGCCCAAGCTCACCCAGCTTGTTCTGAACGTCCTGAATTACCTTCGCCGCGTTGTCAAGCCGCGCCCCGACTTGACCGGTGTTGTTTTGAAGCTGCTGAGTCACACCCGAGAGCTGCGCCGTCACATTCGTCAGCTGCTGACTCATTGTCTCAGAAGTATTCCTCAGGCTCTGAAAAAGGGTGTCCTGCGTCGTTTTGAGCGAAATCCCCAGCGTATCCGATGTATTCTTGAGGCTGAGGTTGACTTCTCCGCGAAGGGAATCGATCTGCTGCTGGATGAGAAGCGTCGCCTGTGTGCTATCCTGCTGTTGGGGAGATCTCAAGCGGACAGCAATGAACACAAGGAGCACGAGCACCACCACGATACATGCACCAAAAAGCAGTTCCATTGATTCTCCACCTTATCGTTAACAATTCCAATGTTTCAGTTTTATACTCTACAGAGGTCCAGGGCAAATCATCGAAATTCTTCTGAAACCCCCTTTTCGAAAGGGGCAAGCCCCAACCAGTCAATACACTCGTACGATGAACACAATGAAGAGGATAATCCCTGTCGCGTATGACACGTATCGAGCCCACCGCATCGACTTCTGCTTCAGCGTTGACCAACCCTTTGCAAGAACAAGCATCAGGAGAATCAACCCCACTGTGGCAACCACAGACTGAGAGATCGAAAACAAGTCTCCATAAGAATGCGCAGGACTGTTGCCATTCCAAAACCGGCCATAGATGACCAGAAGATGCGCGGTGTAGACCAACAACGACTCCTTGCTTACGTCGAGCACAACCGATCTCTCCGTCTTACGCCACTCGGCGTAATACCAACATGCCACGAGAAGAAGGAACACAATTCCAAGCCTGGATGCAAAGAAGACAGGATTCGCTCGTATGGCCGTGGACATGAACGGAATTTTAGACGGCAGATCGACCAGAAATGTGCCACCCACCAGAAGTACGCCCCCCAGAAGAGCCAATCGCTGGAAATATTGGGTTTCAGTCCCGTTCACCCTGGCTTCCTTGTGCACAAAAGCAGCAACAGCCCCGAACATCAGGAACCCAAGCCAGGGGAATAATGGGAAGATAGAGCCGTGGTGATAATTGAAATACGGCGCCACGAATCCTGGCAGAAAGCGGGAAAAGTCGATTTCCCAGATGAACGGAGCAATCAAGACCATGAGACTGCCAATCAGCACAAGAAAGAGTTGGTAGTACTGATCGCGCTTGATGACAATACGTCCAAGAAATACGATGAGAAGGCCGATAGCGATGCAATGGAGAATGTCGGACTGACTGAAGAGGAGAAGCTGCGAAGCAGTTGAGTCACGCAGAGTCCGGGTGAGCGAGAAGTAGGGAAGATGAAGTCCGTACCCGATAACCCAGATGAGAAAGATCCGGCTCAGCTGCCGCCAGAACGCCTTGCCGAACGTTCGGAATTCTTCGAGCTTTCGGTCGCTCGCAACAACGAACACAAATCCGGCGACGAAGAGGAAGCTCGGCGCGACAAGGCCATTGACAAAGTTGACCCACCCGAACCACGCAGCATTCTTGATATCCGGCAACAGGAATGCGTTGAAGACATGGACCTCGACCATGACGATCGTGGCCCAGCCTCTGAGAAAGTCCACAAAGACAAGACGGTTCTTCAATTTCGATCCATCTCCGTGTTATCCGATCAACGTTTCAGCGGCCGCCAGGCCGCTTCATTGCGAAATTACTTCAAGACACCGAGCTTCTTCCCCACTTTCACAAAAGCATCAATTGCTGTGTCAATATGGTGTTTCTCATGCGCGGCGGAGATCTGCACCCGGATCCTCGCTGTTCCTCTTGGTACAACCGGGTAGAAGAATCCTACGACGTAGATCCCCTCTGCATACAGCTCACGAGCCATCGCCTGCACGAGCCCGGCATCATGGAGCATGATCGGGACGATAGGATGGAATCCATCCTTGATCTCGAAGCCCGCTTCACGGATTTTCTTGCGGAAATACACTGCATTCTGCTCCAGCTTGTCGCGCAACGCCGTGGAGTCCTTCAGCAAATCGATCGCCTTGATTGTCGCTCCGACCACCACAGGACTCAGCGTGTTGGAGAAGAGGTACGGACGCGACCGCTGTCGAAGGATATTGATGAACACTTTGTTACCAACGATGCACCCTCCTGCCGCGCCACCGAGAGCTTTACCGAACGTCGTTGTGATGATATCAACTCTTCCCATCACATCGTGATGTTCGTGTGTGCCGCGTCCAGTTTTCCCCACAAAGCCCGTTGCGTGCGAATCGTCCACCATGAGTATCGCATCATGTTCCTCGGCTAGGTTGCAGATCTCGTCCAGCTTTGCAACATCTCCATCCATTGAGAACACCCCGTCGGTCACAATCATCCGGAAGCGCTTGTTCTGGGTTTCCTTCAGGTGATGCTCGAGATCCCTCATATCAGCATGTTTGTACCGATGGCGCTCGGCCTTGCACAGCCGGATCCCGTCGATGATTGATGCATGGTTGAGCTCGTCTGAAATCAGAGCATCCTCCTCCGTCAAAAGGGCTTCAAAGACGCCTCCGTTTGCATCGAAGCAGGACGAGTAGAGGATCGCGTCCTCCATCCCCAGGAAATCTGAGATCTTTCGCTCAAGCTCTTTGTGCCAATCCTGTGTGCCGCAAATAAATCGTACTGAAGCCAATCCAAATCCCCGCTCTTCCAATGCATTCTTCGCAGCCGCGATTACTTCCGGATGGCTGGAAAGACCCAGGTAGTTGTTTGCACAGAAGTTGATCACGTTACGAAGGTCCGAATTCGGAGGATACTCAACCGAGATGTCGGCACCTTGGGGAGAATGAATGAACCGCTCCTCCTTGAACAGATCAGCATATTGAAGCTCGATCAGCTCTTTGTTGTAGAACTCTCGTACTCGCTCGTGAACTGCCATGGGATGCCGTTCCCTCTACCTTTCTTGTTGTCCCGGTTCAACTTTTGATCGCCGCGGTGGTTACGCCTCTCACAATCTCTACATCCCGTACAGGGCGATCACTTCGTCCTTCTTCTTGCCCAGAATATTGTACTTGCCACCAACCTTCGTGAAGGCAGCAACCGCTTTGTCGAGGTGTTCCCTTTCGTGGTCGGCTGAGATCTGAATTCGAATGCGTGCCTGGCCCTGAGGCACCACAGGGAAGAAGAATCCGACCGCGTAGATGCCCTCTTCATACAGATCGCGGGCGACATTCTGAGCCAGCTTTGCGTTGTAAAGCATGACAGGAACAATTGGATGAACCCCCGGCCTGATATCGAGTCCAGCCTGCGTCATCTTTTCCCGGAAGTACTTTGTATTCTCTTCGAGCTTGTTGCGCCTGTCTGTGGACTTTGAAATCAGCTCAATGACCTTGATAGATGCGGCGATGACGACGGGGGGCACTGTATTCGAGAAGAGGTATGGGCGTGCTCGCTGCCGGCAAAGCTCAACAATTTCTTTCCGGCCGCTTATGCATCCCCCGGCCGCGCCACCGAGCGCCTTTCCCAGAGTTGTCGTAATCGCATCGATGCGTCCCAACACTCCGCAGTGCTCATGTGTTCCCTTCCCGTGCTTACCGAGGAACCCTGTCGAGTGCGAATCGTCCACCGTAACCATAGCGTCGTACTTATCCGCCAGATCGCAGATCTTTTCGAGCGGCGCTATGTCGCCATCCATCGAAAAAACTCCGTCGGTGATAATCATCCGTAGTCGGCAACTCTGGGTCTCCTGGAGCTTTTCCTCGAGGTGATCCATGTTGAGGTGCTTGTAATTATAGAGCTGGGCCTTGCTGAGCCTCATCCCATCGACGATCGAAGCGTGAACAAGGCGATCCGAGATCATTGCGTCATCCTTGTCGAGGCTGACTTCAAACAGACCCGCATTGGCTTCCATGCATGACGGGAAGAGCACCGTGTCTTCGGTTTCAAGGAATTCGGACAGCTTCGCTTCAAGTTCACGATGGATATCCTGCGTCCCACAGATGAATCGAACGGAGGACATCCCATACCCATGCGAATCGAGCCCTTTGTGAGCTGCCTCCACCACCTCCGGATGGCTCGACAATCCGAGGTAGTTGTTTGCACAGAAATTGAGCACTTCCTTACTCGGCGCGCCCGCAGGAAATTCAACCTTGATCTTTGCCATCTGCGGAGACTTGATATATCGCTCCTCCTTGAAGAGGCCAGCCTCCTTGATCAAAGTCAGTTCGTTGCTGTAGTGACTCCTGGCTTTTTCTGCGTATGCCATGAAACCTCCTTTAGAGAGGAGTGAATTCTCTCAGCAATGTGACAATGTCGTTGACTGAATCAAAAGCTTCGGGTGTTGCCTTTTCATCGGGAATCTTGATTTTGAACTTCTTCTCCAGAAACATCTTCAACGAGACCATCGAGAATGAATCCACGATGCCGCTCGATATGAGTTTGGTGTCTTCAGTGACTACCTGGTCGGAATCCTCGTCAAGATATTCCTTCTTGACATACTCTATAATCAGTTTCTTAGCGTCTTCTGTCATGCTTCCTCCCTGGTAAAGAGAGATGTGTTGGTTAGTCCTCAGTCATTTTCAAGCGTCGAGATATCCCCTATCTCTTCTCCCCATTCCTTCGCCCGCAGCAGCCGTCGCATGATCTTGCCGCTTCTGGTCTTGGGAAGCGAATCGACAAATTCGATTTCCTGCGGCATGGCAAGCGGTGAAAGTCTTTTTCGAATGTAGTTCATGATTTCCATGCTCAGATCCTCGCTCTTTGCGAACCCGGGTTTGAGCGCAATAAACGCCTTCACAACTTCCATATTGATCGGATCAGGTTTGCCCACCGCGGCAGATTCTGCGACGGCGGGATGTTCCAGAAGCGCCGACTCGATCTCGAACGGCCCGACAAGGTGTCCCGCCGTGTTGATCACGTCATCGTCACGGCCAACGAACCAGAAGTAACCTTCACTGTCTATGCTCGATCGATCTCCACAAATGTACCAGCCGTTTTGGAATTTCTTGTCGTATGTCTCCTTGTTGTTCCAATACATCCGAAACATCGATGGCCATCCTGGCTTCAGCCCGATCAGCCCGACCGTGCCAACTGTGTTGATCGGCTCGAAGGTCTTTGGATTGAGGATGGCTGCGGTAATCCCCGGAAAGGGCTTACCCATCGAGCCGGGTTTGATCTTCATACCGGGGTAATTCGAAATGACGATCGATCCTGTTTCGGTCTGCCAATAGGAGTCGTGGAACGGCTTCCCGTAGGCCTTCTCGGACCACAGGACTGCTTCAGCGTTCAACGGCTCTCCGACGCTGGCGAGATGTCGGAGCGAAGAGAGATCATGCTTGTTGACCGGGTCAAGACCCTCCTTCATCAGCAAGCGAATAGCGGTGGGTGCTGAATACCATACCGTCACCCTGTGCTTCTCAATGAACGCGTACCACTTATGGGCACTGAATCCTGCGTCCAGGACAACCTGTGTGATACCGCTAGCCCAAGCGCCGATGATCCCATATGATGTGCCCGTCACCCAGCCGGGATCCGCCGTACACCAGTAGATATCATCAGGGCGAACGTCAAGCACCCATTTCGTCGTTATTGCCTGGGCGATAACAGAGGAGTGGACATGCAACGCTCCCTTCGGCCTGCCAGTGGTCCCTGAAGTGTAGTGAAGCACGGATGGCGTTTCCGGACCGACCGTAGCGATCTGAATGTGCTCGTTCTTCACGGCCTTTTCCATCGAAAAGGCAATCTCACCTTGTTCCAACGGCTTCTCGCCCGCATCAACGACGATAACCAATGACAACTCCGGCAGTGATGATCGTATCCTCCTCACCTTGCCAAGATGCTTGCGGGTCGTCAGAATGGCTTTTGTCTTGGCATCTTCGAGACGCATTGCGAGCGCGTCTTCTCCAAAAGCAGAGAAAAGCGGCTGAACGATGCCTCCCATCTTGAGAATACCAAGGAAGGAGATGTACAGCTCGGGGATTCGATCCATAAACACGCAGATGCGATCACCCGGCAGCAGTCCATTCTGCCTGAGCAACGTCGCGAACGAATTGCTGTAGATTCTCAAATCATCGTATGTATATCTCCTGACCTCACCTGTGAATCCTTCCCAGACGAGCGCGACTTTTGTTCCATTCCCGATTTCACAGATCCGATCGCTGCAGAAATAGCCGAGATTGTATTTTCCGTCTTTGCCGTACCCCAACTCCTCTTCCGCCATCTTCCAAGTGAAGTCTCTGAGTCTGGTCTCATAGGAGCCGATGTTGCTCATAGGATCTTCTCCTCATTGGTGGTTTCAATCAAAACGAAGGCAACGGCGCTTTTCCCTGCGTGTGCGTGCGAAACATGGATTTTTGAAACCGATTTCTCTTCAGCGAGTCGCCCCAGGAAACCGGACAGATGGGGACTCCAATCGTGTGAGATTTGAATGTCACGCCACACGGAACCTTGCTGCAGACCGCATCCCAGCGCCTTCAAAATAGCTTCCTTCACGGCGAAGAGCGTCGCATAGAATGTGTCTTGAGAGGACCCGTTGGGTGCGCTATGAATTTCGGTGTGTGTGAAAACCTGCTCCAGGAACTCCGCCTTCTGTTCCAGGTTTCTAAAACGGTCAATTTCAACGATGTCCGTTCCGACTCCTGTGATCATCGTCGATTTACAGTCTCAAAATGCGTTCTCGCCATTGGTTCTCAGGGTTTGAACAGAACCTTGTATGCATCGCCAGAACGAATCGCTTCAAAGCCCTCTTCGAAGCGCTCAAGCGGGAGCTGGTGAGTGACAAAACCGGTCTTCATAAGCTGCTTTGCCAGTCCGGCTTTCAGCAACTCCTCCATTTGATCCCAAGTCTGGAAAACGCGGCGTCCGATGATCCCATGGACCGTAATGCCGCTGAAGATGATATTCTTCGCGAAATCCACCTGCATCGTCCCTGACGGGATCCCCAGGAGGGAAAATGTGCCCCCCATCCGGAGAACACGGGCCGCATCTTCGTAGGCACGATAACTGCCTGACATCTCCAGGGCGGCATCGACACCTGTTTTGTCCGTCTCTCTCATGATCGTCTCAACAAATGCTGAACGATCATCGGCGATAGTCATATCGAAACAGTGGTCGGCGCCATACGTCTTGGCGAGCGCAAAACGGCGGGAGACGAGCTTTTCATGCGAGAATTCCTCGTGCGACGCATCCGTGACATAAATGCGCCGTGCGCCGGCCCACTTCGCGACGGCGACAGCCATCAGCCCTTGGACACCACATCCCAGAACTACCACTGATCGATCCTTGACGGGAGCGGCCATGACGGTGTGCGTGGCGTTTCCCAGAGCGTCCATGAAGCTGATGATTTCATACGGGATTTCCCGTTGGAAGAAGAGGCGAACGTTCTCAGCCGGCACCTTGACAAAGGCAGCCCACGCGCCGTCATCGTGAACGCCCTTGATGATCGTGTTCCGGCAGACGTGATATTCTCTCTGCCGACACTGGTAGCAAGTTCCGCATGTCACGTGCATTTCGGCTGTGCTGAAGAATTGCTTCCCAAGGAATTTCAGAAACGTGCTCTCCGTGGCGAGGGAACGTGCAGTTTTTCGATGCAGGAACTTCCTGAGGTTTGCATTCGTCTTGGATTTCTGAAAAACGAGGCGGGCCAGGTGATTCCGAGCCTGCCTTCCGGCATCGACAATTCTACCACTGAACTCATGCCCAACCGTGACTGGGTCCGTCTTTGCCCTGCTCATTTGCACACGCAGCGACTCTTTCGAATTGTAGATCCCTACGTCCGTGCCGCAAATTGCTCCGGCCTCAACCTGGATAACCACATCATTTGGTTGCTCAACCCTCGGTTCGGGCTTGTCGATAATCTGGAGCCCCGATGCCCATGCCTGCCCATCTCTCGGCTTTGGTTTAACGATCGCTCTCATTGTCGTTGTCTATCCCTTCAGTTTGTTCGACGAAGCAGCGTCTTCTTGAACAGCGAAAAATTCAGCTTCATCACTTCTTCCTGGATTTCCACTCTGTATGGTTCTTTCTGATATCGTCCAGCACTTCACGGTCAATCTGATCATCATCACGAATTCGGATGTCGTAGTTTTCCCATCCCATGAAATCCTGCAGTGCTTTCTTCGTTTTTGCGTCAAACATACCGCTGACGGGACCATCTTAGAACAAGAAACCTTTGTACGCTTTGTTGCCGAGAATTGTCTGGAGCTCTTTGCAGAGAATGGGGTCAATCTTGATGAGATTCTTTGGATCTGTACGGAAGTAGTACAGCTTGTGCAAAAGATAGAGACGTTCAAGTTCCAGCAGCGGTTTGGCGTGGTCGTAGATGCTGATGTCGATGAGATCATCCGTCGTCCCGTCGTATCCGGCCCCCTTTCGCTTCACAAGAAGGGCAGCAGACTCCTCTCCCCTGCGATCGCCGCCGGCCTTCCCTCCTGCAACAATTGCGGCCACGAGTTTGTCCGCGAGTGTCCCTTTCGTCTCCTGGAACGACTTCGCCAGGGCTTCTACAGTCTCTTTGCCAACAAGTGTGTTTCCCTGCGCCGCGAATCCATTCCCAGTGATGACCACTCCCTTCCCACCACTGTTCAAGCCAGTGATGCCTCCGGCCCAGTCAAAGCACTCCTTGCCGGTCCAGCTCGCAGAATTACCCTTCGTATCCACAACTCCCACCTGACGAACGTCGCGGTTCGTGTCGTTCGCTATCAGGATCTTCAGCGCTTCCTCTGCAGTCGCGCCGTTACGAAGCAGCGCCAACCCTTTTGGGCCATACGAAACATTGATAAACGACTGCGTGGCGATTGCTCCAACACCGGCTTCAGCCCATGGGACAATCGGACGGACGTTCGGGAACTTCGATTGGACTGCGACGCCAACGTCACCTGTGTTCATATCGATGGCAACAATCGAGAACGTCGAAGCGAAGGGATCGGACGAAGTTCTCCCTCTGCCGCCATGAGGATCTGCAACCATAAGCAAGAACATCAAGAATCCAGTGATGCCGGCAAGGACAGTGATGAGCCGTTTCATTGCAGTGCTCCTCGGTGATTGGTCGACGGGAAAGGAAAAACGCGGTTCTTTGCCTTTGTCCTGACGAGCTCGCATCAGGCATCAAACGCCGTGTGAATATAGAGAGAAAAACGCTGGAAGGAAAGTACTTTGAAGCTGTGGTCTCTTAGGGAGCTTTCGTCAATCTGATGGCGAATGACCCATCCATCGAATGGCGGTGGGGAAACGTTTCGACATATCCCTCTGGAGTGACAATGCGAGATTTCACGAATTGGCTCGCGTTATCAATTGTGAATTCAGGGTAGTTCGCCAAGAAATTCGTGATTAGGTCGAAGTTCTCCTCAGGTTCAGTCGTGCAAGTACTGTAAACCAAAACGCCTCCGGGCTTGACGTGCTTGGCTGCGTTCTCAAGAATGGCTTTCTGGGTTTGGACAAGTCTGATCAGATCCTCAGGTTCGCGTTTCCATTTCGCATCCGGTTTCTTGGAAAGGACCCCCAATCCGGAACAGGGAACATCCACCAAGACTCTCTCCGCCGGTGCAGTTTGAATCGTGGCCGCATCCGATGCAATAAAATGCGCGTTGGCAATGCCAAGTCTCTGACAAGCACTCTTCACCAGATTCAGCCGTGTCTCGTACCGGTCGATGGCTACGATTTCACCCACATTTTTCATCATTTCGCCGATAAACGTCGTTTTGCCACCTGGCGCTGCGCACATATCGATTACACGATCTCCCGGCTTCGGATCAAGCAGCTGTACCGCAATCCCCGCACTTTCATCCTGCACAACGAAAAAGCCCAGCTTGAACATCTCCGATCCTCCGATCCCGGCCATGTGCTTGACCCGAACGAAGAAGTCGAGGTATTCAGACTTCGCAAATTGAACCTGATGCTGCTCCAGTTGGTTCAAGAAGTAATTGAAGTCGATCTTCAGACGATTAACACGCAGGGTCAGGTCGGGGCGCTCGTTGTTCGCCGCGAGGAGCTTCTTCGCTTCATCATAGCCATATCGCGTCACCCAGCGTTTGACTATCCAGTTCGGGTGTGACTCGACAACCGCCAAGTGCTGTATCTTGTCCTCATTGGGATCGGGGTAACGGATATTCTCAAGGTTCCGAACGATATTCCGTAGCACGCCGTTGACCAGGTCGGCGACCTTCTGGCCTCTGAGTCGCTTGATGAATTCAACCGATTCATTCACTGCCGCAGAGTGCGGCACCTTGTCAAGGAAGAGGATTTGATAAACGGCAACTCGCAGGGCGTTCTTGATGTTTGTTTCAGCCTTGGTAAAATTGCCATGGAAGAAACCGGTCAGAACCCAGTCCACCTTCATCTGCCACCGTACGATGCCCGTGACGATCTCATTCATCAGCCCCTTGTCGAGTTCGTTCATCTCGGTGTTCCGCATTTCCGTCTCGAGGAGCCGGTCAAGGTACGCGTCGGATCGGTCGACCCGGTTGAGGATCTTGACAGCGGTCCCCCGCGGTCCCCGGTACAGGTTAGATGTATCGCCGTCAATGCTCATTCGGAGCGGGTCTTGCATCGTCTGTTGATTATTTGATGGATTCTTGCGTTCGGCAAGAAAAGAAAATGCGGAATGCATCTGTCGATTACATTCCGCACACTCATGCGTAAAACCTCAATGTTGACCTATGCCGTGGGAGCTGCTTCTGCCGCGGGTGCGGCTTCCGCCGGCGCATCGGCCACAGCTTTCTTTCCGTATTTCCGGTTGAACCTCTCGATCCGGCCAGCGGAGTCAACGAGTTTCTGTTTCCCGGTATAGAAGGGGTGGCAATTCGAACAGATTTCTATGTGCTGATTTCCAGTCGTTGAGCGCGTCTCGAATGTGTTGCCGCAGACACAGGTAACGAGCGTTTTTTTATAGTCAGGGTGTATTCCAGGCTTCATCGAACTCTCCAGTTTTACATTCTCAATTGTTCTATAATGTAGCAGTATTTGTTCAAAACTGCAACGGCAATTTTCCGCATCCGCTACGGGACCGAAGGGAAACTCTCCTGCAGAATCCTTGAAATTCTGCAGCGATTTGGGTAGATTGATGATGATGAAACACCTCCGGGCTTCCTTTCTTGTTCTCTGCTTCTTCGCTGCCGCGACTTTCGCGCAGGAAAAAGGGACATACAGTTTCCTCCGCAACGATGTTGGGGCGCGGGCCGCCGGACTCAACGGAAGCTTTGTCTCGATGACCAACGACCCGAACCTGCTTTTCTACAACCCGGGCGCTCTGACGACTCTCACCCAATCCAAAGGCTCTGCCGGTTTCCTCAAACATTTGATGGACGTGAACGGGGGATATCTCTCGTACACCCGCGACTTCGAGGGGATCGGAACCGTGGCCGGCGGAATCATCTATGTTGATTATGGGTCCTTCAATGAGACCGACGAGTCGATGAACACACTCGGAACATTCGGTGCCCGTGACCTCGCCGTCGTGGTAGGGGTCGGCCGTTCCATCGACGACGTGACCAGCGTCGGCCTCAACGTGAAACTGATTTACTCGTCCATCGCTGAGTTCAAATCATCCGGTCTTGCAATCGATGCAGGGATCCTCTACCAGATCCCGTCACAGAACATTACCATCGGAGCAAGCGTCCTGACCCTTGGCACGCAATTGAAATCCTATTCCGGGATCAAGGAATCGCTGCCCTTGGATGTGAACATCGGCATCACCAAGCGCCCCGAACACCTCCCTGTTCTCCTGAATTTCAACTTCCACCGGCTAACTGACAAACAGGACAAGGTCCTGGATCATTTCAGCGCCTTCTCTTTCGGAGCCGAGTTCCTGATGAGCGAATCAGTCCGGCTGCGGGTGGGATACAACAACCACCAACGGAAGGAACTGAAGCTTGGGACGAGTGCTGGACTTGCGGGGATATCGCTGGGAGGGGGGATACTTCTTGGTGAATATGTATTCGACTATGCGTTCAACTCCTACGGCAAGATCGGGAGTCTGCACAGGATTTCCGTCGGTATGAGCCTCTAGACCTGCCCTTTAACGCACACGCAAACCGTCACCGAACCAAGCTTTCCAGAATCCTGTCGCTCAGGTAGAAAAGAATCATACCCGCGAACACCACCAGCGGAGGAATCCGGTCTTTCGATTTGTTGATCTCCGGGATGAGATCACTCGCGCCCACGTACACAGCAACGCCGGCCGAGAAAGCGAATCCGGCTCCGATCGCTTCAACACCTATCCCCTGAAATATGAAGAGCGTGCAGACACCGAGCATTGTCGCCGCAGCCAATCCTACAGTTGACAACATCACCGCTTTCCGAGAATAACCCGCAGCAATAACAATTGATCCGATGGTGAGCCCCTCAGGGAACTTGTGCAAGAGCACAGCGAGAAAGATGAGAACCCCGATCCCGAAGTCGAACTGCATTCCAATGGAAATGGTAAAACCATCAAAGAAAGCGTGTACAAACAGCCCTGAGAAAGCGGACAGGCTGGCCACCTTCGACACCATCACATCGCTGTGCGTCTCTTCACCGAAGTGGAAATGGCCGACGATGGTGTGTTCGAAGAAATGGATCGTGGCAAACCCCAGGACACAGTACAGCATCGCGGTGTCACCAATTGCCCGAATGCTCTCCGGCACGAGTTTCAGGAACACCAGAGCGAGTATGAATCCGGCCCCCAACGCCAGCAATGTTTCCTGCACCCGCCTCGGCCACGATTTCCCGAAATAGATAAGACTGCCGCCAAGAATCTCGGCAAATGCTGCTGCAAGTCCGAAGAGAAACGTTTGGACGATCATTGAGCCCTCGAGTATGGCTTTTCCATGAAACGGCGAGCTTCTCTGTACGTGTTTTCGTACTCTTTCATGTTCAGCACTTTCTGATACTGTGCGAGCGCTGAACCGCGCTTTTTCTGAAGATCGTAGATCATTCCAATCGTGAGATTCGCCATCGACATAAAGCCGGAGGACCCGTTCTTGTCTGTCTTCCTCGAGATCTCGTCACACCGATAGAGGTTCTTCAGCGATTCTTCAAATCGACTGGCTAGAAAATAGTGGCGACCGATGTAATAATAAGCTTCCCTCGCGTCGTAGTCATCGTACCCGGCCTGGTGATTCCGGAACCGTCCCTCGACTTCGTTGAAAATTTCGAACGCCTCCGCCCAATACCCGAGGCTCACGTAACACCGTCCATACATTCTATGGAAAAGCGGATTCTTCGGATACTTGCTGTGAAGCTCACGGGCGAGCTCGAGTGCCCGCACGTATTGCTTTTCGTAGGAGAAGTAGGTCTGCAACAGGAAGTACGTCGCCTCCACCTTCGCATACCGGGCCTTCCGGGCAGCGAGTTCAAGCTGCTCCAATCCCTTCTTCTTCTCCCCGCTCGGCAGGAAAATCATTAATGGCTTGACCACAGGGTACTGGCTCGGCACGACATCAGCGTAGTAGTTGTAGATGCCCATCCCGAGAAGAACATCATAGTTCGCCGGCTCGAGCTTGTTGGCCTTCCTCACAGCCGGCAGGGCCACCAGACCATCGTTCGCAGCCAGCAGCCACGCTCCCCTGTTTGCCCTTAGTCTTCCCCTGAAACCGACGGCACCGCCTTTGAAAAAGAGCGCGGTGACATCATTCTCATTCTCGTCGAGTCGCTTCTCGCACATATCGATGACTTTGTCAAGCATAGCGTAGAACCCTTTGTCGCGGGACTCATCATCGAAATTGCTCAGGATCCTCCACCATTCTGTCATTGCCTGGAAGAAATGCCCCGCGGGATGATCCGGCGCCAGGCGCACGACCTCCTCAAATTCTTTGTCCGCCTTCTCGAATTCGATGTTGTAGATGCAGTCAATGCCTCGCTGAACCCGGGCATCGACCGCCGGATCTTCAATCCATTGACCTTTCGCCGGCGATGAGATGAGGAACAACAGGAGAAATGCACAGTACTGCTGCAATCGCAGTGAGTACGCAGTATGTCGGCTGGGGTACCCTTCGGGAGGCAAGTTACATCAACCTCTCAGCGATATATGAGCGCAAGGCAGCAGCGGCAATTCGGTCCTGCTTCATCGAATCCCGCTCACGAACCGTGACAGTTTGATCCTGGAGGCTTTGCGAGTCGACCGTCACGCAGAACGGCGTTCCGGCTTCGTCCTGTCTCCGATACCGTCGGCCAACGGCTCCGCTGTCGTCATAGAACACACGGAAATGTTGTCGCAGGTCGGCCTCGATCTTCGTCGCCATCTCCGGCATGCCGTCGCGGTTCACCAGGGGGAAGATGGCAACCTTCGTCGGCGCCAGTTTCGGATGGAGTTTCAAAACGACGCGGGTCTCCATCACTCCTTCTGCCGACGGAGCTTCTTCTTCACTGTACGCATCGACCAGGAACGCCATAAATGAACGGCTGGCTCCCGCCGAGGTCTCAATGACAAAGGGAGTGAACTTTTCTTTTGTCACCTCATCGAAGTACTTGAGACTCTTGCCCGAGTATTGCTCGTGCCTGGAGAGGTCAAAATCTGTACGGTTGTGGACTCCCTCGATCTCGCCCCACCCAAACGGGAATTGGTATTCGATGTCGTATGCGTCCTTGGCATAATGGGCCAGTTTGTCCTTCGGGTGCTGATGCCATTGGAGTTTTTCCGCCTTCATGCCCAGCCCGACAAACCATTTCATCCTTTCGGAACGCCAGTACTCGAACTGCTCATCATCTGTCCCCGGCTTCACAAAGAACTGCATCTCCATCTGTTCGAATTCACGGGTCCGGAAAAGGAAGTTTTTCGTGTTGATTTCGTTTCGAAACGCCTTGCCGATCTGAGCAATGCCAAACGGGATCTTCAATCTTCCTGCTGACTGGACATTCAGGAAGTTCACAAAAATCCCCTGAGCTGTCTCAGGGCGAAGAAACACGACCGCGGAAGAATCCTCGACAGGTCCGACGAATGTCTTGAACATCAAATTGAACTTGCGGGCCTCCGTAAATGTACCCTTGTTGCCGCAATTAGGACAGGAGAGAACCGCCACCATCTTCGCAGCATCTGCGTCTGTCGCGACACGCTTCGCGAATTCCTCGATGACCAACTCATCTTTGATCTGCCCTTCAAATTTCCCCGGCTCGATCTCCCGCAAGGCCTCTTTCTTTCGCTTCACCGACATATCCTCGAAGAGGACATCGAGGCGATACCTGGATTTGCAGCCCTTGCAATCGACCATCGGGTCTGTGAAGTTCTCCACGTGGCCGGACGCCTCCCATACCCGCGGGTGCATCAGGATGCTCGCGTCGATGCCCTCGATGTTCTCGCGATACGTCATGCTCTTCCACCATTGTCGCTTGAGATTGTTGAGCATCTCCACCCCGAGCGGTCCGTAGTCCCAGCATCCATTCAGGCCGCCATATATTTCGCTCGACTGATAGACGAAACCCTTCCGTTTGGCCAGGGAGACAATCTTCTCCATTATTTTCGATTGGTCGGTTGCCGTGTTTTTCGGTTGACTCATGATAGTTCGGTTCTGAGTTGTGAGTTTAGAGTTTCAAGTTTTGAGTTGAAAGTTTCAAGTTCAGATGTAGTTGACACCAGCCCCGAAATGAATTTCGGGCTACAACCTATGTCTCACGTCTTTCGTCACACCCTCCACTCCACTACTTGTTCTTGAAGACCGGTTTCCTTTTCTCCAGGAACGCGGTGATGCCCTCTTTGAAATCTTCCGATTTGCAGCAGCGACCGAACAGCTCGGCTTCCAGCGATTGACCAGCCGCTAATGAAAGTCCGTGCGTCGCATTCACTGACTGGAGAGCGAGCTTTACTGCCATCTGTCCTTTGCTGATAATCTTTGCCGCCAAAGCCTCAGCAGTCTTCAAGAGGTCCGGCAAAGGGACGACTTTGTTGACGAGTCCGATACGAAGAGCCTCCTGAGCGTCGATCTGATCTCCGCTGAGGATCATCTCGAGAGCTCTTCCTTTTCCAACGAGACGGGCAAGGCGCTGGGTTCCCCCATAACCCGGGATTATCCCAAGATTGACCTCTGGCTGGCCAAATTTTGCATTCTCAGAAGCTATGCGGATATGACAAGCGAGGGCAAGCTCAGTCCCACCACCGAGTGCATAGCCGTTTACTGCGGCAATGACAGGCTTTCCAAGATTCTCGATTAGGTTGAAAACAGCTTGTCCCCCTTCTGAGAAGGACTTCCCTGACTGCTCATCGAGCTGTGTCAGCTCCTTGATGTCCGTTCCTGCTACAAAGCCCTTTTCACCAGCCCCGGTGAGAACAACCGCATCGACTTCCGAGTCATCCCTGATTCCCTCAAACGCCGCCTTCAATTCCGTTTTGGCTTGTGCGTTGAGGGCGTTAAGTTTGTCCGGCCGATTGATTGTAACGAACGCGATCCGGTTTCGCTTCTCTACCAACAATGTCTGGTACCCCATCGCATTGCCTCGCAATCGTGTTGTGACTACCTGGTGCCGTTCTGGCTCAGTCTGGAGATCTTCACTTCGGTCCGCTGTCGTTTGTCGAAAACTGAAATCTTGCCTCTGCCATAGGCCTCCATGAGATCGACAATGGCGTCGAAATCCCGGCCGACATCCTCCGGCGTATGCGCATCGGAGCCGATAGTGAGGGGAATGTGCAATTCCCGGACGATCGACAGAATACCCTCGCCTGGATAAGTCTCTTTTTCAGGTTTCCGCAGCCCTGACGTGTTGATCTCAATGCAAATGCCAGCCTTCTTGATCTGGGTCATTGCCTCTCTGGTCAACTCGTCAACGCGTTTGCTGGTGCATGGCCCAAATTTCTTGACGATATCACAGTGAGATATGATATCGAACATTCCCGACTTTGCCGAATCGGCAATCGCCAGATAGTAGCCTTCGTAGAGCGACTCGAGTTCATGCTGCCCATACTCGGGACCGAAAAGAGGTTTTTCTTGGCCTAATGGTCCGACAAAGTGAACCGATCCTAGCACGAAATCAAAATCGTTTTCGGTGATGAACTTCTGATTCCAATCGGTGGCCCAAACGAGATGGTCGATTTCGATTGCACGCCTGATTCGAATCTTCCTGGCGTACTTCTCAGTCATTTCCGAGACCGCCGGGCCGTAGTCAGCATAGAACTCCTCCACCGTCATCCGATGGCGGGCATCATAGTTACCTGGAAGCGGGCCGTGATCCGAGCACCCGATTTCATCCAACCCGAGCCGAATTGCTGCCTGTACATACTCTTCGAGATCTCCTTGTGCGTGTCTGCAGAGCCTGTTGTGCGTATGATAATCTACTATCATTCAGTTTTCGTCAGAATCCTCATCAATGGGCTTGCCCGTCGTGCAGGTCGAGCATTTGTGCTGAAGAAAATAATACGAAATTTTCTCCTCTTATGGAACTGAGAAGATTCTCGCGGCTCATCGTTCGCTCTGGGATTGATTCAAAGCTCTGGGCGTACACGGCGAGTTCAGGCCTGAGGGAGAACGTCTGGACCGATCGGACCTGGAAATGAATTGTTTGCCGATCCGAGACGAGATTGTGAGCAGGAGAAGCAATTCCTCACGGCAAGCCACGCGCACCCGCGTCAGTCAGGATGCGGCGGCTCACGCCTTAGTGGACCTGAAGAAACGCAGCAGAAAGGTAGCCGACGACGGCGCTTTTGTCGCCGGTTATGTCTCCGGAATTGCAGTAGAAAAGAGCCTGCGATCGATTCGCACCGAGGAGCTTTGCAGCGTGCATTACAGACACCACAGGCCCTCCACCACAAGCCTCAACACGCTCGGTTTCAATTTGTTCCATCAGGGCGAGTTCATCGAAGGATTCGACCTGGTCTATCACGCGGCGATCAAGACTCACGGCGGTGTTGTATGGATGGTAGTGCGACAAGTCACTGCTGGCCACAAGAAGGATGTTCTTCCCCCGTGCCACTTCGGCGATTGCGGTCCCAAGCGAAAGGCAGATCTCTTTGCTTTGATTGCCGACAATCATCGGCACGAAAGTGAATTCTCCCAGAACTTTCTGAAGAAACGGGAGCTGAACTTCGAGGCAATGCTCGCTGCGATGCCCGACATCAGACAGTACAAACACCGGAGACTGCGCCGCGAGGGCGGCACGGATCTCCTTGTGAATAGGTACATCTCCAAGAGGCGTTCGATAAGCATCACCAGGATAGATCGACACACCGTCGAAAGACTCCCGATGGCTGGGTCCCACCATCAATACGGCGTCATAGGTGGAACCCCGCAACGCCTTGTATCCGACAGCCGCCGCTAGCCCCGAATACATGTATCCGGCATGCGGAGAAACCAATGCGCGAATCGCCCCCTTTAAGTCCTTGTCCTCAGCCTGCGTAAGGAGCAGGTCAACTTGGTGGCTCAAACGTCCGGGGTCCCCGTCATAGAACGATCCGGCAACCGCAGGTTTTCTGACTCGGGACATAGTCTCCTCTTTTCAGTGACCTTTCCGGAACATCTCAGCCTCTGAGAACACGTCCGATGTGAAGCTATAGATTGTGATCCCCTTCTTCTTCCAGGCATCAACTGGCAATCCCGCTTTGCGGCACGTCTGGGAGAGGAATTGCTCCCTTCCCCACCCGTATTCGGTTGCCACCTGTGGAAGCAGAAGACCGCGCGTGTATCCTGCATCAATCACGAGCCCGTGCTTTCCTACTTCAATTTCATCGACGCTCGAGGTTTTCTGCAGAGGGGAAAGAACCGAGATCTCTATTTCAACGTCCTCGAATTCTTCGGCAGTCAGGGGAGGGAATCTGGGGTCTTCGACCGCCGCCTTGACCGCAGCTTCTTCGATGGTTTCGAGCAGAGGGAATTGGGCTTCAATGTACCCAATGCAACCGCGCAGCTCGCCGTGAAGATGGAGGGTGACAAAAGCTCCGCAATGCTCCCTCAACGAAGCTCCACTCTGATCGCTTCGTTCGCCGGGTCGATCACTCAGCACCGAGGCAATTGATGCCCTCGCAATTCTCAGGAGCTCTTCCTTATCAGCAACACTTAGTTGCATGTGTCTCACCCCGGATCCTTTGGAACAAGGTAATGATGCAGAGCAAAACATTCAAGCAACCGAAACGCCAAGCGAAGCCTCGAGGCTTTCCTTGCTTCTGGAGGCCTCATTTCTTACATTCGCATCATAGAACGGGGATGAATCGGCAATGTCTTTGATGGTCAGTATTTCAGGAATTCGCGGTATCGTCGGAAGCAGTCTCACGCCAGAGACGGTCGTGAAATATGCCTCGGCCTTCGCGCAATACTGCAATCGCGGGACGATTGTCATCGGGCGGGATGGGAGAATCACCGGAAAGAGCATCGCACATATCGTCTCGTCGACATTGTCTCAGATGGGCTGCGATGTCATTGGGATCGGGGTCTGCCCAACACCTACTGTTGCGCTTACCGTCGAGATGAACAAAGCAGCCGGCGGCATCGCCATCACGGCCAGCCATAACCCGATGCAATGGAACGGCTTGAAATTCATGTCTTCGACAGGACTTTTTCTCGACGCCGATGAGAACCATGCATTCTGGTCTATCGCTGAACAGCAGCCGAGGAGCTACTCTGCGTGGGACAGACAGGGGAAACACACTTCTGATCCCGGCATGATCGACAGGCATATCAACAATGTCCTCTCTCTTCCCTATATCGATGTGGAGAAGGTACGAAAAGGCAGGTTTCGGGTTGTCGTGGATTGCGTCAATGCAGCTGGAGGTGTGATGATCCCAAAGCTGCTGAGGGAATTCGGCTGCGATGTGGTGGAGATGAATTGCGACGTCTCAGGTGTTTTCTCCCACACTCCTGAGCCAATACCGGAAAACCTCTCTGGCCTCTCCGACCGCGTCAAAGAGGAGCACGCAGATCTCGGGATCGCCGTTGACCCTGATGTCGACCGCTTGGTCCTCATCGATGAAAAGGGGGAACCGATCGGCGAGGAATATACCATTGCCAGCGTGGTAAAGTTTGTCCTGGAGAAAGAGTCGTTGAGCAAGTCGAGTATCGCAAATCGACAATCGCAAACGCCCCGCGTTGTCGTCAACCTCTCTACCACACGGGCGATCGACGACATTTGTGCGCGATTTGGTGCAGAGCTCATACGGACTCCAGTCGGAGAGATCAACGTAGCGAAGAAAATGAAGGAAGTCGGTGCAATCGTCGGCGGTGAAGGAAGCGGCGGGGTCATACTCCCGGCTTCTCACATCGGAAGAGATGCGCCGGTGGGCATCGGGTTGACACTCCAGCATCTTGCAGAATTTGGCGGCACCGTTTCCGAACTCAAACAAAGCCTTCCGCAGTACTCCATCACGAAGGGGAAAGTCGATCTGGGGACTCTAAACCCGGACGATGTCCTCTCGCGACTTCAGAACAAGTACAGCGCCAAAGGCAAGGTCACAACAACCGATGGCCTGAAGCTCGACTTCCCGGAATACTGGGTTCATCTCCGCAAGTCGAATACCGAACCGATCATACGCATCATCGCAGAAGCCCCTCAAAAAGCGAAAGCAGACGAGCTGGTCGCTACCTTCATCAGCGAAATCCGGCAAACCTGACAAACCGGGCCGGTTCCGGTTTTGCCTCCGTTCCTGCATTTCCCCTGCTTCACCAATCTTGACCGCGTCCTTTCCGTCCAACGATCAACTGATCATGTTCAAGGTTCGAGATCTCCTAACACTCTCCTCCGTGCCGAGGATCGGCCCTCATAAGATCCGGGCTCTTATTACGCACTTCCACGATCCCTCCGCCATCCTGAAGGCATCACCACGCGATCTCATCAGGGTGCCAGGCATCGACAAGAAGCTGGCGTCGAATATCGTTCATAACAAAGGAGGCGAGAAGTTCGCGGACGAGCAACTCAAGCGGCTCAACAGGATCGGGGGAAGAATTCTGACCATCTGGGACAGCGAGTATCCTGATCTCCTGAAGAAAACATATGATCCTCCCGCGCTTCTGTACATGCTCGGGCATTTCATGTCCAATGACAAGAATTCAATAGCCATCGTGGGCACAAGGCACCCCTCTCTGTACGGCCAAATGACTGCCGAAATATTTGCGCGGGAATTGGTCGAGCTCGGGCTGACCGTCGTGAGCGGTCTCGCCCGTGGCATCGACACGCAAGCGCATCAAACCGCATTGAAGTCGAAAGGTCGGACCATCGCGGTGATTGGTTCCGGGCTTGACGTTCCTTATCCGCCGGAGAACCGAAAGCTCCTCGAAGCCATCGCGGAACAAGGAGCTGTCGTGTCCGAATTCCCGATGGGGGCGAAACCCGATGCAACGAATTTTCCGCGGCGCAATCGCATCATAAGCGGTCTTTCGCTTGGAACTGTGATTGTAGAATCGGGTGAGGATGGAGGAGCGATGATAACTGCGTCAACAGCTCTCGATCAGAACCGCGAAGTCTTCGCAGTACCCGGCAATATTACCGAGAAGCGGAGTGCCGGGCCGAACAAGCTGATCCGGGAAGGGAGGGCGAAGTTGGTGCAGCGGGTGCAGGACATTCTTGAAGAACTTGGACCCCAGATGCGTCATCTTCTCAAGAAGGAGCGTGCGATTGACCCACCTGTTGAATTGACGCTATTTGAGAGAAACGTCCTCAACATCTTGGGGGACCAGCCGGTACAGATTGACACAATTTCCGAACTCGCAGAGACATCGACGGCAGATGCGCTCGTCAATCTCCTTTCTCTCGAATTCAAGGGACTCGTGAGGCAGTTGCCGGGCAAGATGTTTGTCCGGCAATGGTGATGCGTGGAGTGGCTTGTTCGATCAAAACTTACGGTGACCACCAATATGTGAATTTGAGCATAAAGATGTTGTCACCCTTGATTTCCCACAACCTGTTCATCGAGCGACCAAACCGGAATTCGCCCACCGCCTCATTGTCCGACCTGGTCTGAGTCCAGACGAGATAGAGAGCAGATCCTGGACGGTATTCCCATCTCAGGACCGCATTTCCCCTGAGGGAGGCGAAGCTGAAGTTGGGATTGCTAAATGAGTAGCCCGGAGCTGGTCCGGCTCCATCCGCATCAACCGAATACCCTGTCCCGTCCTGATTGAGCGTGATCGTTGAACCGCCCCTGCCATATGTGCCGAACTCGAAAGTCCTTGGCTTTGCGAAATGTTTGAAGTCGCGATAATTCCCCGACGAGAGTAGAGGTTGGAGGAAGAATTGCAGGCTCAATTGTGGCGAGAATGTCCAGTTGAGGCGGATGTTTGCGGATATGGTCTTCTGATCGAAATCAGCAAACACGTAACGCGTGCCGTCTGCTTGGACGGCGGTGGGATCGCTATACGACCCGACCCATTGAGCCTGATTCAGATTTCTGCTGAAGTCAGGCCCCAGTGACAGGAGGATATTCGGGAGGGGCTTGAATTCAATCTCCAATCCCCCTTGGAATTGCTCACCACCGCCTCCGAGATACGTGAACGCGGACATATTCATGACAACCGATTTACGGCTATCTGTCCCGACGTTGATGTCCCATTCCCTCCCTATTGGATTCAGCATTGGCGGGCCGCCTCGTGTGGAGCGCGTGTCAATTGTATAGGGATTGTAGGCGTGGATCAATGAGAACTCATAGAAATTCGGGAACTCGATGTTGCACCTGAAGAAATACCCTTGCCAGATCTTATTCCCTCCAAAGTCGTTGCTTCCAAAGGCCGCCACATCGAACCGAACATTATTGTAGAACTCGGTCCGATCTGTCCATTTGTACCCGGACACTATATGGTAATTCACAACGTCCGTTCGCCAGGAGAATCCAAGGTCGTCAACATCAAATCCCGGGCTAATCAATCCGACAGCAGCGTTGAGCTGCATCGCACCTTTTTGTTTGTTCAATGTGAATCGAGCAGCGTACCCGGAAAGACTCGTCGCCCCACTATCCACCTGAAACTGAGAGAGCCCCGGACGCTGAAAGTAGTGGCGTGAACCCCGCTGCAAGGAAGTGATCCTCGACTGACTACCGCTCACAGAAGTGAAAGCCCCCCAGCCTGTCACCACATAGGTCTTCGCTGAATCAAGGAACTGCCATCCGTCAATCCCGCCAACCAGCGCTCGGCTGTTGACCGCGTCCTGAAGCCTTCTGTCAGAAAAAAACCGGTTCGTGAACGTCGTCAAGAACCCGATTCCTTGTCTCCCGTCATCGAAATCTCTCTGCACCCTACCGACCCCGTAGTATGTCAATGGTTCGATTTCAAATTCTTCCTGCCTGCCAGAGGTCTGGATATTCGCGTATTCCCTGGAAGTGGCCGCGTGGATCATGCCCACATTCCAGTCATCGCCCACCTTCCCGGTGATCTTCCCAGCACCGAGAATGTGCGTGCCGAGGGGCATTTCAACGAAATCATGGGATGGGATTCCTCCTTGGGGAGCTCGGCCGATTCGCCGGCTATAGATGAAATTGGGATTTCCCCAGTTGAATCCCCAGAAGTTGTTCGAACCTCCCTGCCCGAATTGGAATACGTTGGCTCCCTCGACGAAGAATGGTCGTTTCTCCTGATAGAATGTCTCGACGTCGCTCAGGTTCACCACCGCTGGATCGACTTCAACCTGGCCGAAATCAGGATTGATGGTTCCGTTGACCGTGAGACCCGAACCGAGAGCGATCTTGAAATCGGCACCTATTCCGGGAGAGTATTTGGAGCCATCATTGAATGGATCTCCAGGAGGACGTTGAGAATACTCTGCGCGTGATGTCGCATAGGGAAGCACTTCAATGTTCATTGGTGGTGCAATCTTCTCGATTCCAATGACATCGATGAATCGCGACACAAATCCGCTCTCTTTTTGGGGCGTGTAGACTAAGTAGTCTTTCTCGATTGCCCGTCCGATGCTGCGGCTAAAATTCGCTCCCCACACATACTTCTCGGCGGGATGGAACCGGAGTTGCGAGAAAGGAATGCGCATTTCCGCCGTCCATCCATCCTTGCCGATCCGGGCTCTCCCTTCCCAAACTCCATCCCAGGAATCGTCATCCCAATCATCGTTATAGAGCGTCCCGTCCTGCATCGTGCCCGCAGCGCTCAGGTTAAAGTAGAATCCGCTCCTTCTGTCATGATATGGGTCGATGTAGAATTTCAACCAGTCCGCCGTCATGTCAGCATCGCGGCGTCCGAGTACCTGAATGATCGAGTCGGGGGCAGTGTCGTGCATCCTCGCCGCGACGTAGAGCGCTTCATCGTCGTACGCAAGCCACACTTCAGTCTTCTGTGAGGGAGGATATCCCTCATTGGGCAGCCTCTGCGTGAAATTTGTTAAGCCCGGGCCTTGCCAGACTTGCTCCGAAAGGTTTCCATCAATCGTCATCGCCTCCCGAACCCGTTCAGCCGAGATCTTGGTTGGCGGTGTTGGAGTCTGAGATTGCAGATAAGCGAAACAGCCAAGCATACACAGTACTACCTGGGTCCAACGAATGCGCATATGAAGCTCTCCTCTAGCGTTCCCGTTTGTGTCAGATTCTTGTTAGACCTGCGCGAAGCGGAAAAGGTTGTATGGAAAGATCTTCGGAAAGGCCCCGGGCGCTACCTCGCCGACTCTGGGAGAAGCCCGCAACCACCCTCGGTTCAGCCACCCTGGAGATCTTACGCGTAGTACCTGTTCGCGGTATAATGGCTATTCACCTGACGATTGAGAAAGATGGAAAGCGGGCGGTGGAATCTGAAGACAGGAACGGGGACGCATGGCGCGGATCCGTTGATCCAGAAGAGATCCGCTGCAGAGTCTGTACAACGGGAGTGCAAACTAGCGGGAGGTGGGACACGGTCCAGGTTTCATGGACTAATGTCCCATCCCCGAGTAGCGGATTACCTTCCTTTCAGTATATCGACCAAAACCGTCCTTGCCTTTTCGCCGCCGATATTTCCCAGGTACTGGATCGCAATCCGACGCACTTCATGATTCTCATGGGTCTTGGCCAACCTACCAAGAAAATCAACTGCCTCGTCGTTTCCTATCGACGCAATTGCGTACATCAGGCTTTGAACGGAGTTCATCTGATTTTTGGGGAGGGTTTCGAACAAAGAGATTAAGGTGAGCAGCGATTTCGCCTTGGTTCTACCAAGATAGCCTATGAAGTTGATGGCAGATAGTCTGATCCGCTCCTCTGGATCCGTCTTGGCGACCATAACGAGAAGCTTCAATGCTTCGTCACCATCGATTCGAACAAGGTTGTTCATCGCGGCCTCTCGCATTGACCACGACCGATTGCGATCCTGAACAATCTCTTTGAGAGTTGACGATACCTTTTCCGGCTGACTCTTGCCGGAACCGACGAACAAGTAGAGCGCCATCTCTTGAATCCGTTCATCGGGGTCGGTCCTGGCGACTTGGAGATACAACTCTGCAGGTTTGTTTCCCCTCATAGACCCCAGTGATGACAGGGCAGCTTCACGAAATTCCCGGCCCTGGCTTTTGTCCAATGCAAATTCGCTAAGGAGCTTATAGGCCGTATCTTCATTTGCAGAACCTGATTGAGCAATTTGATACAGTGCTGACTGTCTCACATGTAAATCGACGTCATTCCTCGCGACTTCAGCGTAGAAGTTTAGCAGATCGGGTCGCTTCGCAGCGCAAAGCGCCTGAAGGGATGCCTCCCGGAGGCGTCGATCCTGGTTGGAATCGAGAGCCGTCTGTTTAAGTACGTCGATAATCTTCTCATCTCCACGTTCGGCATAGAACCCTAGTTGATAGATGATGTTTTGAGTCAGCAGCTTGCTCGTATCGCTTTTCATGACCTGTAAATAGAGGTCTGAGAGATCCTTCTTTTCGAATTGCCTCAGTGCATACAGAGCGGTTTCGCGCAAGCGATAGGGCTGCTTTGGATCAAGGAGCGTCTCCCTTACGAGTTCAAACGTCTTTTCATCCTTGTTCGATCGGATGAGCGCTTGAAATGCCTCGACCTTCATCCGTACTTCCGGATCATCGGCTTTTCCTTCAGGGTAGATATGAGCGTCATGAACAACCCCATACGTCGATGCAGCCTCGCTGATTGTTGCCGCTGCGCGGGCGAGTTCCGGCGCCGTTACAGCATACCCTGCCTGGGGTGGCGCAAAACGGTCCGGCCGCGGCACAACGGGATTCTCCAACCGTCCAAGATCGCCCGATGCATCATCGTAGTAGTTACTCGTGGGATATTGTTTCATAAATGACTTGTACGTTTCAATGGCTTTCTTCTTGTCGCTATACTTCCAGGAATAAGCCGTCCAGTACAGAGCCTCGGCCGAATACTTGCTTTTGGGGTACTTCGACAACACTTCGCTGAACTTTTTTCTGGCTTCAGCCCACTTCTCGTCAAGCACCAATTTGTATCCGGCTTTGTAGAGAGTATATGAAGGGTCATCTTGATCCTCCCCCTCGAAGCCCGCAATGACGTCCGGGACTGCCGCCAATTCACCTGATGTCATCCCAGACATGCAGTTGGCAACCCTGAGCGCCGATCGCGGCGGCTGCGGTGGGGCCGGGATATCGCTGCGACCAGTGGAGGCAACGTTCTGCCAAGCGAGGCTCAAAACGTTGAACGCCAGCACCAACGCGATAACGGATCCAATTCTTGTCTTCATGGGAATTGCCTTTCAATTATCAATTCAAGTCTTGTCGTACCCGGGCACATTTCACTGCGATTCAGCCATCCGGATTTTGAAAAGCATGTTTTCGTCGTGAATTCCAGATCGCACAATCTCGACATCCGGCAAATTCGCGTGCTGCTCCATGTTCGCAAGTTCCAACAGAATCCTCTCGAGAGCCTTGATGAGCTGTTGCGAGCGATCGTCGAGAACTCGGTTGTCAAGGTAACGCGCTTGTTGGATGAGCTCCCGAGCTGCCTGCCGTTCGGTCGAAAGGTCAATACGCTCCCCCTTGTTCGCTGAAATGTTCGAAATCCCGACGAGGAGTATTTTCGATTTTCGAAAGTAGTCAGCCAGCGCAATCTGGGCCGGATCAGAGCTGACCCCACCCATGATCTTCGTGTAATCACGATCTGATTGTTGGGAGGAGGGATTTGATGGCCACAAGAGCAGAGAAACAACCGCGACAGCTACTGTCCCCAGCGCCGACAGAACATACGACCGACGATAGGTGAAGGCCGAGAGGATCACCTCCCAAACCGGATTCGTAACGACGACTTGCTTCTCTTCGGTATGCGCTCTGCCTTCGACCTGAGCTGGGAACCGAGCCCAAAACGCTTCCGTTCGTTCACTGCTGGGACTTTGAGCGCGAGATGGGAGGAGTCGCATCGTCTCCTGGAGTATCTGAAGCTCGCCGAAACAACGGTCGCAGCCAGCGATGTGGTCTTGTATCTGCTTCGCCCGGCCAGCATCGAGTTCGCCGCGAGCGTACTCATAGAGGGACGTCTGGATTTCTTTGTGTTTCATGTCTCCACCTCCCCTACCTCGTGCAACAGCTTTCGCATTTTCTTCAGTCCGCGGTGAAGATGAGTCTTCACTGTTCCCTCCGAGCATCTGAGAATGCCGCTCACTTGTTTTGTGGAGAATCCGTCCATATGGCGGAGGATTACTACGGCGCGCTGCAAGGTCGGCAGTTCGTACAGTGCTCGTTCAATGTGGGCGGTCGTATCGATTTGGTCTGTTCCTGTGTTAGCCGAAAGCGTACTGATCTGTGATTCTTCCATCGGGACAAGCCGCGCAGCCAAACGTTTCCGCTGCTTCAACCGATCAAGCGACGTGTTGGCAGCGATCCGATACACCCACGTGTTGAAACCCGACTCCTGCCTGAAATGCTTGATCGAATGATACACCTTCACGAACACTTCCTGGGCGATGTCTTCTGCATCATCGTGATCACTCACAAAACCATATGCGAGATCGTACACCCGCCGCATATGCAGTTCGACGAGCTGACGAAATGCGTCATGGCTTCCCTCCTGCACATCAAGTATCAGTTGCCGCTCCCGGTCAGCGGGCATTCGGAAGGCTTCCTCTTCTGGTTGTCAGTTATTAGACGACAGGTTGGGGATTCGGTTGACATGAAAATCTACAAATCCTTTGGAACCTATAACAGGAAGATGCCAAAAATCAAACAAAAAAACCCCCGTCCCATTGAAGAGGCGGGGGTTCGACCATCGAAACCAAAATGATGGGCTACTTGTGGAGCTTCTTTATAGTAATGTCGGAGTTCACGGTCTTGAGTTCAATCAGGTCGCCACCGCCATTGAGTTTGTACGTCGCCAGGATATCCCCCTCGTCTCCATCCTGCTCATAGGAATCGGCCTTGAAGTCGGAGCGCACTTTGTACTTATCCCGACGGCTGTTCCATCGGCCCTGGATACGAATCGTGGCTTCGATGGTCGCCTTGGCGTCTTCGGGGATCGAGAGTGTGATGTCGCCGCCTGCTGAGGTGAGCTTGCTTTTCCCTTTGCCGCTCGGCCGCATTTCAGCTTCGACGTTCCCACCTGACGTGCCGGCTTCGATAGAGCCTGTGATATTCCGCAATGAAATATCGCCGCCTGACGTGTTGGCCTTCACAAAGCCGCTGGCCGCTTCCAATTCAATGTTCCCGCCCGATGTGCTGAGCGAGGCATTGCCGGACACCTTCCGAACTCTCACATCTCCACCAGAAGTCGACACCTTCGCTTCCCCACCGACATCGCCGATATCAATATTTCCTCCGGAAGTAGTAGCCCTGAGCGACTTGCCCACGCTTTTTACGGTGATGTCTCCACCTGAAGTCGAAACGTTTGCCTCTCCGCCGACAGTGCCCATTTCTATATCCCCACCCGCGGTTCGCAAGGTCACATCACCCTGGACATCGCCTGTGCGCATGTTTCCGCCCGAGGTAGAAAGGTCAACCTTGCCACCTCTGACGTTCTCGAGTTTCACATCGCCGCCGGAGGTGGATCCTTTAACGAGGCCATTGATCGTGCCACGCAGATCTATGTCACCTCCGGACGTGTGCAGATTAGCGTTGTATTGCGAGGGCACAGTGATATCGAACCGCAGATGGCCGCTGCTCCAGTTGTTCCAGCCGCGCCGATTACGGAATTCAACGCTGACATCATTCCCGCTCTGTTTCATTTTCAATTGGTCCAGTTCATCTTCATCGATCCCCTCCGTTTTCACCAACACCTCATTCTTTTCCCACACGGAGATCCGAATGTCACCACCGTCAACGCGCACTTCGAGAGTTCCCCCTTTAGCAACGGCGAATGACTTTGAGCGTGAGTCCTGCTCGGCTTGTCTGCCAAATGCCAGAAGCAGCGGCAAAGCAAGAAGCATAGTAAACGAAAATACTCTCATGGTAGTTTTCATTGTTGTTGTACCTCCTCATAGATGTTTTGTGCTCTGTGACGGATATAATTGTTGTTATCAGATTGCATGCGTTCTTTCAGCACATCCAGAATGTCCTGACCGGCGAGCTCTCGAGAGAGCATCGGTTTCTCAAGGTGGTTGATCACATCGATGCGCATTGTTGGATTCGATTCATGAGAAAGCACGTACAGCAATGCCTCCTTGAGATCCTTGTCGATTGGAAACTTCTGAAGCGCTTTCAGTGCTTCCTTACGGACTCCCACATTTGCATCCGACTTGAGCGTCTGAAGGAGTGCCTGTTTTATCTCTACATCGAGGTTCATCGTGGATTCGGCCTGATTTGCCAGTGCGCTAACCGTTCGCAGTCGCGCCCCCGGATTCTGCTCGCTCACAAGAGCCTGGGCGAGAACCCGCTGCACGGAGTTTTCGGAAACGTTTCCCTTCATCCTGACCGGCGTCACAATGTCGAAAGTGAACTCCACATCACCGTTGTCAGACACGGGCTGCATAAACCGGAAGCCGGAGACGCGCGTCTGGCTGCGTTCCACTTCTCCGGTTCCCACTGCTGGAATAATCCCAGCGACTCCTGGGCCGTCGGATGGCGCGAAGGCGACATAGCCGACAGAGATCCCCACAAGAAGCGTAGCAACGCCGGCAAGTGCCACCCTGTATCCAGGGGACCAGGGAATATTGAAGCCTTCAATCAATCCGAGCCACCGGCGACGCTTGGTTCGCTCCATACGTATCGCAACGCGTAGTTCGCGCCTTGCCTCGTCGAGCATAGCGTCCGTGATTTCAAGCTGCTTTCCCTGGTGCAGGATCGCATCGAGTTTCCTCAACTGAGCGAATTCTTCGGAGCAAGAGCTGCAAGTCGTGAGATGTTGGCTCAACTCTTGCCCTTGCTCGTCATTGAGCTCTCGATAGAGGGAGAGATGGAGCAGCTCCCGGTACTGATCATGGTTCATGGCCTTGTCCTCATCGTGCCTTGTTTCGTTCCTGCTACAGAAGATCCTTCAGCGAGTTCCGGATCTTGTGCGTAGCAACAAAAAGATACCGTTTGACAGTCCCCTCTGCCAACCCCATCATCTCTGCAATCTCGCGTAGCTTGTATCCTTCGTAGTACTTCATCGTGAACACCATCCGCTGCTTTGGTGAGAGAGCCTCGAGTGCCCGACCTACGTGTAGAGCCGTGTCAGCCCGTTCAGCGTGTTGGTCCGCCGTGCCCGACTCCTGGATAGCCTCAGCAAGAATTCCCCCGTGCTCATCGTCAGTATCGTGATCGATCGATGCGTGCAAATGTCGTTTGCGTCTCGATCTGTGCGTGAGGCAGACGTTCGTCGTGATCCGGAACAACCACGTTGAGAATTGACTTCTGAGCTGGAACTTTGGAAGCGACCGATACACCCTCAGAAAGACCTCCTGATAGATGTCCTTCGCATCCTCGGAACTTTGCACATGACGGGCTGCAATCGTCAACACCTGTTTATCGTATCGGAAGACGAGCTCCTCGAACGCACCCATATCCCCTCGCTTCGCCCGTTGTATCAAATCCAGATCGATCATAGTGCCTGTCGTGTATGAATCATGCTTTTGTGACATGGGATTAGACCTGTGCTTTGAAAAAAGGTTGTAGCGTTAACTTGCCAGAATTCGAAGGCAATTTCAAGCTTGACGGCTAGAGAAGGGGCCCCACCCTCTGGTTTTTTAAGGAAATTGATCATACTTTAGCGGTGAAGAACTACTGGAAATTGGACATGCTCGAACGAGTCCTCATCGACCCCAAGATCCCCAACATCGAATTTGTCTGCGATCTGGAGCGGTGCAAAGGTGCGTGTTGCACGATGCCGGGTCAGCGGGGCGCACCCCTTCTCAACGAAGAGCTCGATGAAATTGAGAAAGCGTATCCAATTGTAAAGAAATACCTCAGTTTTCGGCACAAGGACGCCATCGAAGAGCGGGGCCTTGTTCAGGGTCGACCGGGTGATCACACGACCCAGGTTGTGGACAAACGAGCGTGTGTTTTTGCCATTTTTGAAAACGAAATCGCGAAGTGCGCATTTGAAAAAGCGTATCTAAATAGCGAACTTTCGTGGCGCAAACCGCTCTCTTGCCATCTCTTCCCGATTCGGGTAGCTCCGGGCTCACCTGAACGATTGCGGTTCGAGGAAATCGCCGAGTGTCGTCCTGCTCTGGAACGCGGCGTGATGGAACATGTCTTTCTATGGGAATTCCTGCACACATCCTTGACGCGGGCGTACGGAGAACGATCCTACGATCAATTCGCGGAGTATTGCCGCGCCGGAAGAGCAGAAGGAAACGCATCCTAGTCTTTGACACTATGTTTTGACGCATGATAAATCTCTCTCAACAAATGCGGCTCGGGCTGAAGCTCACGCCGCAACAAGTCCAATATCTCAAGCTGCTGCAGCTCCCAACGATGGCGCTTGAGCAGCGCATCAAAACAGAGCTGGAGCTAAATCCGCTTCTCGAGACTATCGACGAGGTGGAACAGCAGACCGAACAGGATGAACCGGAAGAAGCTGCCGCCGAAACGGTTGAAGAAGAGAAAGTTGACGACAAAGAAGAGGAATCCTACTCACTTGAAGACTACATCAACGACGATCTCGCCGGATACAAAAGTCCCGAATCATACAAGCCCCAGGATGAGGAAGAGGAATATGAACGCCCACTGGCGTCGACAGTTCCGATGTCAGAGCGGCTGCTGAGTCAGTTTCGCCTTCAGTGCGAGGATGACTTGGACTTCCTCATCGCTGAAGAAATTATCGGGAACGTCGATGAGGACGGATACCTGCGCCGAGAACTGGCACTCATTGTACAAGATCTCAACCTCACGTTCGGACTCGAAATCTCCCTTGAACGGGCCGAAGCGGTGCTCAAGCTCATACAGTTGCTTGACCCACCCGGGATTGCAGCCCGGGATCTCCAAGAATGCCTGATAGCTCAGGTCCGCACAACAAAGTGCGATCCTCACATCAAAGAGCTTGCCTTGAAGGTCCTCCAGCACCATTTCGAGGATCTGAAACTCAAGCGGTTTGAGAACCTCGGCAACGATCTCCATGTGGGGATGGACTCACTCAAGAGGGTGATCGAACTCATTCAACATCTCAACCCGAAACCCGGAGAGGGACAGTTTTCGGCCCAGGAGAACTACATCACCCCGGACTTCATCGTCGAGAACGACGAGGGAGATTTCATCATCTCGCTGCACGATCGGAACATGCCTGCCCTTCGCATCAACAAGGCATACAGGGACCTCGTTGCGCCGAAGGGGAAGAAAGCTTCCAAGGAAGCGAAGGATTTCATCAAGCAGAAATTTGAAGCAGCAAAGTGGTTCATCGCCTCCATCCATCAACGACGCCAGACGCTCATGAAAGTGATGCGCGCCATCGTTGACCGCCAGCGCAAGTGGTTTGAAGAAGGCGAAGTCCTGAAGCCGATGATCTACAAGGACATTGCAGAGGTGGTCGGCGTCGATATTTCCACCATTAGCCGCGTTGTAAACAGCAAATATGTGCAGACCGAATTCGGCGTGCATTCCCTCAAGCAGTTCTTTACGTCCGGACTCGAGACAGAATCGGGCGAGGATGTCTCCAACCGAATGATCAAACACAGGATCAAGGACATCATCGAGGTTGAGGATCCGCAGAAACCGTTGAATGACGACAAGATCGCCGCCATGGTTGGCGGCGAAGGTGTGAAAATTGCCCGCCGGACTGTCGCGAAATATCGTGAGCAGATGGGCATCCCCATCGCACGCCTGCGCAAGAAAATCTGACGCCCACCAAAGGGACTTCCTTACTATGATAGAACAACTCCATGCGACGACAATTCTTGGGGTAAGGCGCGAGGGGAATATCGCTCTCGGAGGCGACGGACAAGTGACCCTCGGTGCAACCGTGATGAAGCAGAATGCGAACAAGATTCGCAAGCTGCATCAGGGATCAGTGCTGGTAGGATTCGCGGGCTCAGCTGCCGATGCCTTCAGCCTCCTTGACCGGTTTGAAGAGAAACTCGAACAACACCAAGGGCAGCTGGTCCGCGCTGCAGTTGAGCTCGCCAAGCTCTGGCGTACCGACAAGTATCTGCGTCAACTCGAAGCGCTCCTCGCAGCAATGGACAAGACTCACTCGCTTGTCATTTCCGGGACGGGCGAGGTCATAGAGCCTGACGACGGGGTGGTCGCTATCGGCTCCGGCGGTGCGTATGCCATGGCCGCAGCCCGCATGCTCATCAAGCACACGCAGATGAGCGCGAAGGACGTGGTGCGGGAGTCGCTTCAGGCGGCCTCTCAAATCTGCATCTACACGAATAACAACATCACGGTGGAAGAGCTCTAGCATGCCTTCAACGCCCAGGGAACAGGCTTCTGATAGTGCCCGCGAACTCACACCGCGCGAGATAGTCAAAGAACTCGACAAGTACATCATCGGCCAGCAGAACGCGAAAAAATCAGTTGCCATTGCCCTCCGCAACCGCTGGCGTAGGCTGCAGGCACCCGAGCATCTCCGCGAGGAGATCATGCCGAACAATATCATCCTCATTGGGCCCACGGGTGTCGGCAAAACCGAAATTGCCCG
Organism: bacterium; assembly: GCA_007280275.1. Lineage (GTDB taxonomy): Bacteria > Bacteroidota > Ignavibacteria > UBA10030 > UBA10030 > UBA9647. The sequence goes on along the minus strand of QYQB01000123.1, from coordinate 2,307 downwards.
GCGCCTTGCGAAACTCGCTCATGCTCCGTTCATCAAGGTGGAGGCTTCGAAATTCACCGAGGTTGGATATGTTGGACGCGATGTGGAATCGATGATCCGGGATCTGACAGAAATTGCTGTGAACATGGTCAAGGCAGAGAAGACATCCGAGGTCCAGGCAAAAGCGCTTGATCTCGCAGAGGAACGGATCCTGGATGAACTCCTCCCCCCTGTCCGCCGACCGGAAGGAACCCTCTCCGAAGAAAATACCGCAGCATATGAAGAAGAGAACCGGAGGACGAGAGAGAAATTCCGTGAGAAACTGAAAGCAGGCGAGCTGGATCATCGCATCATAGAGATCGATGTTCCTACGTCACAGATGCCGCTCATGCAGGTTATGGGGCCGATGAGCCTTGAGGAGATGGGGATCAACGTGCAGGATATGTTCGGGAATCTTTTCCCGAAAAAGAACAAACAGCGCAAGCTGAGCGTCGCCGAAGCAAAGGTCTTTTTGACGCAGGAGGAAGCTCAGAAGCTGATTGACATGGAGAAAGCGACGAGGGAGGCGCTGCAGCGCGTTGAAAACTCGGGCATCGTCTTCATCGATGAGATCGACAAGATTGCCAGCAGCCGGGGTCAAACAACCGGCCCGGATGTCTCACGCGAAGGGGTCCAACGGGATCTGCTCCCCATCGTGGAGGGCTCCAGCGTCACCACGAAGTATGGGATGGTCAAAACAGACCACATTCTTTTTATCGCATCGGGTGCGTTCACCGTGGCGAAGCCATCAGACCTCATTCCTGAGCTCCAGGGTCGCTTCCCAATTCGGGTGGAACTTCAGAGCCTCTCGGAAGACGATTTCGTGAAGATCCTCACCCTACCGAAGAATGCGCTCCTGAAGCAATATGCCGCGCTCCTCCAGACGGAAGGGATCAACCTGGACTTTGATGACGAAGCGGTGAGGGAAATTGCGAGAGTGGCTTACGAAGTGAACGAACAAGTTGAGAATATTGGTGCGCGCAGACTGCACACGATTCTGACAACCCTCCTTGAGGAGCCCTTGTTCGATGCTCCTGATACGATCCTGTCAGCGTCCATTCAAGTCACGAAGAGCCTGGTGGTGGAGAAACTGAGCTCCATCGTCAAGAACCGTGACCTCAGCCGCTACATCCTCTAGACTGAGCGGGAGTTCACAAATTCCTTAGTTGACCTTCTCCTCTTTGCCCGGAGGTTGAAAACCGAAGATCGGTGCACCCGTGTCATCCCCCACCAGCTTGATCTCTCCGAACTTCTTTTCGTAGTTCTCCATATTGCTCTTGATCGCCGAGAGGAACATCTTGATGTGTTGCGGCGTCATGACGATCCTGGCATGAACCTTTGCTTTCGGGATTCCTGGAAGCACACGCGTAAAATCGATGACGAATTCAGCTGGAGAATGGGTGATGATCGCAAGATTCGAATAAATCCCTTCCGCTTCTTTCTCACCCAGTTCGATGTTGATTTGTTGTGGCTGGTTCTGCTCGTTCATGGCGTTCCCTTTTGTGACACGTGTCGAAACAAACGCCCATCGGCGAAACAGAGTCTCGATCCGATGGGCGTTACGAGGGTGCATCTAAAAGCCATCCGAAACAATCCGGCTTACTTCATGGCTTTCCGAATCTTATCGGCCTGATCAAATGCTTTCATCGCCTTGTCTTGCTGGCCGAGACGGGCATAGATCGTGCCCATTGTTTCCCAGATGTTTGCATCTTCTTTCTTGCATTCGGCTACCTTCTCCATATATGGGAGAGCGGCCTGGAATTTCGCTTTGTACGCATCCGACTGTTCGTTCTTCTCGTCGGACGTCTTGATCATGTCGACACCCCAGTTATAGTAGGTCGCCGCGATGTCAAACATGATCTCACAATCGTTTGGATCCATCTTGGTGGCTTCCTTGAATTGCCCAATCGCATCATCGTACCTACCGATCGTCCGGTAGAGGACGCCAAGGATGAATCTATTCGTCTTCGCGTTGGTGGTGTCGCCGGCAACAACTTTCTCGAACTCACGCACGGCTGGCTCAATCCGGTTCGACTCCACGTAGCCTTTCAACAATCTCTGCAGTGTCTCGTTGTCCTTCGGATCTGCTTTACGCGCAATTTCGAGAGTTGCCACAGCCTTGTCATATTGTGCCTGGGCAAGGGCATGTTCGGTGGAATCGATCGCAGGCTTGTAGGCGGGTTGGCCGAACTTCCGGTCGAGGACTTTGTCGCCATCAAAGGAGATTGTAAGCTGGTAGGCTTTGTAGAACCAGTCTTCCTTCGTAGAATTCTTCGGTCCCTTCTTCGT
>QYQB01000076.1 GCA_007280275.1 bacterium | reverse complement strand
TGTTCGAATTGACAATTGCGAGTTCACCAACTGCGGCCAGAGATGCGTTTACACCTCTGACGGCACGATGCGTGCGTTGGATTCTCTCCTTATTACAAATTCAATTTTCATCGACAACGTGAAAATGATACTCTATGAGAAGGGGATACGCAACACCCCAACAAACAAGACGCAACCCGGGGGAGCCAAGTATATTAAGATGGAGAATTGCCTTATAGTTGGTACGTCCTCCACGAGCGATGGTTGGGCTACCTATATTGAACCCGCCAACAGAGACTCGGCTTCGTATAAATGGCCCACGGTGTTTATCAATCACCTCACTGTTGACTCGATGGCCCTCGGTGGCATCAACACCTACACCACGCCAGGAGCGGTCGTACAGAATTGCATCGTCATAAACAGCAAAGACACAGCGAGATATGCCTTCGGAGCAGAGACGGGCCGCTTCGTGGGTGCTCCACGCTCGACTATTAAGAACGTTGTGTACAACGCCTTTCCAAATCGATTCGTGACATACGGCAGCAGCAGCACTGCGGGCAATGCCTATCCCGATACAAGCAAAATCATCAGGGCAACTCCAGTGTTCGTCAATGCGGCCAATCGGGACTACAGGCTGGCGGCAGGTTCGGTAGGCAAGAATGCAGGAACTGATGGTTTGGACATTGGATATCTGCCGGGTGGAATTGCTACAGAGGTAGAAACCTTCTCGGACCAGGTACCGGCGTCATTCCAGCTTTCGCAGAACTATCCAAATCCGTTCAATCCGACGACAACGATACAATTCAGTATCGCAAAAGCCGGCAGCTATTCGCTCCAGGTGTACAACATTCTTGGACAGAAAGTAGCAAGCCTGCTGGATAAAGAAGTTGCACCGGGAGTGTATCGAGTGCAATTCGATGCAAGCAAATTATCATCGGGTATGTACCTTTATACGTTGACCGGCGCGAACCTCAATCTGACTCAGAAGATGATGCTCCTGAAATAGTATCAGGCACCATCAGGTTTGGGTGAGCTGCTAAGATCGAAGTGTCCTCATGGAAGTCAGGCGGTACCGGCACACGGTGCTGCCTGACAACCTGGGGAAGATGGACGACACGGGACATGCCATCGGGCTTCGTGCAGGGAGTTTGGTGGATTCAAAGGCGAGCGAATCGGATGATCCTGTCGAATCGATGACGGTTTTCTTGCACCTCTTCACGAGCGTATCCTCCTTCGGATTGTAGACGCGAACTCTGACGCCCCAAGGTATGGATGCGCTTTTCTATATATGCGCGGTCCGAAGACACTGTTTCGCACTCGCGGGTTGCATTGCAGGAGTTATGAAATGATCACAAAGCACATCGATCGGATAATCACCCTGGTGTTCGTGCTCCTTTTCCTGGGGAGCATTGCTGAGACTTTTTCGAAAGACAAACCGCTGATCTATCCGATCCCGGTGTCAGTCCAGCGCTCTCAGGGAACATTTGTGGTCACCGCGTCAACGTCCATCATCGTCCCGACGGCGGAAACAGAGACTGACAGGTTTCTGCGCGGATTGGTTGTCGCGGAGTTCGCTGATCGATACGGCCTTCCGCTTCGGATGATCAGTGAATCAAAATTGGCTGCTGATGGAAATAGAATTCTCGTAGGCACAATTGCAAATCCATTGGTGAAGCAGTACTGTGAAACCCACGGACTTGAGTCTGATTTGAAGGAACTTGGGGACGAAGGATACATCCTGGATGTAACCGATCACGGAATTGTCGTCGCCGCGAACAAGCAAAGCGGGGCCTTGTATGGTTTGGCATCCCTCCGCCAGATCATGAGTGCAGACCACAATCGGATTTCTGTTCCACTCCTCAGAGTAAAAGACAAACCGAAGTTCCCTTTTCGCGGCATAAAGCTCTATCTGCCGGGAAGAGAGAATTTCACGTTTTTCAAGCGGTTTATTCGTGATTTCGTCGTGTTGTTCAAGTACAACAAGATCATTCTCGAGTTGAATGCCAACATGCGTCTCGAGCGCCATCCTGAGCTGAACGTCGGCGCCGTGGAGTTTGCGAACGCCCTCAACTACAGCCGGCTTGGCGAGCCGCACGGGGTCAACGACAAGACCAAGAACTCCACGCACCACGACAATGCGGATGGGGGAATCCTCGAAAAGCGCGAGGTGGCAGACCTGGTCAATTACATGAGAATGTTTGACATCGAAGTGATTCCGGAACTCCCTTCGTTGCCACACTCGTATTATTTGCTGGCCGGACACAAGAACCTTGCCGAAAACAAGAAGGAAGTGTTCCCGGATACCTATTGCCCGCTGCAGCCTGAAATCTATAAAATCTACTTCGATGTCCTGGATGAATACATTGATGTCATCCATCCCACGATGGTTCACGTCGGTCATGACGAGTGGCGGATGGAAAAAGACGAATGCGAGTTGTGCAGGGGGAAAGACTACGGTGAGTTGTTCGCCAACGATCTGAAGAAAATTCACGACTATCTCGCCGGCAAGGGAATCGCAACTGCCATGTGGGGAGATCATCTCCTGGAATCTGTTCGGGAAAAAGACCCGCGCACCACAAAGTCATCTACTGGCTATGTCTACAAAGTACCGGGAGCTCTCCGCCCCGAACAAGTGGCGAAATTGGTTCCCAAGGATATCCTGGTATTCAATTGGTTCTGGGATGAACGATATGAGAGAAGCAACGACACGAAGTTGGCGAAGTGGGGGTTCAAACAGGTTTATGGTAATATGCGGGCGGACATCGTGGATTGGGTGGAACGAACCAAACTGCCGGGGTTCCTCGGCGGAGCGCCTTCTTCATGGTCTGCAACGACGGAAAAGAACTTCGGCAAGGATCAGCTCCTCAATTTCCTGGGATGCGCAAATTTTCTCTGGTCGGAACATCACATGTCGTTCGACTCTCTTATTTACACGGTTGAGTCGCTCGTTCACGAGGTGCACCGCGATATGAGCGGAAGCGTCCTGCCAAGTGACGCGGGATATAAAGTCAGGCCATTGAATCTGGCATCCCATTTCAACTCAACGTTGAACGGAGCAGCTGCGGGACTCAAGGCGGATGATATTGTCTCGGGAGAGATCAAATCCGGACCCGTGCTCTTCAATCTCATTGCCGGTGGAGAGAAGGGGAATCGGGGGGGTGTCGCGAAAATATCAAATGGGACAGCCGAAGCAAAAGAGCTCAAGGAGATTCCGATCAACGAAGATGTCAGCAGCATCATCTTCCTGCACGCGTGCGCGAAGAACGTTGCCAATCGAAAAGTGTACTACAACATCTATAATTTCGATGAGACTGCAGACCTCCTCGGCTGGTACGAAGTTGTCTATGAGGACGGATTGATGGAGATCATTCCGATCCGCTATGGCGTCAACATTCTGGATTGGGGGTGGCGTCAACGCATTGCGAGAAACGAAAAGGAAACAATTCACTACAACCAGGATAAGTATGCGTACGCAGCGGACGCCGTTTCGGTGGCAACGATCAGCGCACAGCCGGTGACCTTTTTCGCATACGAATGGAAGAACACGCGCTTCGGGGAGAAGATCAAACACGTGAATCTGAAAACGGTCAAGTTCACCAAGAACAATGAGAACGCGATTATCCTTCTGGGTGTCAGTGTTGTAGAAAAGACGGATATCCTCGGTGAGCTTACGAAAGCCAGAGAGTAGACGCTGCACTGGTCGTTTTTTGACTGCTTTATAGACATGTTCTAAAAAGATATCGCATATGGTACAGCAAACGTATTCGGTCATCAAGAAACATCAAAACTTAGACGATTTCACCAGGCCGGCACTCTGGGCTGACATTAGCGCACTGTTCATAGCCAACTACAAGTGGGTGCAAAACAAGTATGCTCCACAGGTGAGTGTCAAGGTATTCCATACCGACAAATTCATCTATGTGCACTACCTGGTTCTCGAAGACCGCATAACGATCAGGCATACGTCGTTTGGATCCGATGTCTTCAAGGACAGCTGCGTCGAATTCTTCCTGAACCCGTTTCCTGAGTCCTCGGAAGAGTATGTAAACATGGAAATGAACGCCCTCGGTGTTCTGTTGATCGGCGTTGGCAAAGACGGGGATGACAGCAAGAGACACTACTTCAAGGAGGAGGACACGGAGGGCTTTGAGATAATCTCGTCAATTAAGCATCCTGTTGTCGGAAGCCACGGATCCGCGTATTGGACGCTTCATGCAAGAATTCCGAAGAGCTTTTTTGAAAAGCACTACGGCAGAAAGTTCGTGGACAAAGCGACAATTGCCAACTTCAACAAATGCGGAGATGAGACCGAGTTTGAACACTACGGCTCCTGGAGCGAGGTTGTAAACCCGACGCCGAATTTCCATCTGCCTCAGTATTTCGGGAAGCTGATTTTCGAATCGGCGAGGGATTGAGGGATCTGCAAATGTCTGAAAGAGCCGGGATCATTGGAGCTGGTAACTGGATTGTAGACCACATTAAAGTGGTCGACGTCTATCCGGCTGAGCAATCGCTGGCAAACATAAGGCGCGAATCAATAAGCAACGGCGGTGCTCCGTTCAATGTGTTGAAGGATCTGTCCCGTTTGGGTGCACGTTTTCCATTGAAGGGTTTCGGGTTGGTTGGCGATGACAACGACAGTGGATGGATAAGAGAAGAATGCAGAAACAACAGAATCGACACGGGTGGTCTCAAGAGTGCGCCGGGTATTCATACCTCGTATACGGATGTGATGTCCGTTGAAAACACCGGTCGGAGGACTTTTTTCCATCAGCGGGGAGCGAATGCGCTCTTTGGGGTTGAGCCCATTGACGTTCATCAGTCGACAGCCAAGTTGTTCCATCTCGGGTATCTTCTTCTTCTCGACGAGCTTGATAAAATGGACAGTCATGGAGTAACCGGTGCCGCACGGTTACTGAAAGCAGCACAAGAAACCGGGCTTATTACGTCAGTCGATACGGTCAGTGAAGAGAGTAATCGATTTAACGACATCATTGTCCCGTCGCTCCCTTATGTGGACTTGCTCTTCATGAATGAATTCGAAGCAAGTCGATGCACCGGGTTGGATTTGTGCAATGATATCCCGGATCGGGAGATCCTGCGGGATGCAGCGAAACAACTCCTGCGTCATGGGGTGAACCAGTGGGTGTTAATCCATTTCCCCAAAGGGGTCTTTGCATTGAGCAAGCAGGGTGAGGAGATACTCCAGGGTGCCGTACAAGTTCCGGGCAGCCGGATTATGAGCACCGTTGGTGCAGGAGATGCCTTTGCCGCAGGCACTCTCTGGGGAATTCATGAAGGCTGGGATATGCACCAATCGGTTCGATTGGGAGTATGCACCGCAGCGGCTTGCCTGCAGGATATTAGTTGCTCCGATGGCATCAGGGACTACGAAGCATGTCTCGCATTGGGAGATACATACTCGTTTCACGAATTGCACCACGAACATGTTGAAAAGGGGGTCGAATGAAAACCGTCAGGTACGCAATCGCAGGTTTTGGTGGCATTGCTGAAAACAGAATCGCCAAGGAAGGGTTCGCGATGGATTCAACGCGGTTCAAACCTCTTCCCAATGCCCGTCTAACTGGAGCCATGGACATTTCAGCAGCCAGGAAGAGTGCGGCGAAAAAGATGGGGTTGAAATGGTTTGATTCAGTTGATGCTCTCTGCGAAAGCAAAGATACCGACGCCGTGTTTGTTGCGACGAACAATCTTTCTCACTACCCTATAGCAAAACAACTCCTGGAAGCACGGAAACATGTGATCATTGAGAAACCGATAACGACCACCCTCGACCATGCGAGGGAACTGATGCAACTCGCCTCGAACAACGATCTGAGTCTTGCCGTTGATCATATGATGCTCTACAACGCCTACAACATCAAGGCAAGTCAGATTATTCAAAAAGGGGGAGTGGGCGACGTGAGTCATATCGTGTTGCACATGGAATTCCCATACGGGTTTGCGAAGGAAGAGGCAGCGACGTGGAGGTGCTCAAATCCCGAAGAGGTCGGCGGTCCCGTGGGTGATGTGGCGAGTCACTGTATGTATATGGCCGAATTTCTTCTGAATGACACCATTGCCTCGGTGCAGGCGGTGTATACCCCGCCTGTCATTGAGATCAAGGCTGAGAATGGCGCATTCATAAACTTCACAACGAAGAAGAATGTAACCGGTACCATTCGAGTATCATTCAGCGAACCACGCGGTTCGGTAAACGGCACACTGTTGAATCTCGGGTACGAAGTCTATGGAAGCAAGAAGACATTAAGCACTTATGGTACTCTGTTTCAGCTTTCAGGTCACTCGGACGAACCGCTTAAACTCAGACTCGAGATTGACGGCCGCCAGTCCGCCGCTCACAAATTAAGAGTCAAGAAAGAGCAAAACATCTACCGGATGGTGATTCAAAACCATGCCCGCTCTGTCATGAGCGGTCCCAGAATGTCAGGTGACGATGCCCTCCACAACCTGGAGTTGGTTCTCAAAGTCCATGAATCGGCTAAAGCCAATGGTATTAAAATTCAGATCTAACAAACAAGGGAGATTGAGAAAATGAATACCGAAGAAAAAAAGCACATCTCGGGCGGGGAAACAGAAGGGGGCATTACGAGTTCGTATGCAACCAACGACGGGGTCAAGCTGAAAGTACCCTATGCGTTCATGGGCTCGATTTACGATGAAGCCGAAGAAAAGGCTGCCATTGCAGCGTTGCATGGGGAGACTCTCACCATGGGTCCCAAGACGACACAGTTCCAGACCGGTTTTGCGAAAATGTGTGGAGTAAAGCATGCGCGGGCAACAACGAACTGCACAACGGGAATGCACGTCGCCACCCAGCTATTCGATATCAAGGAAGGGGATGAAGTCATCGTCACTCCCGCTACCTTCATCGCGACATCATTGGTCGTTTTGAAAGAAAAGGCGATTCCAGTATATGCGGATATCGACCCCCGGACATTCAACATCGATCCGAAAAAAGTCGCTGAGAAGGTGACAAGCAAGACAAAGGCAATCTATGTCGTCCATTATGGTGGTCAGATGGTCGATATGGATCCGATCATGGAAATCGCGAAAAAGCACAAACTGTTCGTCATGGAAGACTGTGCCCATGCACACGCCGCCGAATACAAGGGACGAAAAGCAGGAAGTATCGGCGATGTCGGTGTGTTTTCATTCCATTCTCTCAAGAATATGACAACCTGCGGCGAGGGTGGGATGATCACGACGAACAATGATGAATTCGCCGAGGGGATCGATAAACTTCGTTGTATGAATCTCGGAGAGTGGAAGCCTGGGCAGACGGAATGGCATTTTGGCGACACGGTAATCAAAAAGGAAAGCAGCCTCGATTATTGGCTCCCATCGCACTTCGACGTCGATACCTGGAAAGGACATTGGGGGAACAACTACAGGATGAATGAAATTCAGGCTGCTGTTGGAGTTGCACAGCTCGACAAACTTGAAATGTTGACAAACAAGCGCAGGGAAATTGGCCACAAGATCACAAAAGGACTCTCCGGGATTGAGGGAATCTCTCCGGTGTTCGAAGAAGCATGGGCAAAGCACGTGTTCCACCTGTATACGGTTTGCGTCGAGGAAGAAGAGCTCGGTGCGAGCCGTGATGAATTCATGAGAGTGCTCTACAAAGAAGAGGGGATCCAGGGGATTCTCCACTATCAGCCGACATTCCACCTGACCGGATTGAAGAAGATGGGATACGATCCGAATCAATGTCCGAACGCGTCGAAGTTCTTCTATAAGAGAGAGTTCAACCTGCCGATGCATCCGAGACTGACGGACAATGATATCGACATGATGGTACAGGGAATAAAGAATGCGGCGAAGAAAGTTGCCAAGAGAGCGGTAACAGTCTAAGACCCATTCTCTGATGTACCGAGGGGCTGTCCCAAGCGTTAGTCGACTTTCCCGCCGTTGTCTGTGCATGCGGGTTCGCGGGAATGCCGTTTCGACCAGGACGGGTATCGAACATCGTCGATGGTGGGTGAAATCCGGGGAGAGATCGATGGTCGGAAGTACTCTTGGGGCAGCCCCTTGACGTTGAGGGGTGTAAACGATGGTCCGGCACACGGAATGTAATTTCAATAGGTTGGAGCAGAGTCTATGAAAACGATGCGGGCCCTGATTGCTGCGGTGTTGGTGCTCTGTCCGAGTGTGACCAACGCTCAGTCGCAGTTTGACGTGAAAACCATGGGTGCAAAGGGAGACGGGATCGCACTCGAAACAGCCTTCATCCAGCGCGCAATTGATAAGGCGTATGAGAACGGGGGAGGCGTGGTCACCGTTCCCCCGGGCAAATACAAGATTGGAACCCTGATGCTGAAGGACAACATCGATTTGCATCTGCAGCTTGGCGCGGAACTGATCGGCAGTCCGAACAGCACAGACTACACCGAGATAACTCAGAAATACGAATCACGAACCAACCTGCTCTATGCGAAGTATTTCATGGTGTTTTCCGAAGGGGCCAGGAACATTTCGGTTACCGGTGGTGGGACTATCAATGGAAACGGGCTGAAGAATTTTCAGAAGGGGAATCCTCAGAACATGAGGCCATTTCTCATGCGATTGGTCAACTGTGATAACGTGATCATCCGCGATGTGCATCTTGTGGAAGCTGCAAACTGGACCCTCCACCTCCTCGGCTGCCGGGATGTCAACGTCGATGGCATTGTGATTGAAAATGGAGTCGACTCCAACAGGGATGGCCTCGACATCGATTGTTGCCAAAGGGTTACCGTAGCCAATTCCCGATTCTTGACAGGCGATGATGCAATCGTGATGAAAGCCTCAAGCGATGTCATATGCGAAGATATCGCTATTACAAATTGTGTGATCAGAACCAGAGCATCAGCCATAAAGACCGGGACCGAATCAAATGGCGGATTCCGGAACATCACCGTCAGCAATTGCACGATCAGAGATCTTCCGCATCACGCGGGGATTGAGCTCATGACAGTCGATGGCGGCATGATGCAGAACATCGTGGTCGACAACATCACCATGGTCAATGTCGCAACTCCATTCTTCATTCGCATAGGAGTCCGGGCGCGACCCTACAAGGCGGCGCAGTATGTCTCAAGAGTCGATGATGTAAAGGACATTACACTGAGCAACATTTCCGTCCTGAATGCCAAGTATCCGTCCAGCATCATGGGTATGCATGGGAAGAAAATCGAGAACGTAACCATCAGCAATTATACTGTCCGCAACAGCGAGACCGAAAATCCGCTCCCGTACAACAAGGTCCCGTTTGAAGAGTTTCTCTACCCGTATGCAAGAATGTTCAAAAACCTTCCGGCGTACGGTATTTATTGCCGGAACGTTGAAGGACTCCGTCTCAACAATCTTGCCATGTATTCGGTCGAGAATGAAAAAAGGGCGCCGCTTGTCCTGGACAGGGTCAAGGATGCTGACCTGCTCCTCGTCCGCGGGGAAGTCAGGAATGCCGCGGCACCGCTTGTCCATGTCCGCAATTCAACGAACGTTGTCGCGGCGTTCTGTCGATCGGTTGGTGTGACGAAGGCACTTGTGGAAGCGGAGGAAGGTACGTGTGTGAAGCTCACATGCTCGAACAATGTCCTGCAGCCGGATCAACGCGAACTGGTGCAAGTCCCGGCTCTTCCTGATCTTCAAACCTTTGACGATTTCGACACCGACTCCAAGGTCTCGGTTGGTCAGGGCGAGAAAATCCAGGGATTCACAGCCCATGATCTGAGAAGCAAACCTCTTGTGGTCGATCTTGGCATTACAAAGAGGGGACCGCTTCAACTCTGTTTGCTTGTCTTGAACGACTCACCAATGCCTGAAAAACTTCTATTGAAGTATGAAGGGAACACGCAGGAATTTACCGTCAGCTGGGGCGCATGGGGATGGGCTCCCATATCATTGGTCAAGGAGTACGAGAACGACACGAAGGTGCACTTTGAAGTAAGCGCTGCCAATCCCGCTTCGCATCTAAAAATAGCGAAAGTCTACTTGCGGTATCAAAACATCAAGAAGACCGACTGATGAAAACCAAACTACTTGCTCTCCTGTTCTTGAGCGCTTCACTTCAGGCGCAGACCGTCCCCTTTGACCTGTTCTGTGTCAGTGACGTCGTGAAAGTGTTCGAAGATGGATACAAGCTTCCTCCAAAAGTTAAGAACATCGACATATTTGGAATCAGAGGTGAAACGCTCTCCGCCCAGGCAGTCATTCATGGCGATGCGGATCTTGGCGCCGTTCATGTCCTGCCCGTAACGCTCGTCAACCTGGAGTCGCATAGGTCTATTCCTCCCGCGCAGATACGTTACAATTTTGTCAGAAGCGTCCCGATGAAGGTAAATACCGACATCTCCCGCGGGGAGTCGCTGATCCGGAAAGCTCCTGGTTTGTTCCCGGACTATCTTTCTGAAGACCGAAGCATCGCCGTGCCGAAAGACAAATTCCAGTCCGTCTGGCTGACAATCGACATCCCAAAAGATGCTGCTCCCGGAAAGTACACAGGGACGCTCACAATCGAAACCGACAAAGGGAGCAAATTCCTGGATATGCAGCTGACTGTCTATCCGCTCACGATGCCGGCGAAATCGAATCTGTATACCACCAACTGGTATCAGATGAACAAGAAGTATCACGATTTTCAAAAACCCTTCGATGAACAATTCTTCAAGCTGATCGAAATCTACGCCAAGAACATGGCTTCCCATCGCCAGAATGTCTTCCGCGTGGAACTCTACTCCATTGCAGCCGAGCTGGATCGGGAGAAGAGCCTGCATTTTGATTTCACGAATTTCGATCGCTGGGTCACGATCTTTGAAAAGACGGGGGCAATGTCCCGCATCGAAACCGGCTTTATCGCAGAGTTCGAAACAGGCGATTGGGAGGACACAAAGATCGTTCTGAAAGAACGTGAAGTGCTGGATCAGGTGACGGGGAAGTCCATCAAGATGAAAGGAGATGCATTTCTGCCGCAGTTCCTCCCTGCGTTCGAGAAACACCTGAAGGAAAAAGGGTGGCTGGAGAAGACCCTGTTCCATATCTCCGATGAACCATGCAATCACAATGTGCTCTCGTGGCGCGAAGCTTCTGATTTCGTGCATACCTATGCGCCATCGGTCAGGCGAATCGATGCGATCGAGGGAACGTACTTTGACGACAGGCTTGAGGTGTGGGTCCCGAAATTGGATGAATTGACCAACTGGTGGGAGATCTACAAGAAGAGACAGGCCGAAGGAAATGAGTTGTGGTACTACATGGCTATGTCAACGACAACGTACCCAAATCGGTTTATCGACTCGCCGCTGATTGAGACCAGACTTCTTCACTGGTTGAACTACAGGTTCGGCATCACAGGGTATTTGCATTGGGGCTACAATCAGTGGGCCTCGGATGATCCGTATACGCAGCTGGGACTGACTCAGCATGGGATTGGCTCAGACTGCCTTGTCTATCCGAAGAGGGACGGTATCCTCAACTCCATCCGGTTGGAACAGGAGCGAAACTCATTATCGGACTATGAATATTTCTGGCTCCTCGAGCAGGAGATGATACAACTTAAGAAAGAGATGGGACCCACGGCATTCTGGATGAAGCCTGAGCAACGGGGGCAGGAAATCGCTTCGAAGGTCATGAAGGCCACAACCGAGTTTTCGCGTGATCCAGACGTTCTTTACGGCGCAAAGCGTGAAGTACTTAAGGAGATCTTCGATCTCCGCAAAAGCCCGATGCTGTATGTTCAGTCGAATCCAATGGCAAACACAAGAATCGTCTTTGGCCAGATTCTCCTTGAAATCAACGGCTGGACTGAATCGGGAACAGAAATTTCAATCAACGACAAACCCGTGAAGGTCGGTACTGATGGTCAATTCAGAAACGTCATTTCCCTGGATCCAAACAGAACAACGTTGAAGGTGACTGCAAAAAAGGGGACCGGGATGAAGACCATCGTGCGTGAGTTTGAAGTAAAATAGTGTTCTGCAATCGCATCAATTGTTACCTCGTTGAGCGAGAGGAAGTAGTTCATTCGCTGGACTGACCGAACACACAGAGTACTGAGGAAGAAATCATCGTGGGTATAGAACAATCCAAAACTGTTTTGGCAATTGGTGCGCATCCTGATGACATCGAGATCCTGTGCGCCGGGACCCTGGCCTTGCTGCACGAACAAGACTGGCGGATCGAATTCGCTACCATGACCCCGGGGGATTGCGGCTCCACGAGCCTCCCGAGAGCAGAGATCAGCACAATCCGTAAGGGAGAGGCCGCGGCCTCTGCGAAAATACTGGATGGCAAGTACCATTGCATGGAGTGCGACGACATCTTCGTGACGTACGACCGCCCTACGTTGTTGAAGGTTATCCGGTTGATCAGGGAGGTCCGACCGGGAATCGTGATGACGATGAGTCCGCAGGACTATATGGTCGACCACGAAATGACGAGCGCAGTGGTCCGCACTGCATGCTTTTCTGCCGGGATCAAGAACATCGAAACGGAGGGGACCGGGCCGTTCCTGAAGATCCCTGCCCTTTACTACGTCGATCCTATTGAGGGGAAGGATATACTCGGCGATGCGGTCAAGGCTTCCACGATTGTGAACATAAGCAGCAAGATGACTTTGAAGGAAAAGATGTTCAGGTGCCACGCCAGCCAGCAAAGCTGGCTGCAGGCACATCACGAAGTTGATGACTATATCAATTCTTCGTTGAAGCAGCTCTCGGCCAAACGGGGGAAAGAAGTCGGCGTTGCGTTCGGTGAGGGGTTCCGTCAGCACCTGGGGCACGCGTTCCCACAAGACAACATCCTGGAGCGGGAATTGGGCAGCCTTGTTTTCAGAGTCTAGAATTCACGAAGGAGCCACATTGAAAAGCACACGGGAGAGAAGATTGAAGAGATTACTTTCCGGGTTCATCATCGGACTGATGTTCTGCCTGAGTGTCTCGAACGGACAACCTCAACGACAGACACTCATTCCGCAGCGGATCGTGCTCAATCTTACGACTACCCCTTCGAGCAGCATGGCGGTAACATGGCGAACGGAGGGGGAAGTGAAGAATCCGGTTGTTCAGGTTGCGCCAGCAGGTGACTGGGACGGCTTTCAAAAGGGTGCGGTGAACGGGAGCGCCACGTCCGAGAAATTCGAGCTGGATACGCGCGCAATAGTGTACTCGCACTCGTCGATCATGAGCGGCTTGAAGGCCAACACACTGTATGCATACCGGGTCGGAGGGGATTCAGCGTGGAGTGAATGGAATCAGTTTACCACTGCAAAAGAAGGTGATGCACCTTTTAGTTTTGTTTTCCTCGGCGATCCTCAGTACGAAGTGAAAGACATGATCTCCCGGGTGTTCAGGGAAGCTCTCCTGACGGCTCCCACGGCAAAGTTCTGGCTGTTCACCGGAGATCTGTTCGATCTTCCGCAGTATGACAGAAATTGGGTGGAATGGTTCTATGCTACTGGATTCATTCATTCGATTATTCCGAGCATCGTGGCGCCCGGTAGTCATGAGTATGCATTGAAAACAAAGGGCGTGGTGCGTTGGGATATGTTCTCCCCAACCTGGAAGGCGCATTTTACTTTTCCCCAGAACGGGCCAAAGGGACTGGAAGGAAGGGTCTACTATCTCGATTATCAGGGCGTTCGATTTGTCGTGCTCGATGCCCAAATGGGCTTGAAGGAACAAACGGAGTGGCTTGACAAGGTGCTTGCTGCCAATCCGAACAAATGGACGGTTGCCGCAATGCATGAACCGGTTTTCTCGATAGCAAAAGGTCGGGATGAACATAACACACGGAATGCCTTCATGGCCTTGTTCGACAAGTATTCCGTCGACCTCGTCCTCACCGGCCACGATCATGGCTACGCGAGAAGCAAGAGTCTGAAAAACGGAAAGGTCGTCGGCGACCAGGAACAAGGAACCGTCTACGTCGTATCCGTATGCGGCCCGAGGGGATATGACCACAATCCGAAATATGATTATCTGATGCAGAAGACCGGGAAAGAGCATCAGCTCTTCCAGGTGATCTCGTTCCAGGAAGGTAAGCTCATCTACAAGTCCTACACCGTGACCGGCACTCTGTACGATTCTTTCGAATTGCAGAAGGATATCAAACGATAAGAGAATTCGGGCTGTTAGCGTTTAGCTGTTAGCTTAAGAACTCAAAACTCAAAACCTGAAACTCCAAACTCACACTCACAACTCAAAACTGAAAAACCAACTATGTCAACCTTAGCAGGCAACCAACTTCGAACAAGCAGAATACTGAACCCATCTTCAGGCAACGGCATTGTTGTTGCGATCGATCACGGACTGTTCATCGGACCTCTTCCGGGAATCGAAAATTCAGCGAAAGCGATCGACGGGCTTCTCCCCGGACATCCGGACGCCATTCAAATGACCCCCGGCACGACACGCGCTAACCTGTCAAAGTTCTATGGCAAGAATAAGCCGGGTGTGATCGTACGTCTGGACGCAACCAATATCTGGCGGAAGAAGCCGACCCCGAAAGAAGGATACTACACACATGTTGCGTCGGTGAAGGATGCCGTGCAGCTCGGTGCAGACGCCGTGGTAACGTTTCTCTTCGCGGGGTATGATACCGACGCGCAGGAAGCGGACAACATGCAAACTCTGGCCCGGATTGGAGCCGAGAGCCGCGAGTATGGGATTCCATTCATTGTCGAGCCCCTGGCGATTCAGAAGGGTGCAAATGTTGTACGGGACTTTGAAATCATGAAATTGATTATCCGCATGGCGTCAGAAATTGGAGCGGATCTCATCAAGGCCGATTTCCCTGAAACAAAGAAACAGTTCGAGGAACTGATCGGGGTTTCGTCCGTACCGATCTTGGTGCGTGGCGGACCGAAGATGGATTCAGACCGTGAAATGCTGCAGATGGTAAAAGACGCGATAGATCGTGGGGCGAAGGGGATCGTATTTGGACGGAACGTGTGGCAGCATAAAGACCCTGCCAAGATTCTTCATGCCCTCGCGGCAATCGTGCATGACGGCCAGAGCGTCACGAAGGCCTTGAAGGCTCTCTAACACGTGGCTGTTGTTTCGAGAACGCGTCACTATACTGAAGCGGCATAGAACAATCATTTGGAAAGGGAAACAATGAAGCAGAAGGAAATCCGGGTGGGGATGATCGGGTTTGGGCAAATGGGCCGGATCCATTCATACGCCTACCGATCCATCCCGCTCTACTACGATGGCAATCCGTGCAAAATCAACCTTAAGTGCGTATGTGACACGAACGAATCCCTAGCGAAGAAGGGGGTTGAGCAGGCGGGATTTGAGTCATTCACGACAGATTATCGGGAGCTCATTGCACGCAACGACATCGATGTCGTCAACATCTGTACACCCAATAAAATGCACAAAGAGGAAGTGATCGGTGCTCTCAAGAACGGCAAACACGTATACTGTGAGAAGCCACTTGCGTTCAGTGAGGCAGAAGCTAAGGAAATTGTAGCAGTTGCCGACCAATCAGGTCTGAAACACCAGATTACAGCGGAATATAGGTTCATTCCAGCGATCATGAAGGCCAAGGAATTGATCAACGCAGACTTTGTAGGCCGGGTATTTCATTTCCGGGGACTCTACCTTCATTCAGGCTACATTGATCCAAAGCGACCGCGCGAATGGCGCTTAGTCAAGGAATTGATCGGCGGCGGCGTTCTCGTCGATCTTGGTCCGCACATCCTGGATATCATGCAATACCTCGTAGGAGATGTTGACATGGTTTCCGCAACGATGGAGACATTTTTCAAGGAGCGTCCGCTGCCGGAGAATCCGAAGAAGATGGGGAAAGTGGACGTGGAGGACGCGATCACGGCGGTCTTGAGGTTCAAGAACGGGGGCATCGGGATTGCAGAAATGTCGCGCGTAGCAACCGGCGCTGAAGACGAAATGCGCTTCGAGATCAACGGTCAGAATGGTGCGCTGGGCTTCAATTTGATGAAGCCAAATGAGCTTCTGGCGTACAATGCGAACGAACCAAAGGGGATTCAGGGTTACAAGGCGATCAGTACGGCCCAAAAATATCCGGCTCCGGCGATTATGCCGGCTCCCAAATTTTCGATGGGCTGGATTCGGTCACACGTTGCCGCCCAGTTCAATTTTCTCGACTGTGTGGTCAATGACAGAATGCCCTCGCCAAATTTCCACGACGCCCTGAAGCTTCACCATCTCCTTGAGACAATTTACAAAGCGGTTGAGTCGAAGAACTGGGTGAAGGTGTAGCAACCGCCGGGCTGGAACCGGCGAACACGAAGTTACCGAATGAAGGTGGCCCCTTAAGGTGTTGGCCGCCTTCATGCTCACACGAAATTTTATATCCTCACAGAGAGCGACATCACATGGGATACAGAGGAGCAGTCAACGATTTCCAGGCAATCAGAAGAAGAAAGATGCCATCGAGGGTTCCCTGTACCGCCGCGAGTGAGGAATTTGATGTCAAGTGGTACGGCAAATACACGTACGAGGAGTTCTGTCAGGATGGGGATAAGATCTTTGAAGTCATCAGAGCCGCAGTTGAGCATTTTGATTATGACTGGGCCTGGGTACAAATTGATGACTGCTTTGAATTTGAACCGATCGGTGTCGGTGTTAAAGGCGAAGGGAACATCCTGCGGGGGACCTATCAGTACTTGCCGGTTGGGAGGGAAAGCCTGGAGCGTGTACGCGCCATGGATCCTTGCAGGGGCGGACGCATGCCTGAAAAACTGAAAGCACTTGAGAAACTGAAAGCATACTTCGGAGATACAGTGTTGGTGACAGGATCATGTGCTGCTCCGTTCAGTGCGATTGGTTTGATGTGGAGTATCGAAGAATCAATGCTCCTCCTGCTTACCGATAAAGACCTGTTGCGTGAAGCCATGGAGTGCTGGAAGGATTTCTATGTGCGATATATCAAGGCACAGAAGGACGCCGGCGCAGACGCGATCTGGCTTGGCGACTGCAATGCTTTCAGTTCCATGGTTTCCGTGGATTTGTACAACGAACACATTCTCCCTGTGACAAGAGATCTGATAGAATATTGCGAGAACAACATTGACATCATGATGTGGCTCCACAATAGTGAGATTCATGCGGATCACGTCAGATCCCATTTTCCTCTGGGCTACAGTTTCGAGAACATAGGGCCCGACGCTGACATCAGGGAGATTCGCGAAGCATCCAAAGGGCGGGTACCGATTAGCGGCAATATCGATCCGATCAAGGTCCTTTGGAAAGGAACTCCCGAGGTTGTTGAGAGTGAGGTTGAGCGAATTATGGGTATCTGCAAGGAGGGGGGAGGATTCATTTTCAGTTCCGGCGAAATGGTTCCAAGGGATACTCCCGAGGAGAACATCTCAGCGATGGTGAAAACAGTGAAGCGCCTGGCTACTTACTAACGGGAAATCGGGATTCTTGCTCTTTTCCTCCAGTGTATTTTGAGGAGATAACGATGTTCAGACACACGACGGCGTCCTGCAAGATAGCCTGCGCAGTTCTCTTGTCTCTCCTGCTCTGTCCGCGAAGTATCTCGCAGGACAAATCTCCTTCCAGCCATAACCAAGTCAAACCAACCCGTTCGGTATTGGAATTGATGAACCTGATCACCACCCATCAGATTCAGGAAAATCAATTGGTGGATGGGGAGTATCCGAGAGGTGATTGGGATGCAGTCAGGAAAGCGAAACTGCCCAAGACGCTGTACTGGTCTTATCCCACCGGGGTCACTCTTCTGGCAATGCAGCGCGTTTACGATATCACGGGTGACAAGAGGATCATGAAGTTTGTAAGCGACAACAACCGGATCTCGGCAGACATGTATGCATATTTGCGCTGGCAGAAAATGCAATTCGGGACATTCTACAAGCATGCGGATTTCGAAAAACTCTGGCGGCTTGATATGCTTGACGACTGCGGAGCAATGGGTGCGGCAATTCTCGAATCGACACTGCGCCACCACGTTGAGTTCACGGATCACCTGGAGCAACTCACAGAGATCATGGGCAATTATGTCACCAACGTCCAGTTTCGGCTGAAGGACGGTACCTTCTGGAGGCCAAATTCTCCCGACGGTCTGACAATCTGGGCAGATGATCTTTACATGAGCTTGCCGTTCCTCGTACGGTGGGCTGAATACAAGAAGAACCCTTCCGATCTCGATGATGCAGCGCGGCAAATCATCAATTACGCATCATACCTGCAGGATACCGATGGCGTCTGGTTCCATGGGTACTTTGTCGACAAAAAGAGCCCGACCTGCTGCAAATGGGGGAGGGCAAACGGCTGGGTGGCGGTCGCTATCGCGGAGGTGTTGTCGGTGCTGCCGAAAGAGCATCCTCAATACAACAAAGTGCTGGAAATCTGCAAGAAGCAAATTGATGGACTCTGCAGGTACCAATCGGCATCGGGCTTATGGCATCAGGTTCCTGATCATCCCGAGTTAACCTGGGGGACTGAAACATCGTGCAGCGCACAATTTACCTACGCTCTCGCAAGAGGGATGAACAGGGGCTGGTTGGATAAGTCGTATGCCCCGGCAGTTCAAAAGGCTCTCCAGGGTCTCAAGAAAGAAATCAATGAGGTTGGAGGCATTAACAAGGTAAGCAGAAGCACTTCCATCGGACTGAACCTGGACTATTACAATACCAGGCCGACACAAGACGACGATCATCACGGAAATGGGCTGATGCTGCTTGCGCTTGCTGAGGTGTATGCTTTGCAACAGAACAAATTGCTTGTTGAATAAGCGCTCCAGCAATGATTCAAGACAGGCGAACCACAGTCTTGTTGTATGCGATTCTTGTATTCTGGACTACCACATGCGTTGGCCAGACTGTCCTGAAATATTATGGCGTGGATGATATTGAGGCCAGCCAATTTTCATTCTTGCGTGACTCGCTGAAGGGCAATTTCGCCTTGGTTGAAATCTCGACAGACACAGCGACATGGAGAAGGACGTTGCAGGAGGCCGAAAAAAACAACCTGAAGCTCATTATCTGGCCCCAAGGGCATGGACAACGGTATACTCCCTGGGCTTTCGATTTCCTGAAGTGGCTGCAAGATCCCACTCAAGGATGGGATCTCACTGAAGGTCTGAATGACCTGAAATTCGCTGAGCAGTACATCACCTCAGGTGGGCAATCACTCCTTGCCATCGTTCTGTCGCATGAACCGTTCTACGCTCAGGGTGAACAAATCTTCAACAGCAGTCAGCTGAAGTCTCTCTATGCAGCTTTCAAGAAAGTTGCTCCGCATGTCAAGACATACATCTACATGAACGACTTCGCGTACTATGATCGGAAAGATCCCGCTAGGCAAATGTCAGACGGAATGATGGATATCTGCGGCACGTACAAACACAGTTTTGGAACGAAGAATACCCAGGCAGAGACGTTGCAAGAAATTGACGACGACTACGATCTCATCCAGCGGAAGGGACTGCATATACAGCTCTTCTTTGCATTGCAGACATTTGGCTATGCAACTCCCGACTACAGGATGCCTCTGGCCTCAGAAATGCAGGCTTTAGCAACGAAGATTCTTGAAAAGAAAAAGCTGGACGGAGCGTTCTGGTATCCCTGGAACCGGGTGTCTACGAGCTACGTGAATTGGCTCAGCAAAGACCGTTATGATAGCTCGGGGGGAGATCGATGGAGTGTTGTGACCCGGTTGTCGAGCCACCTTTCTGTGACTGGAGTGAAGGAAAGAGAATTGCAGCCGACTCAGTTCTCGCTTTCTCAAAACTTTCCAAACCCGTTTAATCCAACAACAGCGATCAGCTTTCAGCTGTCGGCGGTCAGCTTCGTCAGGCTTGTCGTGTTTGACCTCCTCGGCAGAGAAGCAGCCGTGCTCGTGGACGAGAATCGCTCTGCCGGAGTACATACGGTCCGTTGGGAGGCATCATCGCTCCCGAGCGGGGTCTATTTCTACCAAGTTCGCGCCGGCGGTTTCATCGAAACCAAAAAAATGGTAATTGCGAAATAGGCCTCTCACAAGTGAATAGACAACGGTTGCAGGTCAAGGGAGGGTGAGATCAAGAACAGAGCGTTGGTGATGTTCATTCTGGTAAGTCTGGCTGATCTGTGTTTCGGCCAAACCGTGCTGAAATACTATGGTGTTCACGACATTGAGCCAAGTCAATATTCATTCTTGAAAAATTCATTGAAGGGCAATTTCGCCCTCATCGAGCTTCCATCAGACACCTTGTCGTGGAAAAATGCTCTGAGTGAAGCGGAGAAAAACGGCATAAAGCTTATCATTTGGTCCGAAGGACATGGGCACCAATGGACACCATGGGCCTGGAACCCCTCAACCGGAACATGGGACATTTCTGAAGGACTAAACGTCCTGAAGTTTGCCGAACAATATACTTCTTCAGGAGGAAAATCTCTCTTAGCTCTCCTGATGTCGCATGAACCCTTCTATAATGACGGGCATCCATTCACTGCGGCGCAAATGAAAGCTCTCTATTCCACACTAAAAAGTTTCGCACCTCATGTGAAGCTCTTTGTCTATATGAACGACATGGCTTACTATGACAAGAGACTGTTTACGAAAATTGAAGATGGAATAATGGATATAGCCGGAATCTATAGACACTGGTTTGGAACGCAGGAAGGGACGATGGCCGATGCTCTCAAGGAAATTGATGACGATTACTCTTTGATAAAGCAAAAGGGGTTGAATATACAGTTGTTTTTTGCATTGCAGACTTTTGCCACCGATGGCTTCGCGTACCGAATGCCCTCTGCGTCAGAAATGCAGAATTGGGGGCAGCTAGTGCTTGAGAGGAACAAACTCGATGGTGTTTTCTGGTATCCGTGGGACAGGTCATCTACGGATTATACATGTTGGTTGAGCAAAGATCGCTACGATAGTTCAGGAGTCGACAGGTGGAGCGTAGTGGCTCGGTTGTCAAGCTACCTTTCTCTGACTGGAGTAACGGAAAGAGAATTGCAGCCGACTCGGTTCTCGCTGTCTCAGAACTTTCCTAACCCGTTCAATCCGAGTACAGCCATTAGCTATCAACTAGCAGCTGTTGGCTTTGCGACGCTTAAGGTTTTTGATGTCCTCGGCAGAGAAGTTGCGACGCTCGTGAGCGGGAATCGCGCCGCCGGAGTACACACGATCCGTTGGGATGCTCCATCGATGCCGAGCGGGGTGTACTTCTATCGGCTTCAAGCCGGCAATTTCGTCGAAACAAAGAAGCTGCTGTTGGCGAAGTAGTATCGAGGAGAGGATGTTATGGACAGATCAAGAATAATGCTCGTCGCTTTGCTAAGCACTGTATCTTCGTATGCGATTGCCCAAGATGTTCTCTGCAATCTTCTGACGAATTCCACCACGTATTGGCCGGCGCCGACACTGAGCAAACCGGAATACCTTAAGCCTATTACCGACCCCACCTTTGGAACTAAGATAACACGCATTGTCGGCAATCCCGGTGATCCCATACCCAATATCCCAGGCGTCGTTTGGGCAGCGCAACAGGAACGGCACGAGTACTCGAAAACCCAGGTGTGGAACTGCGATCAGAGCATGATGTATCTTGGCAGGCATTATCCGAATCTGTGGCTCGATGGAAATACCTATCAGGTCTTGTTCACAAGACCTTCGAAACCGAGTGATCGTACGCTATTGTGGAGTCATACTGAACCCAACATCATGTATCACACCGGGATGTCCGGTCAGAGTCATATAGGTAAATGGGATGTCGTCAAGAATGTGTCGACTGAACTGATAGATTTGAGAGCATACTCATCATGCAGTCTTGGAGAAGGTGAAGGCAATTTTTGCGCTGATGGCACAAAGGCAGCCATTTATGGAATACGCAAGAGTGATGGCAAAGACGTGGTATTCGTCGTTGATGTCGTGAACAAGACGAAAGGAGTAGACATCGAGGCTCCTCATGATTTCTTGGGGCGACCGGCCTTCGATAATTGCACATTGTCATACTTGGGCAACTACGTCATCATCAACTACGGTCCTGATCCGGGAGATTTTATTCGGGTCCACAAAGCGTCCGATGGGACCCTTGTTTGGACGGAGACTCGCTATGGCCTGCCCAGTCATTTTGATGTTCAGATCGATCAGAACGGTGATGAAGTCATTGCAGGTGTGGCAAAATCAGGTGTCGTTGGGGTTCCTAATACCGGCATCATCATTAAGAGGAAACTCTCTGATGGCACCATCACCGCGCTGACGAAAACCGGGTACGCAAGCCATACGTCCGGACGAAACCTGAAACGGCCAGGCTGGGTATTTGTCACGCATCAAAATTTGCAGACAAATACGCAGTACCTCCCCTATATCAATGAAATTGATGCGGTAAGACTCGACGGTTCGAGAGTTGAGAGAATATGTAACGTGCGCGTGGACAAATATCTTCTTCCCGGTGGCGATCAATACTATTTCGAATCACATGGTTGCCCCTCACCCGATGGTCTCAGAGTGATCTTCGCCAGCGATTGGGACAAAGGTGCCTACCCCGTACAAGTCTACGTCGCCGATTTCCGGGATAAGATCATCGCCACTTCCGTACAGGCCATCGGTGCCAGTCCGCTGAGTTCCGGGCCATCGCTGATCGGAAACTATCCGAACCCATTCAACCCGACAACAACAATTAGCTATCAGCTACCTGCCCCGAGCAAAGTCGAGGGGTCAGCTATCAGCATTACGACACTCAAAGTGTTCGACGTCCTCGGCAGAGAAGTCGCAACGCTTGTGGACAAAGAGCTTCCAGCCGGATCATATCAAGCATCGTTCGATGGATCGCATCTCAACTCAGGAGTCTATTTTTACCAGATGAGGGCGGGCAAGTTCATGCAAACAGGAAGAATGGTGTTGGCGAAATAGCACTTATCAAGGATTTGCTTATGAATGCCGGGAAAATGGTTCAAGCTTCAATTTTGCTCGTCGCCTCTGGCTTGATTTGGGTCGCCGATGCCGCGATTGCCCAAGGGCAACCTTCGATATTTCCAATTCCCCTCGAGATTCAAGTCCGTACAGGGACATTTACCGCGGACAAATCTGCGTTTGTCGCCATTCATGATCGGGGTAGCGACACGGAGCGCTCTCTGGCGAGGCTCCTCTCTCAGGAATTTGTCGATCGGTACAGACATCCGATCAACATCATCAGAAAATCAAGGATTTCCCGTGACGACAAGTTCATCCTGTTGGGGACAACCGCTGATCCTCTCGTCAGAAGTTACTGTGAACAGCAGGGCCTGATGACGCCCCTAAAAGAATTGGGAGACGAGGGCTACATCCTGACGGTTACGGAGAAGAATGTTGTCGTTGCGGCAAATACCCAAAAGGGGACGTTGTTTGGTCTCGAGTCGCTTCGCCAGATCATGAAGAAAGAGGGAGGGACTGTTGTAATTCCTCAACTCACAGTACGAGATGCGCCGCAATACGGGCTCCGGGGTATCAAACTGTACGTGCCGGGAAGGGACAATATCCCGTTCTTCAAGCGCTTCATCAAGGATTTCGTCGCCTATTACAAGTTCAACACGATCATTCTTGAGCTCAACGCGAACATGCGTTTGGACCAGCATCCGGAATTGAACATAGGTGCGGTTGAGTTCGCAGAGCATTTGAAGTACAGCAGGCTTGGGCGCCCCCCTGGACGACATCGCGAATATCAGAATTCTTCCCACCAGGACAATGCCGATGGTCTCATCCTCGAAAAAGAAGAAGTGGCGGATCTGGTCAGCTATATGCGGTCGTTCAATATAGAGGTTATTCCCGAGCTGCCTTCGCTTACACATTCCTACTATTTGCTCGCCGGTCATAAGGACCTCGCCGAGAACCCGAATCAGGAATATCCCGACACCTACTGTCCACTCAAACCTGAGGCCTACAAGATCTATTTTGATGTGTTGGATGAATATATCGGCGTCATCCATCCATCGATGATCCATATCGGCCACGATGAGTGGAGGATGGAAAAAGACGTGTGTGACTTGTGCCGGGGGAAGGATTACAATGAGTTGTATGCGAAAGATCTTAACACCATTCACCAGTACCTCACGAAGCGAAACATCAAGGTTGCTATCTGGGGCGATCATCTACTGGAATCTGTCTATGGGAAGAACTTCCAGGTTTGGAAGAGCTCGAGCGGATATGAATACAAGGTTCCGGCTTCGCTCAGGCCCGAACAGGTGGAGAAATTGATCCCGAAGGACATTCTGGTCTTCAACTGGTTCTGGAATGATATCAACAACGACAAGCAAGTGTCGCAGTTCGGTTTTCGGCAGGTGTATGGGAATTTGCGCCCGGATATCGGCCAGTGGGATCAACGCAAAGCGATACGGGGAGTGTTGGGAGGAGCACCTTCATCATGGGCCGGAACGACGGAAGGCAACTTCGGGAAAGACCTGCTGTTTGATCTTCTCGGCGGGGCCAATCTGCTCTGGTCGAAGCATTCTCTCAGCGTCGATTCGCTCGTGTTCATATTCGAACCGCTGATCAGCGACATCCGGACACGCCTGACCGGCAAGGTTCTGCCGAGCGACAATGGTTGTACCGTGAGGACATTGGACATCTCCTCCCGTTTCAATTCTTCATTAAGCGAGGGTATCGAGGGGCTCAATAGTTCGGCATTGTTGTCGGGCGACGTGAGAGATGGCAACAAGTTTTACAGGCTTGTTCGTCCGTCAGACCAGGGAAACAGAGCTCTCGTCGTGAAGACTCAGAAGGACGCGAAGCCCTCACAGGCCGTCCGAGTATTCGAGATGAACGAAGATGTCAGCAGTATAATGTTTCTGCACGCATGCGCCAGGGAAGCTGTGAATAAAAAGGCGTATGACATGATATTCAACTTCGACGATTCTGCTGACCTGTTGGGTTGGTACGAGATCCTCTATGAAGATGGATTCATAGAGACGGTCCCGATTCGCTACGGTGTCAACATTCTTGATTGGAAATGGAAGCAACGGATAGCGGGAAATGAAAAAGATAAGGCCAAATACAGTCAGAACAAGTACGCGTATGATGCGACCGCTGTTGATTGTTCCGGCGATAAGGTCAAACCCGTCACGTTTTTCTCGTTCGAATGGGAGAACTCCCGCTACGGAAAGAAGATCAGGACAATCACTCTAAAGCCGGCCGAGTTCACAAAGGACAACGAAAATGCGGTGATGCTCCTTGCGTTGACCGTTTCCGAAAAGAAAAAGGGAACGGAAGCGAAGGGGACCGAGGCTCAGTAGAATCCCGCTCAACGATGCGGGTGGCCTTTCACAGGGAGATACATGATGCAAAAAGGGACTGTTATTGAGGTGGTGTTGGGACTGTTAATCCCGGTTGTTGTCGCGTATGCGCAACCGACCCCCAAGACCTCGGCTGCGTCCGATACGATGATCACGGTCCGCAATGACCTGGTTGACGGCGATCTGCTGATCTCTCCGAGGTCTGTGAAGCAAACCATCGCGGTCGGAGGAATTTCAACGCAGATCCAGGCATTCACCTCGGCTGCCATTCAGGTTGCGGTTGACGACGCAGCAAAGAATGGCGGCGGCACAGTGCAATTGAAGGCAGGAACGTATCAGATTTCAGCTCCAATAAAACTGTCGAGCAATATCACGCTTGTCGGAGCCGGGGACTCGACCGTCTTGCACAAGGTCGATGGTTATCGAAGCTTGCTGGAAGTTGACGGCGATTACGGCATGGTGAAGGTCACCGTTCGCGACGCGAAGGGCTTTCGTCCCGGCATGGGCGTGCAGCTGTCGGATTCTCAGTATCCGTCCGACTACGATGTGACAGTTGCAACGATTGTTGCAATCGAAGGCAACACGCTCTTTCTCGATCAACCCACGCTGCGGGATTACGATTGCGGGCACAAGGCCGTATTGACAAACGCGTGCTCCATCATCGAAGTAACAGGTGCGGAGAATGTTTGTGTCGCCAATCTCGTGGTGGATGGAAACAAAGAAACGAACGATGTGCTTGGCGGTTGCCGCGGCGGCGCAATCTATCTTCAACGCGCATCGGGCTGTGTGGTGGAAAATGTGAAGGCCAGGAATTTCAACGGAGATGTCTTCAGCTGGCAAACGACCAGGAACATAACTGTCCGAAATTGTGAGGCTTCGCATTCCACCGGGAAGGGCTTTCATCCGGGGACCGGGTGCGAAAACACGCTGGTTGAAGGATGCAGCTCGCATGACAATCTTGATGGCATATTTCTCTGCTGGCGAGTCAAGCAGAGTACATTCAGAAATAACAAAGTGTTCAGCAACAAGCGCGATGGAATATCGGTCAACAAGAAGGACACGGACAACACCTTTGTGCAGAACCACGTGTATGAAAACGGACGCAACGGCATTTGGTTCAACAACTATGGCGAGGCGAACAACAGCCATCGGAATGTCTTCACGGGGAACGTCGTCGAGAATAATGGGAGGAAGAATCCCGGATACGGCTTTTTCATTAGTTCGGGTATCAGGGACATCACCGTTCAACACAACACGATCCGCGACACCGGAACCAGAGCTCAGAAATGCGGGGTTCTGATCAGCAAAGGGGCCTTGAACATCCGGGTTCTTGACAACACGATGGCAGGACACGCGGACGGCGATGTCGTCCGCAAGTAACCGTCTGGCTTTAGATCAATCGTCGAGTGGGAAATATTCAGCAGGGAATCCTATGGCACGATACGCAATCGAGGTGAACGGAACACAGAGAACGGTCGAGGTCGACGGGGACACGCCGTTGCTTTGGGTGCTGCGGGACACGCTTGGTTTGACGGGAACGAAGTTTGGATGCGGTGAAGGGTTGTGCGGAGCATGCACTGTCCACATCGATAGAAAAGCAGAGAAATCCTGTTCCGTGCCAATTGAGAAAGCTGCCGGCAAATCCATCACGACCATCGAAGGTCTGGCAGCAAACAAAAACAACCCCATTTTCAAAATATGGATTGAACGGGAAGTGTCGCAATGCGGATACTGTCAGCCCGGTCAAATCATGACCCTCGCGGCGATGCTGAATCAGAACGCAAAGCCATCGCCACAACAAATAGCAGAGACGATGAACGGAGTGTTGTGCAGATGCGGAACGTACCAGAGGATCAGGGAAGCCATCGAAACAATCGTTCGGGAGGGCTGATTCCATGGCCGAACGAATAAAACATACGAGACGAGAGTTTATCAGAATATTCAGTGTTGGCGGATCAGGGCTCATTCTGGCATCGTACGTTCCGCTTAGAGGATTCATCCAAAAGAAAGGTGATACGCCGAAGGTTTTTGCACCCAATGTCTTCATCAGAATTGAGTCGAGCGGATTGGTGACGGTTATCGTGCCGAGATCGGAACTGGGTCAGGGCGTATTCACATCACTGACAATGCTGGTCGCAGAAGAACTCGAAGTGGATTGGGAGAAGATAAAAGTCGAAAACGCGTTTTCGGACAAAAGGTTCGGCGACCAGAATACTGGTGGAAGCACAAGTATTCGTAGATCCTGGGAACCACTTCGGGTTGTGGGAGCGACCGCAAAAACGATGCTCATAACGGCCGCTGCTGCGCGTTGGAAAATAACACCATCCGACTGCTCAGCAGAAATGGGGGTCGTTGTTAACAAGATCTCCGGCACGAAACTTCCTTACGGCGAACTGGTTGAAGATGCATCAAAACTGCCCGTTCCAACGAGTGTGAAACTGAAAGACCCGAAAGACTACAAGATCATCGGGAAGAAAATCCATCGACTCGACACACCCGGCAAGCTGTACGGCGAAGCTCTTTTCGGCATAGATCACACGTTGCCCGGAATGCGCTTTGCCACGATAAGCCATATCCCGACGTTCGGTGGCGGAATAAAGAGCTTTGATGCCACAAGAACGAAGGCGCTGAATGGAGTGCTCGATGCAACCGCCATCAGCACAGGAGTAGCTGTCATCGCAGAATCGACGTGGCTCGCGTTCATGGGGAAAGGGCTTCTCTCAGTGAATTGGGAGCCGGGCCCGAACGCGAACGTGAGTTCCGAGAGCATCCGCAACTCGATGTCCGCAAAGCTCAGGGAACCCGGGGAAATGCTCACACGGATCGGGACTTCCGCGATGCCGCAGAAAAACGAGACGGTGATCGAGGCAGTGTACGAGACGCCTTTCCTTGCCCACGCAGCGATGGAGCCGATGAATTGTCTTGCGCATTTCAAGGATGGCAAAGTCGAACTCTGGGCCCCGACACAGAATCCTCAAGCTGCTCAGACAGCCGTGGCCAGGGCGCTGAGGTTGAAAGAGGAAGATGTTACGGTGTATGTGACATTCAGTGGCGGCGGCTTTGGCCGCAGAGGCGATGTTGACTACGCAGTCGAGGCAGCCGAATTATCCAAACACGCCGGCAAACCCATCAAGCTCACGTGGACAAGGGAGGAAGATACCAGGCACGACTTCTATCGTCCTCCGAGCATTCATCAGCTGAAAGGGACGCTCAATGAACACGGGAAGCCGGCATCCCTCCGGCATCATGTCATCACCCCTTCCATTGAAGAGTTCAAATCGCAAACGAAGTTGGATCCGGCTCATTATGACTTCAAAGGGGGGGCAATCGAGAGGGAGTATCAGATTCCGTTCATGGAATTGACCGGCAGCATCGTAACCACTCCCGTTCCCCTCGGGTACTGGCGGTCTGTCTATCGTTCGCAGAACCCGTTTGCTCTTGAATCATTCGTCGATGAAATGGCCCTGGCAGCCCGGAAGGATGCGTTTGAATTCAGAAGAGATATGCTCCCGGAAAAATCGAGACTGCTGAACGTGCTTACGATCGCCGCTCAGAAGTCAGACTGGTACGCCGCATTGAGTAAGGGGCATGGGAGAGGGATCGCGTGCGCATCGGCGTATGACAGTTATTGTGCATTTGTTGCTGAGATCACTCTTGATCGGAAAGACAATCTGAAAGTGGATCGGTACGTCTGCGCGATCGATTGCGGCCTGGTAGTGAATCCGGATACAGTCGAAGCGCAGATGCAGAGTTGCATTGCGTTTGCTTTGTCAGCGGCTCTGAAGCAACGGATTACAGTTCGGAACGGCGGAGTAAGTGAAGGCAATTTTGACAGTTATCCGATTCTCACGTACGAAGAGATGCCAAAGGTAGAAGTGCATATCGTGCAGAATACCCTTCCGGTTGGTGGAATTGGAGAATTGGGGATAGGCGTTACTGCACCTGCGCTCTGCAATGCAATTTACTCAGCCACTGGAAAAAGAGTGAGGACCTTACCGGTGGATCTGACTCAAGTGAACTGAAGAATGTCCAAATTGCGAAACTCAAAGAAGGCTCAATAGAGGAGAGTTCCAAGTGATCCGAAATGTCCTTCATCGAAAGCAGATCTTGTTATTCCTGTGTCTGATTACCTCGATGGCTCTGGCGCAGATTACGCGCCAGCCTTACCAGCAAATAGTAACGCCGAACAGTATCACCATACGCTGGGACACGCAGACTTCGGAAGTCGGTACCGTTCATTACGGTGCGTCAGTGACATCGCTGACAAGCACTCAATCAGAAAGCAGCGCCAGAACGAAACATGAGATAACGATTGTGGGATTATCTCCAAAACAGAAATACTACTACTCCGTAGCCGGCACGACCGGAGGCGCTTTTGATCAATATTTTGTCACTGCGCCGCCTACAGGGAGCGCTCAGTCGACCAGAATCTGGGTGGTGTCTGATTTTGGTCAATCAAACAGCACATCGGATGACACTCGAAGGCTTCAGACTGTTGGTTTTTGGAAGGCATTCAACAACAACGATGTGCATGCTGACGTGCTGCTTTCTCTTGGCGATCAGTCGGAAGAAGACACGGAAGCACAACTCCAGGCCAACTACTTCAACCAGCTTCAAGATGTTCTCAAATGCACGCCCCTGTTTACGATTGCAGGGAACCATGAAGACACCGACGGTGAAGTCAACTATAAGGCCGATTTTACCCTGCCGACGCGCGCTGAAGCGGGCGGATCCCCATCGGGAACGGAGGACTACTACTCCTTCAACTTCGCAAACATTCACTTCGTCGCCCTCACGGTTGAAAACAATGTGAGCATTTCGGGGGCTCAGAAGACATGGCTTCAGAACGATCTGGCAAACAATAAGTCCGATTGGCTGATTGCCTACATGCACCGGCCAATGCACAGCGCCGGCTATCATCCAACGGATGGCGATGCAACTGCGCTCGCGCAAAAGGCAAATTGGCTCCCGTTGCTGGAAGGAGCAGGGGTCGATCTCATCCTTTCTGGTCATAACCATGTATACGAAAGATCGTACCTTCTTGATAACCTCACAGGTAATTCCGCAAGCATCACATCTGCCAATAAGATAGACACCGCGCTCGGCAGGATCGGGATAGACCATGCCTATCAGAAAGAACCGGGCCGACCGCATCAGGGGGAAATCTTCATTTCATGCCAGGGGGGCGGAACAGCAAACGATCCCAAATACCTGACAGTTCCCTTGAGCTTCACTCCAATAGTTTTCAAGCAATCCAACAACGAAGGCTCGTTGGTCATCGATGTCAGCGGTAGCAACCGCATGGATGTCAAATTCATCTGTGATCAACCACATCTTATCACTCTCAGCCACGTCTGGGACAGCTTGACAATCATCAAGGCACCGAAGGTATCATCTGTTGTCGGTGACAGGACCCTCCTTCCGAGTGATTTCTCGATTACAAATTATCCCAACCCATTCAACCCGTCGACAAAGATATCCTATACTCTCCCGCAACGGGGTTCAGTGAGAATCTCGATCTATGATCTGCTTGGTCGCACTGTGGCGACTCTGGTCGACGGAGAGCAGGAGAAAGGGACTCATACTGTTGATTGGTCTGGAAAAGATGAGAGAGGTAACAATCTTGTGAGCGGAATGTACATCGCGCGACTCCGCGCTGGTGAGTTCATAAAGAACACAAAAATGCTGTTGCTAAGGTAAAATCGTCGGTGGCCTCATGAACGAGGACCTTCCGGCGGAAATCGAGGGATGCTATGAACCATCGCCTTCTTCACAGAAACGGACTGTTGCTGATTCTGTTTTTGCTGTCAGTCCAGATGTCTGCGCAAGTTACGCGCCAGCCGTATCTTCAAATTGTCACGCCAAACAGCATCGTCGTGCGGTGGGATTCGGACAGCGCAAGGGTTGGGACGGTCTATTATGGGGCTTCAACGACGTCGCTGACAAAAGCAAAGTCTGACACCGGCAACGCAATAAAACATGAGATAACAATTACCGGACTGTCCCCAAAGCAGAAATACTACTACTCGGTGACGGGTCCTTCTGGTGGCACATCGGATCAATATTTCGTAACGGCACCCGTTACAGGTACACGTCAATTCACAAGACTTTGGGTGATTTCGGATTTTGGTCAATCGTTTTCCACCTCGGACGATGCCCGCAGGACTGTCACTGTTAATGTCTGGAAGGAGTTCAATAACAATTCGCTCGCTGCCGATCTCGTTCTCTCGTTAGGTGATCAATCAGAATCAGACTGGGAGAGTCAGCTTCAGGCAAACTACTTCAACCAGCTTCAGGATGTTCTCAGGATAACTCCTCTTTTTACCACCGTAGGCAATCATGATGCTGGTGATCAACGCGTTGTCTACAAAGCCTCGTTTACACTGCCGGCCAACGCTGAGGCCGGGGGGCTGGCTTCGGGCACCGAGGATTACTATTCCTTCAACTATGCCAATATCCATGTTGTGGTGCTCTGCGCGGACGGTTTCGATATAAGTCCTGAAACAGAATGGCTGAAGAATGACTTGTCGGCCAACAAATCTGATTGGTTGATTGCTCTCATGCACCACCCAATGCACAGCGCAGGCGACCACAAGTCAGATACGGACCCATTTTCCATGACGGAGAGAGCGAATTGGCTGCCCGTGCTGGAAGACGCAGGGGTCGATCTCATTCTGGCGGGCCACAACCACGTCTACGAGAGATCCTATATGCTCGACAACCTCACGGGAAAATCGACAAGCCTGACTGAGGCGAACAAAATCGATACGGCACTCGGCAGGATAGATGTTGATCACGCATATAAAAAGGTGGCAGGTCGGCCGCACGGCGGAGAAATCTTCGTCAACTGTGAAGGCGGCGGAACTTCAAGTGATGCCAGTAATCTCCGCTATCCGTTCGCCTTCACTCCGGTAGTCTTCAGAGGCTCAGACTATGAAGGATCCTTGGTGGTTGATGTTGACGGTAGCAACCGGATGGATGTGAAGTTTCTCTGTGACGAATTGGACGCCAAGGGAAGCCACATTTGGGACTATTTTACGATACTGAAGTCGGCGAATGCGACTTCCGTTGAAGATAGTCGGGCTTTGCTCCCGGAAGATTTCTCTATATCGAACTACCCCAACCCTTTCAATCCATCAACACGGATTTCGTATACTGCTCCGCAAACCGGGCACGTTACGATAACAATCTATGATGTTCTAGGCCGAGTCGTTTCCACGTTGGTCGACGGGGAAGTCGCAACAGGAAATCACACCATCGATTGGTCCGGGAAAGACGGAAGAGGGAACGATGTGACAAGCGGCATGTACATCGCCCGTATTCAGTCGGGACAATTTTTGAAGAGTACAAAAATGATGCTCCTGCGGTGAGAGTTGAGAAGAAGTCAGACTTAGCTAAATTCGAATTCAATCGTTGAATTTCTAATCAAGAATCTTGAATGAAGAAGAGCGTTGCGATCATACTTCTCTCAGTTTCCTTCCTCCTGGCCTCCTATGAACCGATGTTAGCACAAACTGTGGCGAAGCAGGAGAGTAGCGGAGCAACAAGGACGAGAGTGGCCGAGGTCGATCAGGTGCACTACTCCATTATCAGCAATACGGCAATTACATTTGATTGGATAGGAACAGCCGACCAGATTCGGTACGGTGCTGACTCCAGCAATCTCAGCACTTCAGTTCTGGCGTCACATCCGGCCTTCTTGCCGGTGACATCACCGTGGATTTCAGATCCCGGTCCTTATTGGGAAGCAAAGCTTACCGGGCTTCAGCAGAACACCAGCTATTACTACAGAATCGGCAGCACCGGACAGATGAACAAGTTCCGGACGCCTCCTCCACCCGGGACGGCGGGCTTCAGGATCTGCACTACGAGCGATATGCATGACAACTCGCCGGAGTGCATAGCTATGTTCGCTCAGATCGCGGGGTTCAAACCTGCCTTGGTGCTGTCAACCGGAGACTTAACAGGGGCGGGCCCCGATGGGCAGCAGAAAGTCGTACGACGTTTTCAGGATGCGATGGTCTGGTCGCAGAGCGCTGCTTGGATGCCCGTCGAGGGGAACCACGATTGGGAGTACACCACCGCAGATGATCTGCGAACCTTTAAGGGGCGCTTTGACATACCAAATCCAGGGACGATGCTATTTTCACCGGCAGTGAGCGCCGGAGGTGAGGACTGGGGTTGGTTTGACTACGGTAACACAAGGTTTATCAGCTTTCCTGAACCATGGACTTCTTCAACCCGCATCGAGTGGAAAAACCAGGTTACACCTGTGTTCTCAGCCGCCCAGAATGATCCCAATATCAGGTTCATAGTAACTTTCGGTCACAGGTCTTCTTATACAAGCGCAAGTGGACGCAGCCCCGGTGAAACAAGTATGCGGACCGTCCTGGATGGTTTCCATACTGCTTTTCCGAAGTATGTGCTTGATCTCAGCGGCCATAACCACCAGTATGAGCGTTATCCGCTATCAAGCGGAATGACATATATTATCAATAGCACGACGGGGTCATATTTTCGTGGATGGGATAGCCCGACAAAGCCATCGAACTGTGCTTTTCGTGCGATTCATTACGGCATTCTGGTTCTTGATTTCACCGATGACGCAATTCAGGGCCGATTCATCTGTTCTCCCAACACGACCAATCCTGGTAATGACTACAAGCCGCGAGAGGAACAGGTTTGCAGTACGCCGGGGACTGTGATCGATTCATTCACCGTCGCAGCGCCCCAGATTGTCTCAGCAGTTCGTGGGAGTATGACTCACGTCCCTGACGAATTTGCGATCGCCAATTATCCCAATCCATTCAACCCGTCAACAAACATCTCTTACGATCTGCCGCAACGAGGATCTGCGAAGATCGTGATCTATGATGTACTCGGTCGCAGTGCCGCGACCCTGCTCGACGGAGTGACGGACAAAGGCCATCATACGATGAGTTGGATTGCGAAAGATGGAAATGGAAACGACTTACCGAGTGGCATGTATATCGCGCAGATCCAAACGGGAACGATGATCAAGAGCACGAAGATGCTGCTGGTGCGTTAACATCAGGTCTTGCAGACCTGCAGACAACGATCACAATTACTGAGGATCGAAGACGAAATGAAGAAATCCATGTTTGTCAGGAAACAATCTTTGCTGCTGTTGTTCTTGTTCGCTGTGCAGGCGTTCGCCCAGGTTACCCGGCAACCCTATCTTCAGGTCCCCACGCCGACAAGCGTCATCATCCGGTGGCAAAGTGGTACAGGGGACATCGGAAAAGTCCGTTACGGCACTTCACTCTCCCCACTGTCCGAAACAATTGTGGAATCTGAAGACGAGAGAATCTATCACCAGGTGCCGGTGACCGGACTCGTGCCAAACACGAAATACTATTACACCGTTGATGGTTCGTCGAAGGGAAACGAAGAACAATATTTCATTACCGCCCCCTCTGTGGGCACCGGAACACCAGTCCGAATCTGGGCCATTTCAGATTTTGGCCAAACCAATTCCAAAAACAATGCGCGACGGCTCGAGACGGTCGCTCAGTGGAAGGCTTTCAACAACGGCTACCATGCGAGTTTTGTTCTTTCCATGGGAGATCAGACTGAAGATGATGCATTGTTTCAGTTGCAGCACAACTATTTCGATCAGCTCGAACCCGTTTTGAAGTCGTCACCGCTCTACACAACGGTCGGCAATCATGACGAACACGACAGCATATACAACTACAAGAGAACTTTTACGATCCCATCAAAAGCCGAAGCTGGGGGGATCGCCTCCGTCGCCGCAGAGTATTACTCGTTTGATTACGCGAATATTCACGTGGTAAGTTTGTGCACTGAGATACATGATGAAAACGGCAGAAAAGCCCAACGGGAATGGTTGAAGAAGGACCTGGACAACAACAAGCAAGAATGGCTGATCGCGTGCATGCATCAACCATTTCATAGCGGGGGGTATCACCCCTCGGATGAGGTCGAATATGCGCCGCCACAAAGGACAGATTGGCTGCCCATACTGGAAGACCATGGCGTGGACCTCGTTCTGCAGGGACATAACCACGTGTATGAACGGTCTTATTTGCTGGACAAATTGATTGGACCAACAACAACGTTGACCGAAGCGAACAAGAAAAATGCTGGAATCGGCAGGGAAGACACTGGTGGTCCGTACGTGAAGAAGAAGGGAATGCCGCACCAGGGGACCGTATTCATCACAACGGCAGCAGGCGGGACTTCGAATCCCATCAAGACATTCAGGCATTATCAGATATTTCCCGTTTACTTCCCCGGATCTGATAATGAGGGATCCGTCGTCATCGATGTTCACGGTGACAGGATGGATGTGAAATTTCTTTGCGATGAATTGAATGAAAAAGGAAGCCACGTTTGGGACTATTTCACAATCATCAAGAAGGATTGAACAGCGTGAAGAACCGGACTCTCATCACCCGCTCTCTCGGACGTGAGCAGGACAATCCATGGGATTCGAGATGACGAAGAAGGAGAGAGTAAAAGACGCGATGGCTCATCACGAAACCGATTTCATTCCCTACCAGATGGATTGTCTCTCCGCAGCTGAGAAGAAGCTTAGAGGGCATTTCGGTGAGAGGGACCTGGGTGAGGTTATCGGCAATCATATAGCCATGTTTGAGCCAAGCTTCTATTCGATCTTCAAAACGGAGGACGTGGGTCCGGGCAAGTTCAAGGATGCATTCGGAGCCACGTGGGAACTGAAGCCAGGAGAAGATATTGGGACCGTCATCGACTACCCGCTGAAAGAAGCGACATTGAAAGGGTATGATTTTCCCGATGCAAACAAAATCATGGAGCTGGGTGAGATTCCTGCGTTCATCGACGGGAACAGAGACAGGTTTGTCGTGGGTGCCATAGGGTTTTCGCTTTACGAAAGGGCGTGGATTCTAAGGGGTATTGAACCAGTTCTGATGGATTTTGTAGAGAATCCGGCGTTTATCGAAGAGCTTTTTGAAAGAATTACTGAGTTTAATCTGGTGATCACAAAGAGACTCTGTCAATACCCAATCGACGCGTTCCACTTTGGTGATGACTGGGGGCAGCAGCATGGTCTCATCATGAGCCCCGACTTGTGGCGAACGATGTTCAAGAAACGACTCCGGAAATTGTACGATGCCGTCCACGATGCAGGCCTGCCAGTTTCAATTCATTCGTGCGGCGACATTTCAGAGATTATCCCGGATCTGATCGAGATCGGCGTCAATATGATAACACCGCTTCAGGCCGAAGCCTTCGATTTCGAAAAACTCAAGAAAGAATACGGCAGGGACCTGACCTTCTGGGGGGGAGTGAGCACACAAAGAACATTGCCTTACGGCACACCGGATGATGTCAGGAAAGAAATCAGGGAGCGGATCAGGGTTTTGGGTAAAGGGGGCGGCTACATCCTGGCCCCTTCGCATGAACTGCAGGGGGACATTCCGTTGGAGAATATGCTCGCATTCATCGATGAGGCCCAACACCAGGGGAAATGATTCTTTGCGTTGCAGGATCCATTCCGTACCAGAGTAACCAGGCGTAAAGTCTTCCAATAGCGCATATGTCACGAATCTCGATGAGCCGTTACAAAATTGCGTTCTCTTTGACACTGTTCACAGTGCTGATTGCATACGGAGCACGTGGTCAAGCTGTCGACACGCTGAACGTCCTTCATACAAGTGATCTCCATCTGCTGTATAACCAGGATGAATGTCATCCGTTGCTCCCGGTCAGGCATTTCGTTGTCAGAAGCGGACTCGATTCGCTGACCGAGTTTTTCAGATCGGTTCCCAGACAAGTGAAAGCCGATGCTGTTGTAATCACCGGAGATGTGCTCGACATGTATGAGGGGGAAACAAAATCCCACAAGCTGTTGGCGAATCAGATTGAACAATTGAGAACAGTGAATGATCAGTGTCCGGTTCCACTGTATCTGACGCTGGGCAATCACGACCTTACGAAGTATGTCGTTCATGATACTGACTCAACGATCGTTGAATCCCAGACCTCTGCCGACCGGGCGCGTGCAAGTTGGATAAGAAACATCCCGTGTTTTCATGATGGCACCTATTATTCCAGGATCTTTCGGGTTGGCAGGACCAACTATCATTTCATCTTTCTTGACAACGGCTACAGCCTGCACGACGAAGGAAGGGTCATCGACAAGGTTCAGTTTGACTGGCTCAAGGAACTACTGTCGAGCGCCGGGCGCGAGCCGGTCATCTTGTTCTTTCATATCTATTTTTCGGTTGGGGACATCAACGGAGATGGCATCTGCTTCAAGGAACACGGTCTGTTGGATTGGCCCACCGCGAAGCAATGTTCGGATGGGCTGTTAAAGCTCGTGAACGAGAATCCGAACATCAAAGCAATGGTTGTCGGCCATGGGCATTCGAACATTTTTGAAGGGATCAGATTCCCGGCCGGCCAGACGGTTTATCAGATTGAAACGGGTTCGGTGGCCGAGGGGTCTCTGAATTGGCGATTGTTCCAGTTCACTGAGAACCGCATACTTGTTACACACCAGGGGAGTGAACAGGCGGAAATCACTATCGATTTGAATGAAAAGGGAAAATGAAATGACCCAGGACATCTCGCCTCAAGCAAGTGCGCAGCGTCTCCTCTCGCTCGATTTCTTCCGAGGGTTGACAATGCTTCTTCTCATCGGTAAGTCGTCAGGCCTGTATCGCCTTCTGCAAGCTTCCGATAACGGCATCCTCTCATTCATCGGGTTTCAGTTTGAGCACCATCCATGGAATGGGTTGACCTTCTGGGATTTCGTCGAGCCCTTCTTCATGTTCATTGTCGGCGTTGCGATCCCGTTTTCGGCATTGAAACGGCTGGAAAGAGGAGATCCCTGGAAGAAGATACTCTTGCACGCCGTTGAGCGTTCGGCCTGGCTCTTCATGCTCGGCATCATTTATTACAGCATCAGCGCAGGCAGGCCGGTCTGGAAACTCTGGAATGTCCTCACTCAACTGGGATTTACCTACATCGTTGCGTTTTTGTTGATGAGAAAGCCGATTAAGGTTCAGGTGGCTGTTAGCTTTGGATTCCTCCTGCTGAGCGAATTGCTCTATCGTTTCTGGCCTGTCGAAGGATTCAACCAGGCATTTGTGCCAGCACAGAATTTTGGGACCTGGGTTGATCTACAGCTGATGGGGATGACTGAGAAGGGGTATTGGGTGGCCTTTAACGCTGTTCCCACGGCGGCATTTACGATCTGGGGAGTTGTCGCGGGGTTGATCCTGCGGAGCGAGAGGACGTCCAACCAGAAGTTGAAGATTCTCATCATCGCAGGGCTCATCGGCATCGCCCTCGGCTTCGCTCTCGATCCCATTACACCGATCGTCAAGAGAATTGCCACATCTTCCTATGTCATCGAAACCGGTGGATGGTGTTTGGTGGCTCTTGCATTCTCCTATTGGATGGTGGATCTGAAGAAGATTCAAAAAGTCCCGAAGTTCTTTGCAATCGTCGGTATGAATTGCCTGTTCATCTATCTGTTCGATCAGTTTGGTGGCGCTTCTCTTCTGATTAAGATAGCGAAACCGTTTACCTATGCCCTGTTCTTCTGGTCGCCAGTACTTCTGCCGTATGCCACGGCCTTCGCAGCATGGTTTCTGCTTTGGTATATGTGTTACTGGCTCTATAAGAACAAGATCTTGATCAAGATATAACCGTATAGCGCGAGGGTTTTCTGTTGAGGAGCACGACCCGTTGAAGCGGGGCTCCTCAGAAGGACTTCAGGAAATGTTGTGCAACATTCTAAACATGGCAATCCCGATGCGACCAAATAGATTTCCTCTCTTCCAAGTGCTCCTTGTCGTCGCACTCGTGGTATCATCAGACTTCCTTATGGCTGGAGCAAAAGATAAACCCCGGAAATGTATCCTGGTCTTTGGCGCTCACGCCGATGATGTCGATGAGATTGCCGGCGGGACATTAGCCAGGTACACAGCTCAGGGCTATCAAGGCATCTATGTCTGTGTCACGAATAATACTGCCGGCTGCAATATCGAGAAGGCGCCCGGCGACAAATGGGGTCCAAAGTTCTCGGTTTCCAGTTCGCCCCAAATGTATCCAGTCGATGCTCTGGAAACGAATCAAATTCGTGAGGAAGAATGCAGGCAAGCGGCAGCTGTGTATGGTGCAGTGCCGGTCTTTCTGAATTTCAGTGAACCTGAGATTCTGCTGGGCCGCAAAATCGTTGTGTATGGCTCGGAAGAGTTCTTGAAGTACAGCCCTCAGGCCAAACACGATGTTAGTCTTGCCACTAGATATGGCGAGGATATCAACATTGTAGTGGAACTGCTGCAAAAGTACCAACCGGAGATCATCATCATTCACACGTTGGGTGGTGAAAAGCTTGATCACGGCAACAGTGCCTATCTGATGTATCTGGCATTCAAGAAGGCGATGAGCAAAGGTATTGCAGTGGGGAAGTTGTGGATGAAAGTTGATGGATGGTTCCTGGATGATACGGCGCAGAAAACCGGAAGAGGAAAGCCGGATGTTCACATCGATGTGAAAAAGTATCTAAAGACGAAATACGAGGCTCTGAATAAACACCTGAGTCAGAACGGTGGCTTTGGGAAGAACTATGTGGCAAAGAATAAGGCACAGGCAAAAGAAACAATCGAAGAATTCATCACGGTCATAGACAATACTCACTAGCGCCATTCGGAAGTACGAGAGGGTTGTCGAGACAAGGAGTCCTAGAGTGAAAGCGAAGACGAATTTCAGAATTCTGGAATGTTCTGTGCTCTTCCTGCTCCTTTCCGCAAGCATTGTACTTGCAGGGGACAAAGAGAAACCCAGGAAATGTATACTCGTATTCGGCGCTCATGCAGATGATGTCGAAGCGGTGGCCGGAGGCACGTTCGCCAAATACATCGGATCTGGGTATGAAGGAATTTACGTCGTCGTCAACAACAACACAGCGGGATGCACGATTCAGAATACTCAGAATCCCCGGTACGGCAGGGGCACGAGGTTTACCGTTTCAAACTCGCCTCATCTCTACCCGGTGGATGCACTCGAGACGATCCAGATTCGGCAGGAGGAGGCCAGAAATGCAGCGGCGTTGTATGGCGCAACGCCCGTATTCCTTGGTTATCGTGAAATATTCATTTGGCAGGGACGCAAGGAATGCTATATCGGCTCCGATGAGTTCCATCAATACCAACCTCCCGGAGGACCACAAATCAGTGTGGCTTCGACCATGAGCAAGGAAGTGGGCATTGTTGTCGACCTGCTGAAGAAGTATCAACCTGAGATTGTTATTATCCATGCCTTGGGTGGTGACAAAGATGAGCACGGAAACAGCGCATATCTCATGTATTTGGCATTCACAAAGGCAATTGCGCAAGGAATACCAGTCGGGAAGCTCTGGATGGATGTGGGCGGGTGGTTGCTGGATCCTGAGGCACGGAAAAGTGGCAGAGGAAAGCCCGACGTCAGCATCGATATCAAAAACTATCTGAAGATCAAGTATGAAGCAT
The DNA here is from genome assembly GCA_007280275.1 of bacterium. Classification (GTDB taxonomy): domain Bacteria; phylum Bacteroidota; class Ignavibacteria; order UBA10030; family UBA10030; genus UBA9647. The sequence continues at coordinate 12,918 of QYQB01000076.1, read as the reverse complement.
ACTGTAGACACGTCAGCCAAAAAAGCATCTTCTACAAAGACTATGTAGAAAGAGGCCAGGTGACACCCGAAGGTATGGTCGAAGAGTACATCACAGTCCTCGATAACACAAAATGATGTTGTCGTGCAATTCGGGCGCTGGGGTCAACAAGTGTTTACTGACTACGTGATTGGAGTTGTGAGATGAAGCCAGGCACATTCCTGAGGTTTCTGAAGTACTCGATCTTGGCATTCCTTGTCCCTGCGACTTTCATTATTGCCGGCGACGGAAACAAACCTCGAAAATGCATTCTGGTGTTCGGGGCTCATGCCGATGATGTTGAACAAATGGCCGGCGGAACCTTTGCCAAATATATCGCGGAGGGCTATCAAGGCATTTACGTTTGCGTCATGAATAACCTCTCGGGCAATCAGATTGAAAAGGTGCCGGGTAACTGGGATTTTGCGGGCAGGAAGTTGACCGCTGCTGTAACAGGGTCCCCGAAGGTGTACCAGGTGGATGCACTGGAAACAATGCAGATCAGAAGAGAGGAAGCTTTGCAGGCAGCTAAGGTGTTTGGCGCCGAGCCGGTCTTCCTCGATTTTTGTGAGCCAGAACTATGGCTTGGCCGCAAATTGGTCATTTATGGTACGGAAGAGTATCTGAAATATGATCCGCCAGGCAGAAAACATGTAAGCCTTGCCACAAGATATAGCGAAGATGTGAATTTCGTCGTCGCATTGCTGAAGAAATATCAATCCGAGATCACGATCATTCACACGCCGGGCGGAGAAAAGCTCGATCACGGAGATAGCGGATATTTGATGTACTTGGCGTTCAAAAAGGCGATTGCACAAGGTATGGCAGTTGGGAAATTGTGGACGCTGCCCCATGGCTGGCTGTCAGACACCGAAGCGCAGGAGAGTGGAAGAGGAAGGGCCGACGTTCGAATGGACATTAGAAAATATCGTACAATAAAATATGAAGCGTGGAATAAGCACAGAAGTCAGAATGGCGGCGACATAGAAAAAGGCTTTATGTCCCGGAGCGATGGGTATGACCAGGATTTCGAGAAGTTTATCACAGTGCTCGATAACACGAAAAAGTAATCGCAGCGTTTCTTAACTCGTGACTGTAAAGAGGAAACGAACCATGAAGAATAGTCAGCTTATCAAGGTGATTTTTGCTGCAGTACTTATCTGCGGCATCACGCCGATAGTGAACGCTCAGTCCGGTCAGGGCATGACCAAGCAGTGGGGAGAGTTTGGGGACAAACCAGGGCAGCTGAAATACCCGACGATGATTGCTGTGGACAAATCCTCGAATGTCTACGTGGTGGACCAACACAATCAACGGATCCAGAAATTCGATGCGGAAGGGAACTTCATTCTCATGTGGGGCAGATTGGGCAAGGGACCCGGGGAATTCACGTACCCGTACGGCATAGCGATCGATTCGAAAGGCTTCGTCTATGTGGCCGATATGAACAACAATCGAGTCCAGAAGTTCTCTCCAAGAGGCGAGTATTTGGCGTCAATTGGTTCCTACGGAACGCAAGACGGGCAATTCAAATACCCCTACGGCATCGCCGTCGATGAGAAGGACGTTCTCTATGTGATTGATGCATTCAATTACAGAATCCAGACATTCGATTCAGATCTGAAGTTCCTGGCAAAATGGGGCTCGGAAGAAAGTATTGGTTTCAAAGCCTATATGCCGCATGAGATAGCGATAGGCAGAGACGGGAACATCATCCTGAGCGACAGACAAAACCATCGTATCTCCATCTTTTCGAAGGAAGGGGCATTGGTGAAGCGATTCGGACAATATGGAGAAGGAAAGGAAGCAAAGGGGGGACAATTCAGCGAGCCGCACGGTGTCGCGGTTGACTCCAAAGGAGACGTTTACGTGTGTGATCGGTACAACTTCCGGATTCAATTGTTGACCGCTAGCGGGGAATACAAAGAGCATTGGATGACACCGGGAGTCCTGGACGACAGTAAGCATTTCCCGATAGGGATAGCAGTTGGAGCCGATGGAAGCATCTACGTGACAGATCATTATGCGCACTGTGTCCAAAAGTACGCACGCTAACGCTCTCGTCGTAGAATCAAACCGCCAAGAAAAGATAAATAGGGTGAATACGGCAATCGCCTGATTTTCGGGTTCAATCCGGGAGGTATAAGATGTTCAAGAAAGTGCTTAGACTCTATGTGGTGCTTCAGTTTGTATCAATCGTTGTCGCACAGGAACAGTACAGCCCTCGCTACTGGGTTGAAGGGATCATCGACCATCGGCAGGCGGTGGACCAGGGGACCGACGCTCGGTTGTCAGCGCTGATGGATGATGCGTATGCGAAAGGCTGGCGAGGTCTCGAAATGTGGGGTGCTGATCGCGTCGGGCCGGAGATGCACTACTATTTCAAATCTCCCTTTCTCGAAAAACAGAAGTGGGGAGTGTTCAAATGGGATATGCTCACTCCGGTTGCGAAGGCTGCACACAAGAAAGGACTTAAGGTATCGATCAATATAGAGGGGGTTAATCCGTGGCACTGGAAACAAAATCAGTGGACTCCGGAGAATATCAAGGAGGTCGCTGATGACATTGCAAACTGCGGGGCGGATGGTGTATTCGAAGAGTGCTTCGAAGTGAAGCCGGATGTCTTTGTGTCACTGGCGAGAGAACTCAAAAAGAGAGGCGTCGATTATGTCTCCGGCACTGATCCGATGCTGCTCAAGGAGCCTCATTTCGTCCCACTCTGGCCCGAGACAGGCACCATCGATATCTACAATTATTATCTCAAACGTGACAAGATATTCAACATAGCCACGCTGGCCGAGCACGGTACGCTCGGTTTTGGTTGGGCAAAATACTGGAAGAAGCCTACATCCTTGATTTCGCCCTTGACTCGCAACTGGGGCATTCCGGGCGAGTACTCTCCAGCAGTGGTCGCTGACATTTGCATGATTCGCGCTCTGCAGTTCAGGGTGGACAATTTCATGATCTGGGGAGGGATGAATCTGTTCGACCCCATCAAGACACAGGCCTGGATCACGGAATATGTTAACAAGCAGGAAAAAGACAGACCCGTAATGAACATTGTGGTTCTCCTGAAGCAATGGAGCAAATCGTCCGGCAGTCAGGCGGTCGATCCCGGATGGAGCCGCCTGTTCAACTCCGGCGATGCCATTACTTCCGGCGCGCTGAATGCCGGCTACAACATCATTGTGAGTGACAAAGTAGTGCCCGCCGATGCGTATTGGATTTATGCCTCGGGCGGCAGCGGCGACGTCCTGCCCGACGACGTTGTGGCACTGTTCAGTGGCGATAAGCCCGTCTTCGTTCAATGCGGCAGCAGCATCCCGGGTGGATCAAGTGTAAGTCCAAGTTGGAAGACGGCTTTGGAAAAGTGCGGTGTTGACGGGACGAAGTCGTTTCGGTTTGGCGGCGGGGAAGACGGTGAAGCTGACGTCTCTCTTCCAAAGAACCAGGAGGCTCAGCTTCCATACACCGGATATTATGGGAATGTGTACTTGAGATTCACCGGCTCGGATGTACAGCACGGCGGGGATTTGCGTGCGGGCACCGTCATTCCAAAGGACGCAATCAGTGGAACCATCTACTGCGAGCCGAACAAAACATATGGTCGGGGACCGTACATCGTCGGCAAAGACAAGAAGTATCTCGTTACAGCGACTGCGTTAAACTGGGAGGTCGCCTATCCGATCTCCAATCTGCTTTCAGGCGGTGGAATACCTCCATCCTCAAATGTCTGGGGCATTGTCGGAAAGAATGTGACAGCACTCCTCGCAATCGAAACGACTGAGCTTGAAGTCTCAATCCCGGGTCTCGCCGATGGTTCAAAGATTCATGTCGTCGTCTGGGACAACAAGCACAACTTGAAATCCGAGGAAACCGTCACATACAAAGCCCCATATAAAAACATGCTGAAGGAGTACGATTTCATATTGATCGACAGCGTGAAATAATCTTCTTCTCCGCTGCAACTTATTCAACAAGGGAAGCACGATGGATTCCCAAACTCAATCACCGGTTGCCAGTCAAAGACTGATGTGCGTCGATGCCCTCAGAGGCTTTGACATGCTTTGGATCATCGGAGGTGCCCAGGTCCTTGTTTCCCTTGCCAAGAATTCTGGCATTGGTTTTCTCCAGGGGATGGACGTGAATTTTGAACACTCATGGGGGCGGTTTCATTTCTATGATTTGATCATGCCCCTGTTCCTTTTCATTGTAGGGGCTGTCATGCCCTTTTCGTTTGTCAAGCGGCTTGATCACGGCGATACCAAGAAGAAACTCTATCTTCACGTCTTGAGAAGAGTGGTCATCCTCTACATCCTCGGACTGATTGCCTCCGGTCACTTACTGAAATTTGATTCGACAAAGCTACATCTGTGGACAGATACGTTACATGCCATCGCTGTGGGGTATCTTGTTAGTTCCGTCATGATCCTTGAGTTAAAGTTTCGATGGCAGGTGGCTGTAACAGCAATCCTCCTGTTGCTGTACTGGGCGGTGATGGCGTTGGTTCCCATTCCGGGGATTGGGGCTGGCTTCTTTGAGCGGAACACGAACCTGGCTCTCTACGTCGACAATGCCGTCCTCGGCCACTGGCAGGAAGGGGAAGGCTGGACGTACATCATCACAAACATGACATTTATCTGCTCTGTGATGCTTGGGGTCTTCGCGGGTCAGATCCTGCTTTCGAAGCGCGCGCAAATGCGGAAAGCGGGTGAATTGGCACTACTCGGGATCGGCTGCGTAGTCGCCGGCCTGATCTGGGGCATCTGGTTCCCGATCATTCATCACCTGTGGACCAGTTCTCTCGTGTTGTACGCCGCCGGATGGAGCTACCTGCTCCTGGCCCTCTTCTATCTTGTCATCGATGTGTGGGGGTACAGAAAATGGGCGTTCTTTTTTGTTGTGATCGGCATGAATGCCATTGGCGTCTACGTTGCGACTCACCTTTTCGACTTCAAACATATTGGAAATGTGTTCGTCGGGGGACTTGCTCCGTGGCTGGGTCCCTGGAATGAATTTGTCCAGGAGGCAGCGGCGCTCACGGTGATCTGGCTTATCCTGTATTGGATGTACAGCAAGAAGACTTTTCTGAAGATATGAGTTATCGCCGCAGCGGACAACACCATAAGGACAACAGAGAGTGAATACAGCCAAGCAACGAATTTTCATTTTGAGTTTCGTTCTGTTGGCATTTGCTGTCGTCGCACTCGCCGGCAACAAACAACCACCGGCAGTCAAACCCTTCCGCGTTCTCGTCGTCATCGGTGACCAGTGGACTGATCCGCTTAGCTACAACATCGACTCGAAGCGTGTCAAGGGAGGGGAGTTTATCGATGTCGTGACGATGCTCAAGATCTGGGGGGTTCCATTCGACATTTTGCGCCTAGATGAGCAGCGGCTCCAGATAAACCGTTTTCTGGACGGTGAGGCAAAGCCCAACTATGGCTGCGTGATATGGATGGCGGACCCGGACAAGCTCCAGGGGTTTTCCGCGAACTACCAGACACTCAAACGAGTCGTCGAAGAGTATGGAATAAGCTTGATCGCCCTCTTTGACAATATCAAGACTACACAGGTGGCTGATTTAATTGGTGTGAAGTACGAGGGGGTTGTGGATTTGCGGCAAGGTAGAAAGACAGATGGGTTCACGATCTCGGGCAAGCATTTCATTACGTCTGGAGCCGTGGGAACAGTGCTGCCGGACGAGAAGTTGTCAGCGGCACCAAGCATCGTGGGAGGCAACGGTGTCACTCTAAAACCGGGAGAAGTCATCGAGGAGAAATCCAAGATCTCTGTTATTCGTTGCACGGCAGGCGATGCGACAAAAGTGCTTGGCCAGGTTGGTCAGACTCCTCAACTGACTGTAAGGGACGTAACCAGCGACACGAAAGTAATTTGGATCGGCGGAGGGAAGAACTGGTTTCGTACGTATCCGGTGATGAGGAGGGTCTTTAGGAAGTCGTTGGTGTATGCGATCGGGTACGGCATCTTCAATGATAACTTCGACAACGGATTCATTTTCATCATGGACGATATCGGTTGCAGCGAACATGCATGGAGCCTGAGGTGGCACTATCCGACGCCGAGCAAAGAAACTCTGATGAAATACCTGATAGAGCCGCTCGAGAAGCGCGGGCTCATGATGGTTCAGAATATTACGCCCGGTTTCGCGAATCCGAAAAACAAGATCATCGAGTCGCCGTGGTCGGTCAAACCATTCAAAGATATCTTCGGTAACTGGCAAGATTACGGTTCTACAAAGGCCGGACTTGATGAAGGACTTCGGCGCGGCGTCTTTGAGATTCAACCGCACCGTGCCTGGTCGCACATGAACTGGGACCTGGATTCGGAGCCGGGGCCGTGGTGGGGGAGTCCGATCGACGGCGAAATGGCCGTGACAAATTGGTATAACGAGATCGTTGACGTGCGGCGCGGTGGTGTGTCGGTACCGTCGAACGATCTGCTGTTTCTCTACAAGAGCGGTATCGATGCCATTCGAAAGGCGTTTGGTGTCGTTTCCCTTTCCGCAGAAGTTCGCACAGGCGCAGAGATAAGTCCGTCGAAGCCGGGTGGGAACGATAATGGTCGCGTGGCTGCAATCGCAGGATTGGGTGTCAGTCGGGAATGTTACGTGGGCTTCGACAGGACCATCGAATTCAGTATGATGATGCCCGAGCAGTTTACCTGCCATGATCTGGACCTGACGGCAAGAACGAACAATCCGGCAGATGCAACTGAAGAAGGCTGGGATGCTCTTCTGAAGATGACCACAGAGGAGTTGATGGCATCGAAGATCGCCGGAGGGCGAAGGGCCAACCTGACAGATAACACCAACTGGATCGATGCCCACAAGGACAAACACTGGATGGGCTTTAATGAGACTTGCGCGTATCTGCACAGTAATGTCAAGGAGATGAAGAGGAGCACCCTGGGGATCGAGTTTCAATATGATGACCATTACTGCAAGTATTTCGAAAAGAAACCCTCCCTGTGGACGCTGGAACTGTCCGATGGTACCAGGGAGAAGTTTGGAGAGGGAGCGACCGTTCGCATTGACGGGAAAAAGGCAAGAATGGTATTAGATTCAAAACAAGTACTGAATATTCCGGCTGGACTCGGGACACACCGAATTGAGATTAATACCAAGTAGTATAACATTCACTCAGGAGGAATAGTTATGACAAGGTACAATAAGCATGTAATAGTCTGGACTTCAGTTCTCACATTGGCTGTTGCCAGCGTAGGCTGGGAGAACAAGACGGATGCAAAAGACTCCGGACAGCAGGACAAAGGGACACCGGTCCAACAACAACTCGCCCTCACTCCTCCAATGGGATGGAATAGTTGGAACTCGTTCGGGATCAATGTCGATGAGAAAGCAATTCGCGCGACTGCAGACTTCATGGTAAGTACGGGTTTGAAAGATGTTGGCTACACGTATGTCGTGATTGATGATTATTGGCATGGCGGCAGAGACGCGAATGGGAATTTATTCCCCGATCCCAAGAGATTCCCATCCGGTATTAAAGCATTAGCAGATTACGTCCATAGTAAGGGACTGAAGTTTGGCATTTATTCAGATGCGGGTACGATGACGTGCGGAAAGATGCCGGGCAGCTATGGTTTTGAAAAGAAGGATGCGACGTTGTTCGCAGCATGGGGTGTTGATTTCCTGAAATACGATTATTGCTTCTGTCCAGATTATACATCAGCCAATAATGATTACAAGATGGCAATTGATCGCTACAAAAGAATGGGAGATGCTCTTAAGGCAACAGGAAGACCGATCATCTATAGTATTTGTGAATGGGGTCCGCGTTCGCCATGGTTATGGGGCAAAGAAGTTGGCGGTCATATGTGGCGTACATCCTATGATGTGTATGATGTGTGGGAGGTAGCACGTAACGTAGGAAGCCCGGTCGGAGTTGTCACGTCGCTGGATGTGGCATCAAATCTCGATCGTTTCGCCGGACCCGGTGGTTGGAATGATCCTGATATGCTTGTCGTAGGCCTGAAGAACACCGGCAATATCAAAGGAGGCGGTTGCACTGAAATTGAATATCGATCGCAAATGAGTATGTGGTGTATGATCGCCGCGCCGTTAATGATAGGATGTGATATTAGCAAGATGGATGAAATGACAAAAATGATCTTGTCAAACAAAGATATCATCGATATCGATCAAGATTCATTGGGAAAACAGGGCTTCCGTGTAATCAAAAAAGATGGATTCGAAGCGTGGAAAAAACCTCTGGCAAATAAGAAAGTGGCCATCGCATTACTAAATCGGAACTCGACCGAACAATCTATTTCTGCCTCTTGGAAGGAATTGGAACTGAAGGTAGATGCTAAGTATAAAATCTATGATGTTTGGAAACACAAATTTGTGGAAAAAGCGAACGGTACAATCTCAGCAAAGTTAAGACCGCACGAATGCGAGGTCTTTGTGTTTTCTCCCCTTGATAGCAAATAGAACAAGATCATTCTGGCACATGAACATCTTTGGAGACAAAGCTTCAGGCAAGGGCTTCTCTGTCTATCAGCGCGTAATCTACACACCTACTAATGGAAGAGGGGAATAATGCGCAACTGGATCTTGCTTTTCGCCTGCAATTTGATGTGGGCTCTACAATTTACGTGTATTAAACTCGTTGAAGATCAGGTTGGCCCCTATATGACTGTTTGGGGACCAATGTGCTTAGCTACGATCGGACTCATTCCATTTGTGATAGCCGAGGCTCGAAGACATCGTTCAGTTCGTGTTACGAATAAAAGAGATGTCGTCAATTTCTTTATCCTCGCTGCTTTCGGGTTCTTTCCCGCACAGGTGCTAATGACTTGGGGAACCCGGATGAGTTTGGCAAGCAACGGCGCTCTCCTTACACTAGCCCTCCCTGTCTTCACGGCCGTTATGGCCATGCTCATCCTTAAAGAAAAGATGAATACGGCACGATGGATCAGCTTCAGCTTCGCAATCGTAGGTGTCGTGATCATATCGGCTAAGGACATACAAGGATCACATTTTGCTTTCCAATATCTCGCCGGTGATCTGCTGATCCTGACAGCGCTTCTGGGGAATTCCTTGAATAACTCCTTTGGCAAAGTGATTCTCCGACGCTTCTCGCCGCTGGAGATGCTCTTTTGGACATATTGCTTGATGCTCATTCTGTTGCTTCCGTTTGTCATTCCTGAACTCGGTCAGTTTCTTTCCGGTATTCCTAGCTTCACAACAAACACTTGGATAGGTATGATACTCCTGACCTTCTTCCACAATTATCTATCTATGATTATCTTCCTGCGGGTCCTCAAAGAGCTGGATGCGATACAGGTAGCACTCACAAACTATCTGATCACGTTCTTCGGTTTGCCCATTGCCGCCTTCACTCTCGGTGAAAGACTTTCTCCGCTTGCCATTATCGGCGGAATCTTCGTTCTGGGCAGCACACTCCTTATTACCATTTGGGATAGACCAACTGAGTCCACGCTCGAGGCCTCGGTACCTTCAGAAACTGAAAAGCCAGATGCAAAATAGAGTTGCCTTGATTGTGGATACCGCTACACTCAGAATTCAATAGGATTGAAGGAGGTTTCAATGACCAATTTGAAATGGATCGGTCTTGTGACACTAGTCGTGGCTATGCTCGTTAACTCAGCACTACTGCTGGCGGGGGGCCAACAGCTTCCGGCTCCTTTCAAGATTCTTCCGCAGCCGCAAGGGGTGGAACTGCTTGGGGGGACAGGATTGAACCTTGGGGATTTGAAATCGATTGAGCTGAAAGGAGATTTCCCCCTGCCTGCCACCGGACCGATGCTCTCCGCACTTCCACAGATTGGCAAAGGCGTTGGAGTGCTGAGGCTTCAGCTGGTTGAGAGTGCTGATGTTCCCAAGTCGCCGGAGGGATATGTTCTGCTCATTGCTGGCGGGAAGGTCGCAATAACTTCCAGGGGCGAAGCCGGACTTTTCTATGGCTGCCAGACACTCGAGCAGCTCCTTGAAGACGCACGCGATCTCGGGGTGACCATCCCGGCATGCAAGATCACAGATTATCCCGCGATGAGCTATCGGTCAGTTCAATTCGATGTGAGACATCACCTCGACAACATGGAGTACTATTACAAAAGCATCGACCGGCTGGCGCGATACAAGATTAACGGCGTCATCTTTGAATTCGAGGACAAACTTCAGTTCCGCAGGCAGCCGTTGATCGGATCGCCACTTGCGATGAGCATTGAAGAGATGGCAGCGCTGACCAACTATGCAAGGGATCGACACATCGAAATAACCCCTCTGGTCCAAAGTCTTGGTCATATGGCTTATCTTCTGAAGCATCCTCAGTATGCGAATCTTCGGGAAGATCCGAAAAGCGCTTGGGTATTTTGTCCAACGAACGATAGCACGTATCAGGTGATCTTCGACATGTGCAAGGATGCCATCGAGGCTACACCGGGGAGCAGGTACCTGCACTTTGGCGGAGACGAGACGGGGGCGATCGGGAAATGTCCGCGTTGCAAGGCGTTCGTTGATAAAGAAGGAATGTTGGGGCTCAATCTGTACTGGTTCAACAAAGTGAACGAGTTTGCACGTCAGCATGGACGCACAGCCATTTTTTGGGATGATATGATATTCGAGCATTCGAATCTCTATGAGTCTGTCCATGATCCGGCGGCTACGAAGGAAGTTGCAGACAAGGCATGGGCAAAAGGCCGGTCGGAGCTGGATGCGAATGCCAGTAAATTTCCCAAGGATGCATTCTATATGCGATGGGATTACTCGATGGCGATGCAGCCCGGTAATATCATGGCTCTTGATTGGTATAAACAAAGCGGACTCAATGTCATGATCTGCACCGCTGCCGCCGATTTATCGCCTTTGTATCCAAGGGCTTGCGTCACGCCGAAAGTACACACGACGGAATTCTATGACGACAGGGTCCAGACGATTAAAAGTTTCATTCAACTTGCTATCGATAAAGGAATTGACAAGCATCTTTGCTCGGCCTGGGATGATGCATCACCGCACATGGAAACATACTGGAGAGGATTAATTGCCTCAGCAGAGTACGGCTGGTCGCCATTCGGAAGAAGCCAACCGGAGTATGAGGAGGCGTTCTGGCAGAGAGAGTTTGGCCCCGAATGCACCGGAGCTACAGGCCTCTATGCTGAGCTTTTCAGAGCGTCTGAGTTCTGGGATTGGTGCTTTTTCACAAAGGGAAGCAGAGAAATGTCTTCGCCACCAGAAAGAGAGCGAAACATCCTTGCAGTCCCGAATCTAGGCTCGCCCGGGGCGTGGTCAAAGCAGAATGCCGAAAGGCTCAAGGTCGCGGGGCAGGAGATCAAACGATTTGAAGTAACCTCCGCGCAGATAGCGGAACTGTCAAAGAAGGCCAGAAGGAACCGCTATCATTTCGAGATTCTTGCGGTAACCAATGACTTTCAAATTGCTGCCGCAAAGCTGTTATTGGCACTGCAACAATGCGATGTCGCTGACAAGGCGCAGCAAAAGAGTGGCATGAAGAACGTCAGAGCTTCTCTTGAGTACTTCAACAAGACATGGGAGAATCTGAAGACCGCCTACGGCAAGACCCGCTTCTACGGTCCACCTCCGGGCTATGTCATGGCGAAGTTTCTCAACACCTGGCCTGACAGACCGGATATGGCTGATGTGCCTGCGGACCTGTCCTTCCTGATCACGCCGGAGCAGACGTATCACAAATTGGTGCGAGACTGGATGCAGGCCAACGGGGGTTGAGTTGTGTCGATTCCATATCGCGATGAAGGAGATTTCGGTATCTCTATGGCGCCAGTAGGATTTAGCCTACGTCCAGCACCAATGCGTGACCAGGAAAAAACTAACTTTGCATTGGCACTTAAACACGGCCAGATCGAGAGCAGGAGTGAATCGATGAACCCAAAAAGTGAGGCACGATGATCTTAGAACAACATATTCCGACAAAAAATCACCGCAAAGCGTTCTTCCATAAGGGGCGTGTGGTGAGTTTCATGGCCGACGAAGTGCTTGCCAAGCGTATCCAGATGGAGGCAGCGAGGCTTGGCCGTGAAAAATCCTACGTGATTCGGTTGATTCTGCGCAAGTATTTAGGTTTACAAGATACAGGGTCGCTGTAAGCAATGGAAGCCAAGACAATCGAACGAATTGTCGCTCGTGCAAGGAAAGCGCAAGTGCTCTGCCAGCATATGGTCCAGATGCTGACGATCCGCAAATGAAATCGAGATGGCTGAATCGTAGGCCTGCTATTCCAAAGTCATTTCAAAGACTTGCGAGAAAATTCAATTATACGTAACTTCGATGTGAATCCACGTGTTAGCGGTGGGATTCTCTGCTAACAGGTGCTAACAACGTTCGAATCGTGAGCTGAAAAAAGCGTTGGTATTACAGCGGTTTCTGCAAACTCGATTGTCTTTTCAAGCTCGGTACACGAGTTCGAATCTCGTTGGGGGTACTAATCATTGTCGATTGAAGGGCCGATCTGGAAACAGGTCGGTTTTGTTGTTTGGGGGACGCGAGTTCGCCTGTCCTCAGGAGTCTGTTTCGAAAGACGAAGGCGGAGATCTCGTTGAGGGTACCAAGCAATTTGCAATTCCCGATTTCTGATCTTCTATTGAAGAGATAGATCAAGCGGTGTAACAAAATGAAAAGCCGATCCTGGTAGGGTCGGCTTTTGTCTTTTTGAGGATGAGTTCGCTTCTTCGGCGAAATCCCAATGCTTACTCGTCGAGTCGTCGCGTGTTGGTTTCTGCCATCGGCCACATGATTGCGAGGCCAATCAAACCGTATATCATAATGTAGTATGCTGGTGCCAGTGGGTGGCCCAGCGATTCGATGAGCCACGACGATACGAGCGGCGCTGTGCCGCCAGCGAGCGCCAACGTGAGGCTGTA